>JAEUHU010000446.1 GCA_016793305.1 Planctomycetota bacterium
ACGCATCCACGACCAGTTCCTGAACCGCCGACTGGCGATCAAGGTGCTGCGCGAACGAGGCGAGCCGCAGACCGAAGCCGACCATCGTCGCGCCCACCAGCTGCTCGGGCGCTTCCTCGAAGAAGCGCAGGTGACGAGCCAACTCGACCACCCCGGCGTCGTGCCGGTGCACGACCTCGGCCTCGACGACTCCGGCAAGGTGTGGTTCTCGATGCGGATGGTGAAGGGCCGCACCGTCAGCGCGGTGTTCGCCGACGCCCGCGCACGCCGCGACGACTGGACGACCACGCGCGCGCTCGAGGTGGTCCTCAAGGTCTGCGACACGATGGCCTACGCGCACGACAAGGGCGTGCTGCACCGCGACCTGAAGCCCGACAACGTGATGGTCGGCCGCTTCGGCGAGGTCTACGTGATGGACTGGGGGCTCGCGAAAGTGCTCGGCCAACCGGACCGTCACGACCTGCGCATCCGCCCCGAGAACGAGCCGGCCCCGTCGCGCTTCGCGACGGCCCGCCACCGCGACACCGCGTCCGACGCGTCGTCGTCGCTGGTGTCGATGGACGGGCATCAGCTCGGCACGCCGAGCTACATGCCGCCCGAGCAAGCCCGCAACGAAGCGCTCGACCGCCGTGCCGACGTCTACGCGATCGGGGCGATGGTCTACGAGCTGTTGACCGGCCGCGCGCCCTACACGACGCCCGGCCACGACAAGCTGGCCTACCGGATCCTCGACGACCTGCTGGACGGTCCGCCAAAGCGCATCGAGGAACTGACCGAGGCGCCGGCGGAGCTGGTCGCCATCGTCGAGAAGGCGATGGCCCGCGACCCCGCCGCGCGCTACCAGAACGTCGTCGAGCTGGCCGCCGATCTGCGCGCGTTCGTCGACGGTCGCGTGGTCAAGGCGCACCGCACCGGGGCGCTGGTCGAGATGCGGCTGTGGATGCGGCGCAACCGCGCCCACGCGGTGACCCTGGTCACGGCGATCGTGCTGCAGGCGCTGGGCATCGTCGGCGCGTTGACGCTGTGGTACTGGGCGGACCACCACAAGGGGGTCGCCCAGGCGCAGAACCAGCTGCTCGCGGTCGAGGCCGAGAAGAACCGGATCTTCGCGGACGTGGCGAAGCTGGCGGAGGCGAAGCGGCTCGAGGAGGAGCTGTACCCGGCGTTCCCGGACAGGGTGCCGGCGATGGAGGCGTGGCTGCGGGAGCATGGGGAGCCGTTGTCGGCGCGGTTGCCGGAGCTGGAGGCGGCGTTGGTGGCGGTTCGGGCGCGGGCGAAACCGGCGACGGAGGAGCCGCGGCAGGTGTCGCGGGAGCAGCATGCACGCTGGCCGGAGTTGCAGCGGCGACAGCACGAGCTGACCGAGGAGAACGATCCCGCGGCGCGTGACGCGCTGAAGGAGCAGATCGCGACGCTCCAGAACGAGATCGAGGTCGCGGGGCTCGAGTTCGTGGACGGCAAGGACGGGTACCTGCATCGCACGCTGACGCGATTGGTGAAGGAGCAGGGCGATTTCGTGCGCAGCGGCGTGCTGCCGGGCGTGCAGAAGAGGTTGGCTGCCGCGCGCACGGTCAAACAGCAGACGATCGATGCGCACCACGCGAAGTGGGACGAGGCCATCGCGGCGATCAGGGCGAGCAACGGCATGACGGCGTCGAAGCTGTACGAGCACTTCGAGTTGACGCCGCAACTCGGGCTCGTGCCGATCGGCATGGACCAGGAGTCGTTGCTGTGGGAGTTCGTGCACTTGGCGTCGGGCACGCCGGGCAAGGAGATCCCGGAGCGCGATCCGGCGACGCAGCGGCTGATCCCGACGGGCGACATGGGGATCGTGTTCGTGCTGTTGCCGGGGGGAACGTTGCCGGCCCACGGGATCCGTGACGACAAGGTCGACGAGAAGCGGCAGTCGGTGCGGCTCGACCCGTTCTTCCTCGCCAAGTACGAGATGACGCAGGGTCAGTGGTTGCGGGTGACCGGCACGAACCCGAGCTACTTCAAGGAGGAGAACGGCCTCGCGCTGCCGGTCGAGAACGTCGACTGGTTCGACAGCGAGGAGGTGCTGCGGCACGAGGGGTTGGTGTTGCCGAGCGAGTTGCGTTGGGAGTATGCGATCCGTGCTGGCACGACGACGAGGTGGTGGACCGGCGACACCGAGGAGAGCGTGAGGGCCAAGGAGAACATCGGCAGCGGCGGACCGATGCGCGTAGGGTCGAAGACAGCCAACGGCTTTGGTCTGTACGACATGGGCGGCAACCTGTTGGAGTGGTGCCTCGACACCTATTCGGGCTACGGCACCGAACGAGCCGGCGATGGCTCGCGTCCCACTTCAGAAGATGGCTCCGCCGCCCGCTGCCACCGCGGTGGCGACTTCGACTACGGCCCCGACTTCGCGCGGTCCGGCAATCGCAACGACCTCGGCCCGTCGCACCGCGGCCGCTACCTGGGCCTGCGTCCCGCCAGGACATCCCGACTCTGATCCTTCACCCCTCACCGTCCCGCCCCCCGCCAGGCGCCGCGGGCAAAGGCTCGAGTGCGCACTGGGATCCACGCGCCACCCGGCACCCGAAGCGCCTCCTTCTTGCCCCGCACACTGTCGCTCCCGATGCTGGCCATTGCCCTCCGCGCTCGAGTCCCGCGATGACCAGCCCCGCTCCAGATCCGTCGCCTCCTCGTCCGGACCGCACTCCCCCACCAACCGCCGCCGGCGACCGCGTGCAGTCGACGGCAACCGGCGAACTGATGGAGAAGCTCGCCAAGGCGCCGAAGCTCGACACCGAGCGCTACGCAATCGAGACCGAGGTCGGCAAGGGCGGCATGGGTGCCGTGATGCGCATCCACGATCGGCACCTGAACCGACGCCTCGCGATGAAGGTGCTGCTCGAGCGCGCCGCGCCGCGCGACGAGGAGGAGAAGAGGCTGTCGCACCAGCTGCTCGGACGGTTCCTCGAGGAAGCCCAGGTCACGTCGCAGCTCGACCACCCAGGCGTGGTGCCGGTGCACGAACTCGGGCTCGACCAGAACGGCAAGGTCTACTTCACGATGCGTCTCGTGAAGGGGCGCACTGCCAGCGAGGTGTTCGAGTTGGCGCGCGAAGAGGAGGAAGGCTGGACCACGACCAGGGCACTCGAGGTGATCCTGAAGGTGTGCGACACGGTGGCGTATGCGCACGACAAGGGCGTGCTGCACCGCGACCTGAAGCCGGCGAACGTGATGGTAGGCCGCTTCGGCGAGGTCTACGTGATGGACTGGGGGCTGGCGAAGGTGCTGGGCCAGGCCGATCGGCACGATCTGCGCATTCGCAAGGACGAGGGCACGGGCGTGTCGAAGATCGACTCGGCGCGGCGGCGCGACGAGGAGTCGGATGCAGGCTCGTCCGTGGTTTCGATGGACGGGCAGCAGCTGGGCACACCGAGCTACATGCCGCCGGAGCAGGCGCGCAGCGAACCGTTGGACCAGCGCGCCGACGTGTATGCGATCGGCGCGATGCTCTACGATCTGGTGACCGGCCGAGCGCCCTACACGGCCTCCGGCGTCCGGCAACCGGCATATCGCATCCTCCGCGACGTCGTCGACGGGCCACCCAAGCGCGTCGAGGAGATCCAGCAGGGCGTGCCGGCAGAGCTGGTGGCGATCATCGAGAAGGCGATGCACCGCGAACGCGACAGTCGTTACGCGCACGTGCTCGATCTCGCGGCCGACGTTCGCGCGTTCCTGGCGCAGCGGGTCGTCCGGGCCTACCGAACCGGAGCCCTGGTGGAGTTGAAGCTCTGGATCCGTCGCAACCGGGCCCTGGCGAGCGCACTCGCCATAGCGCTGCTGATCCTGGTTGCAGGCATCGTCGGCACCTCGCTCTACGCGGCCGAGAACAAGTCGCTGCTGACCGAGGCCCAGGCCGAAGCCGAGAAGAACCGGATCTTCGCCGACGTGGCGAAGCTGGCGGAGGCCAAGCGGCTGGAGGCGGAGCTCTATCCGGCGTTCCCGGACAAGGTGCCGGCGATGGAGGCATGGCTGCGCGACTACGGAGAGCCGTTGGCAGCGCGGTTGCCGGAGTTGGAGGCGGCGCTGGTGGCGCTGCGGGCGCGAGCGAAGCCGGTGACTGAGGAGCAGCGCCAGGTGGCGCGAGAGCATCACGCGCGGTGGCCGGAGCTACAGCGGCGGCAGGGCGAGTTCGCGAACGCCGACGATCCCGCGTCGCGCGCACCCTTGCTGGAGCAGATCGCGTTGCTAGAAGGCGAGGTCGCGGTCGCCGGGTTCGCGTTCGAGGCAGCGAAGGACGACTACGTGCACCGAACCCTGTCGAGACTCGTGGCCGACTTGGGTGCGTTCGTGCGCCGCGGAGTGCTGCCGTCCGTGCAGAAGCGCCTGACCGCGGCGCGCACGGTGAAGCAGCAGACGATCGAAGACCACCAGACGGCGTGGGACCAGGCGATCGCAGCGATCCGTGCGAGCGACGGCATCCGGGCCTCCAAGCTGTATGCGAACTTCGAGCTGACGCCGCAACTCGGGCTGGTGCCGATCGGCATGGACCAGGCCTCTCGACTCTGGGAGTTCGTCCACCTCGCTTC
>JAEUHU010000482.1 GCA_016793305.1 Planctomycetota bacterium
CGTAGACGTGCCGCCAGCTCATGCCGCGGTCCTTGATCGTCTGCACCAGCTTGTCCTTGTCGGTGTCGCGGTCGAGCGAGATGCCGAGGATCTCGAAGCCCTGGTCGTGGAACTCCTGGTAGGTCTCGAGCACGTGCGGCAACTCGGCCATGCACGGGCCGCACCACGTGGCCCAGAAGTCGATCAGCAGCACCTTGCCCTTGTAGTCGGCCACCGACACGTCCACGCCGTCCATGTCCTTCGTGGTGAACGGCACCGGATCGCTGCCGACCGCGAGGCTGGCGGCGAGCATCTTCGCCGCGGCGGTCTTGCCGGCCTTGGTCGACGGGAACTTCGCGGCCACGTCGGCCAGCGCAGCCTTGTAGTCGTCCGGCTTGTTGCGTCGCAGGCCGCGCGCCTTGTGCATGGCGAGCGCCGCCTTGTCCTCGTCCGTGGTCGCCCCGGCCTCGATCTCGGCCATCAGCTTGTCGGCGCCTTCGGCATCCTGCATGCCGGCGCGAACCGCCGTGACGAGCTCGAGCCGCTCGTCGAGGTTCTTCGCCTTCTTCTTGGCGGCCTCGAGCAGTCGGCCCTGATGGTCCGTCAGGTCCGCGCGCTTGGCCACCACAGCGGCACTGACGACCGACGAGAAGTCGAGCACGTCGACGTCCATCGCCACGAGCGCCTTGCCGGCCGCGTCCTTGTCCTTGGTCATCGAGGCGAGCTGTGCGACCTTCAGCCACGCCTTGCTCGCCTCGACCGTCTTCGGGAACTCGGCGGCGAACGCCTGGCACTCGGCCACCACTTCCTTCATCGCCGTCTCGCGCGCCGCGGCATCGCCCCGCTGCAGGCCGCGCATGCGCGCGTTCTGCTTCGTCTCGAGCTCCTGCCAGCGCGTGGCCGCCGGCGACTGGGCCTGAGCCACGGCGCCCGGCTTGTCGGCGGTGGCAGGAGCAGGAGTCTGCGCGGCGAGGCCGGCGCAGAGGAACGAGGACGAGAGGAGGATCTGCAGTGCGCGCATGGGAAGGCGGTTCGTTTGGGAGGGCCGAGATGCTAGGTGGCGAAACCCCGAGCACCGCACCGGCTTCGTCCCGGTTCTGCCCCAGTCCCGTCACGGCGATGCCGCACGAGCCTGCCCGTCGACTTGTACGACCCGATCCTCCTCGGCGATCCAGGCCGACAGTTTGCCGCCGTAACAGCAGCCCGAATCGAGCCCGATCGCACGGGGTGTCACCGACAGCCCCCGGCGCGCCCAGTGCCCGAACACCACCCGTCTTGCGCCACGGTAGAAGTCGTCCCAGGGCCGGAACGGCGGCCCCGGCGGCGGCCAGTCGTCGGCGGGGCGGCGCCCGTCGGCATCGCAGTAGCGCACGTTGACGGCGTAGTCGATCTCGTCCGGCGAGAGCGGCGAACGGAGCTTCGCCTCGTCCCAGTGTGGATGCAGCCCCGCGTGGACCATCACCACGTCGTCGAACACCCGGACCACCGGCTGGGCCTGCAGCCAGTCCCGCTGGGCCGGCTCGCCCTTGCCCTTGCCGAGCCAATGCAGGTCGTGGTTGCCGAGCACCGGTTCGGCGTGAAGCCGCATCAGCAGCGCCACCACGCCGGGCGAGTCGGGGCCCTTGTTGACGAGGTCGCCGACCGGCAGCAAGCGATCGCGACCGGGCACGAACGCGACCGCCGCGAGCAGCCGTTCGAGCGGCTCGCGGCAGCCCTGGATGTCACCGACGAAGATCCTGCGGGTCATGGTCTCTGATCCACTGCGAGCACGGACGAATGCCGTGTGCTCGCTTGCAGCGACTGCTGGCGCGTGGATTGTTTCGCGTCGTCGGCCGTGCACAACGACCGCGTCGAGAACCTGTGCCACGCGGTGCCAGGCCCGGTGCTCGGCGAGGTGGCCGACCCCGCCCGCTCGCGTGTGGCAAAGCCCTTCTGCATGAGATCCTCGCTCCTCCGGCCACCCGGCGCACGGGCCCGCTCGCCGCGGCACTGCCAGCCATGACCCGCCTGCTGCGCGCCGCCGGCTCGATCTCGGCGTTCACCCTGCTGTCGCGGATCTTCGGCCTGTGGCGCGACCGCCTGATGGCGCAGATCCTCGGCCCCGGCTTCGTGCAGGACACGTTCCTGCTGGCCTGGGCGCTGCCCAACCTGATGCGCCGCCTGCTCGGCGAAGGCGCCCTGTCGGCGTCGCTGGTGCCCGCCTACGCGAAGGCGCGACGCGAGGATCCGCAGCGGGCCCGCGAACTGCTGGCGCAGATCACCGGCGCGGTCGTGACGCTGCTGACGCCGCTGTGCGCCCTGGTCGTGCTGGCGAGCCTGCTGATGCCGCCCGAGTGGCTGCCGGCACCCGCGAAGGGCGGCACCGCGGCGATGCGGCTCCTGCTGTCGCTGAACGCGATCCTGTTCGTCTACGCGCTGCCGGTGTGCCTGACCGCGGTGTTCTCGGGGGCGCTGAACACGCTCGGCATGTTCGCGCTGCCAGCTGCCGTGCCGATCGTGATGAACCTGTTCTGGATCGTCACGCTGCTGCTGTGCGGCCCGCTCGGCATCACCGTCGACACCGAGATCGCGAACTTCACCGCCGCCGTGCTGTCGGTCAGCGGCTTCCTGCAGCTGCTGCTGGTGGTCGTGCCACTGTGGCGCCGCGGCGAACTGCTGCGCCCGCGCCTCGGCCTGCCGGCGCGCGGCACGGCCGCGGCCGCCGTGTTCGTGGCGATGGGCCCGACCGTGGTCGGCATGTCGCTCAACCAGGTCAGCTCGCTGCTCGACCAGGGCATGGCGCTCTACCTGGTCGGCGAAGGGGCCGTCACCTACGTCTACCTGGCGAACCGGCTGCTGCTGTTCCCGCACGC
>JAEUHU010000569.1 GCA_016793305.1 Planctomycetota bacterium
GCACTCGAGCTGCGTCGGACCGCCGCGAACGAGACGTACTCCGGCGGCACGACGCAGTGGACGGTCCACCTGTCGCACGCGCCCCACGAGCCGATCGAGGCCTCGAACGCCTATGCCACCAATGTCGGCGTCGATGCGGTCCAGGTGTTCCAGGGCGAAGTGACGCTGCCGACCTCGCCGCCGGCGGTCGGCCCCACGGTGGCGTGGACAACCGAGAACACCATCCGGATCGAGTTCACCACGCCGTTCGTGTACCTCGGTGGCACCCTGTGCGTCGACGTCGTCGGCGAGCCGATCCCCGGCCAGAACGCGAACTGGTGGATGGCGGACGCCGCGTTCGAGCAGGTCGCCGGCACCACACTGGACCTCGGTGGCGGTTGCGGAAGCTATGGCGGCCCGCAGCACCAATGGGCGAACATCGCCACCCGTTCGCTGCTGCCGGGCGGCTATGCCCGTTTCTTCGCCTTCGGCACGCCCTACACGATGGCGGTGATCGCCCTCGGCCAGCGCAATCCGGTCCCGATGCCGCTGTCGGCCTTCGGCTATCCCTCCGCACCCGAGTGCCTGGTTCACCTGGCGACCTTCGACGCGGTCGCGTTCCTGACCTTCGAGCCGGAAAGTGCGTCCGGCCTGCTGTCGCGCGGCGGCATCGCCGAAGCGCGCATGAAGCTGCCGAACAACCCGCTCGTGCTCGGGGCCGGCATGACCACCCAGTGGCTCGAGTATCCGACGGCGGCGACCAGCAACGCGATCGAGTGGGCCGTGTCGACGGCGCCGTCGGCGCTCGACATGTCGCTGCTCGAAGGCAGCCCCTTGGAGGCCACTGGCGAGCTGTCCGTGCACCTCGCCCACGTGATGCGATTCGAGTTCCAATAGCAGGGACGCGGGTACGACGGGCTGGATCGCGACGGACGGACAAGGTGGCGTGCCGCAGGATTTTCGGCCCGGGTTGCCCCCGGTGCCCCACAAGCATGGTGGAGGGCGCATTGGCCGCGCCCGAGCGAGGTCCCCATGCCGACAGCTGCGTTCGTTCCCGTTCGCCATCGTCGCCTGCACCAGTGCCGGCTCGTCCCCCTGATCGCGTTCGGAGCCCTGGTGCCGATCGCCTGCAGCGATCAGGAGCCCCGCGAGAACGTCGTTCCGTGGGCGGAGGCGAGTGCTGGAGCGCAGAGGCGGTCGATCGCGCCTGACCATCCACAGCCGCGGGCCTCGGGCTGGCTCCTCGTCCAATTGCGCAGCTTCGCCGTGCTGCCGGCACCGGCTCACTGCGCCGACGGCTCGTCGGACGTCCTGGTCACGACAATCACGTCGCTCGAGCCAAGTCCGTGGCGCGATCTGGCAACGCCAAGAGCAGTCACCATCGTCGTGCCCACCGCGCTGCCGCTGCACGGCATCGACCTCGTTCTGCAGACGTGCGAGGTGCAGGTCGATCTCGGCGGGGTTTCTCGGGTCGACGTGATGGTCGTGCGTGATCCCCACGGGTTCCCGCACGAGCGCGGCGGTCGGCTCGGCTCCAGCCTGCACGTCCTGCTGCCACAACCCTGATCTTCGGCGCGGCGCGGCGAACGGATCGGGCGCGTGCATGGTCGCCCACGACGTTCTCCGCGCCGCGCATCTCTCACCGCCGCCGCAGCGCGTCGAACTCCGCCCGCCCGGCCAGCTCGTCGAACTGCTCGTGCTGCACCGCACTCGCCGGCACCTGCTGGTGCTCGAGCGCCAGCGCCAGCCGCCGCACCACGAGCTGCGCCAGCCGTTCGCGCTCCGCGGCGTCCGCGAGCTTCGCCCGCGCCTGCATCAGCAAGCACGCCGCCAGGTAGTCGCCGCCGCCGCTGCCACCGTCGTCGCCGATCTGGCCGAGGAACGCTTCGACGACCGCGACCGCCGCCCCCGGCTGGTCGTGGGCCAGCGCACACTCGGCGCGCTGCGACGTCAGGTTGCGCCAGCGATCGGCCGACAGGTCGACGATCGTCTCCGCGAGCGCGAACGCTTCCTCGAGCCAGCGCGACTGCTCGTCGATCTCGCCGAGCTTGCCGAGCTGGTCGCCGAGGGCGAGGCGCAGGTCGAAGTCGCGCAACCGCGAGCGGAAGTGCGAGAACCCGATCCCCTGGCTCGGCCGCTGTTTCGCCGCCGCGGCGTCGCCGCGCGCCGTGACGATCGCGCGCAGGGCCGCGACGAGCTGGTCGCGCCAGACGCCGTGTTCGGCGTGTCCGGTCAGCTGGTCGAGCACGTTGCCGAGCAGCAGGCAACCCTGTTCGCGGCAGTCGTTGCCGAGGTCGCGGCGTTCGATCATCTGCAGCAGGTGTCGGGCGGCGGCCTCGTGCTCGCCGCTGTTCTGCAGCGCGATGGCGATGCGGCCGGCCAGCGTCGGCGCCAGATCGCGCAGGGCCGAGTTCCGGGCGTCGCGTTCGAGCCCCGCCTCGAGGGCGGCGAACCCGGCCCGACCGTCGACGACTCCCTGCTCCGGGTCGCCGGAGAGCACGTGCGCCTGGAGCAGCCCGCTGCCGGCCATCGCCAGCTGGTAGTGCACTTCCGGCTCGTGGCTGGCGGTGGCGAGCATGGCGAGTGCTGCGTCGCGCAGCTGTTGGTAGCCGGTGATCGCGTCGGCGAAGCGACCGTCCTGGATCGCCAGCTGACCGAGGGCCGCGTGCACGCCCCCGAACGTGGTCAGCACGTCGACGTCGTCACCGTGCTGCTGCAGCAACGGCTCGGCGATCTGCCGCGCCAGCGCGAGATCCGCTTCGGCAGCGGCGCGCTCGGCCGGGACCCCGCCACCCCGCTGCCATCGCATCAGCTCGATCCGGGCCTTGCCGAGCACCGTGCGGGCGCACTGCATCGCGTAACGATGGTTCTGCTTCGCCTTGCCCATCAGCTCGATCCGGAGGCTCGCCGAGCGGGTGAACGCGTCGAGCGCGGCGTCGAGGTCGGCCTCCTCTTCGGCGAGCTGGCCGAGATGGTGGAGGCCGCCGGCGAGTCGCTCGACGTGCGCCAGCACGTCCGGGTGCTCGTCGACCAGCTGCTGGTGGATCGCGACAGCTCGTCGTCGGTTCACCTTCGCCTGCTCGCGTTGGCCGAGCCGGGTCTGCACGCGGGCCAGCTCGTCGTGCACCTGGGCTTCGAGCTCCCGACCACGCACGCTCGCGTCGACCGGCAACGCCGCGAGGGACGCCGCGGCCGTGGCCAGCTGCTCGGCGGCCTCCTTCACGCGATTGCGGCGGGTCGCGGCCGCGGCGAGGGCCAGACGGCAGCGGGCTCGATCCCGTTCCATGGTCGGCGTCATCGCCTCGATCCGGGCGAACGCGGCCAGCGCGCGCTCGAGCAGCACGATCGCCTCGTCGGCTTCGGGCGTCTCGTTGCCCAGGTTCGTGCACAGCCGCGCTTCCTGCAGGTCGTAGTCGGCCTTGCTGGTCTCGGCCTGCAGCCTGGTGAGCATCGCCAACGCACGCGTGAATTCGTGGCGGGCCTCGACGCCGCGGCTCAGCATCGCGTGCAGGATGCCGAGCCGGTTGTGGGCGACCATCGCCAGCTCGACGCGGCGTGGCTCGTCCGGCTGGAGCTGCAGCAGTTCGTCCGCCTCGCGCGCAGCCGCGACCAGCGACACCAGGGCATCGTCGGTCTGGCCGAGCTGCATGCGCAGCGTGCCGAGCCGTCCGTTCGCCTCGACGAGATCGGCGCGCAGGGCCGGGTCCTCGGCCTGCCGACCGTGCAGCGCCGAGTAGAACGCCACGGCGTCGTCGAGCATGCGGCGCCGCACCGAGTCGGCCTGGGGCACATCGCCGAGTTCGTCGACCGCGACGTCGACCAGGTTGCCGACGGCATCGCGCGCGAACCCGTAGAACGCGCGCACGTCGTCGAGTGCTTCCCGCTCGCGCTGTTGGGCCGACAGCACGTCCCGCAGGGCCTGCTGGGTGCGTTCTTCGGCCGACCTGGCCGCGACCAGAGCTTCGGCGGTCTTGCGCTCTGCGAGCCTGGCCTCCGACGTCGCGTCCAGGCTGACCAGCAGCGCCACGACCAGGGACGCCAGCACCGTGCAGCCGGCGGCGACGGCCACGCGGTGGCGGCGCACGAACTTGCGCAGCCGGTAGGTGTGGCCCGGCGGAGCGGCGAGCACCGGTTCGTTGGCGAGCCAGCGCTCGAGGTCCTCGGCCAGAGCCAGCGCCGACGGGTACCGGTCCTCGCGGCGCTTGGCGAGCGCCTTCAAGGTGATCCAGTCGAGCTCGCCGGCGACCGCGCGTTGCACGACGGTGCGCTCGCCGCCGCGCGCCGAGACCGCGGCACCGCCGACCTGCGACAGGCGCTTGCTCGGTTGGGTGGGCAGTTCGTCCTGCAGGATGCGAGCGAGCTCGTCGCGGCCGGCGCCGCGCAGCCGGCGGCTGTCGAACGGCAGTTCGCCGCACAGCTGTTCGTAGAGCGTGACGCCGAGCGAGTAGACGTCGGTGCGGGTGTCGACGTCGACTCCACCGGAGACCATCTGCTCCGGGCTCATGTACTCGGGCGTGCCGAGCACCTGGTCGGCGCGTGTCTGCAGGCTGATCGGTTCCGCCGCCGTGCCGTCGTCGGTCGTGGTCGCCTTGGCGATGCCGAAGTCGATGACCTTCGGGACGATCGTGCCCTCGTGCGTGCTGACCAGGATGTTCGACGGCTTCAGGTCGCGGTGGATGAGACCCCGGTCGTGTGCGTGCTGCACGGCGCGACACACGGTGGCGAGCAGGCGCACCCGTTCGGCGGGTGGCAGCTGCCGCTGGTCGCAGAACGACGTCAGCGAGCGGCCGGACACGTACTCCATCACGAAGTACGGGCGCCCTTCGTCGGTGATGCCGGCGTCGAACACCTGGGCGATGTGCGGGTGGTTCATGCGCGCCAGCGCCCGGCGCTCGCCGCGGAAGCGCGCCACCACCTCGCGGGTGTCCATGCCGAGCTTGACGACCTTGAGCGCCACCTGCCTTCGGATCGGCTCGGCCTGTTCGGCCAGGTAGACACTGCCCATGCCGCCGCTGCCGAGTTCGCGCAGGATGCGATACGGACCGATGCTCGCCGGCAACGATTCGCTGTCGGGGATCAGGCCGCGCGAGGCGAGCTGGGCGAGGCGCCGCTGGACCCGTGTCAGCAGATCGGGGCGTTCGGCGCAGACTCTCGTCGCAGGGTCCGTCTCGCCGCGTTCGAGGGCTTCGATGCACGCGGCGACCAGGGCCTGCACCGCGTCCTTGTCGGTCCGGCCGCCGCTGTCGGCTGGGGTTCGGCGATCGTCGGGTGGTTCCTGCATGGGCAAAGGCGAGGCGAGCGACGTGACCGGAGGTCTCGTTCGCGGAATCCGGCCGGGTTCCTCGAGCGGGAATCATGCCGGTTTCGCCGGCGAGCGCGAACGGGCGCCGACGCAGCGTCGCTCGACCGGCACCGACGCGAACGCGCCGAGCCCGCGATGCCGCGGGACACCCACCGAACACACCTTCCTCAGCGAGATCGAAACCATGTTCCCCACCAAGCTCTCTTCGTTCCTGTGCGCCGCCGCCACCACCCTGACGCTCGGCTCGGCCGTCGTCGCCCAGGGCACCTGGTCGACCACCGTGGTCAGCAGCGGCGTGCTGTCGAGCGGCTACCTCACCCCGACCCCGCCCGTGCTGCCGCCGGTCGAGTACCGCAGCAACTCGTACAGCAAGTCGATCGGCAACACCTGGCTCGGCGGCAGCGTCTACGCCTACGCCGGCATGGTCCGCCAGAAGAACGGCGGCTACGAGCTCGGCCAGGCGAGCGCCGAGTTCCGCGGCACGGCGAGCGTGCTGAAGCAGAGCAAGGAGGTCGTCGAGATCGTCGGCTACGCGATGAACGTGATGAACAACGGCGTGCAGACGCGCTCCGGCCAGTTCCGTGTCGAGATGCTCGGCTACTCGATCCTGAACAGCTCGTTCAGCAACTCGAGCACCTTCGCCGCGTCCAACCACACCTACAACCTGTTCCCGAGCGACGTCTCGGTGTCGGTGCCGGTCGGTCCGGTCAGCGTCACGATCGGCGGCAACGCCGGCTGCGGCTTCGGCCGGTCGGCCAACTGGCTGCTGCCCGCGGCCACCGCGAAGGTCGGCATCAACGCCCAGGCCAACGCCTACGCGTTCGTCAACGCCTCGGTCAGCTTCGGCATCCCCGGCTTCAACGTCGGCGTCGGCCTGGAGGGCAAGGTGCTCGAGCAGTCGTTGAACGTCAACCTCTCGGCCAGCGGCCTGTGGGGCCTGTCGGGTGGTGCGACCTACTCGCTGAAGGCCATCACGCTCAGCCTCTACGCCTGGGCGACCGCGATCTGGACCTGGGACACCACGCTCTGCAGCTGGTCGGCCGGCCAGATCCTGCTGACGCTGATCTGA
>JAEUHU010000274.1 GCA_016793305.1 Planctomycetota bacterium
GCGCTCGTGCAGGTCGAGCTTGCTCTCCCAGTTCTCGTCGTGCTTGGGCCCGAAGATCTTCTCGTCCATCGCCGGGTTGATGTTGGTCGACGTGCCGACGTCCGGCGCCATCGTCATCATCAGGTCGGCGAGCGGGTTCCAGCGCGCTTCGTCGGCGGTCGGCGCCTTGCCGGCCTTCTGCTCCTTGCCGGCCTTGGCGAGCTCGTCGTAGACGCCGATGCGCACGAGCTTGGCGGCCAGCTGGCCCCACATCCACTGCGTGTGCGTGGTCGGCGCCATCTTCAGGTTGATGTCGAGCGACTCCGGCATGCCGCCCTGCTTGTCGATCTGCGCCTGCACGTGGGCGCGGTTGGCGTCGCGCTGCACCTCGAGCGCCTGCATGCCAAGGCGCATCTCGAGGCCGCGCTGGGTCAGGAAGCGGCCCTCCTCCGAGTCGGCGGCGAAGCGCACGAACGGGCGCTCGAGCGACAGGCCCTGGCCCTTCAGGATCTCGACGACCTCGCTCTCCTCGGGCATCGCCGAGTGGTTGCCGTTGGCGGCGACGCACTGCAGGCCGCGGCCCTTCACGGTGTGCGCGATGATCAGCGTCGGCCGGCGCTTGTCCTTCTTGCTCTGCTCGAACGCCGCTGTGATCGCCTGGTGGTCGTGGCCGCCGGTGTCGTGGAACAGCTTGACGACCTCGGCGTCGCTCAGCGACTCGATCAGCGCCTTGCACGACTTGTCCTCGGCGATCACCGCGGCTCGCATCAGCTTCGCGTCGCGCTTCCACAGGTGCGCCTGGAAGTGGTAGTCGGTGAAGCCGCGCTCGAACACCTTGCGCAGCGCGTCGCCGCCCTTCTTGCCGAACACCGATTCGCGGAACCGGCCGTGGCGCAGCTGGATCACTTCCCAGCCGTTCGCGATCGCGGTGCCCTCGATGCGGTCGGCGTCGGTGCCCTGCAGGCCGCGGTTGTTCGGGATGCGCGTGCCGTCGAGGTTCTGGCGGTTGTAGTCGATGATCCAGGTGACGTTGCCGAGCTCGCGCTCGGCGACCTCGGGCAGCACCTCGAGCAGCGACCCTTCGCGGAACTCGCTGTCGCCCATCATGCACCAGAAGTGCGGCTCGTCGACGTCCCAGCCGTGCTGGCGCGCGTAGCGGTAGGCGAGCGCCTGGTAGGCGGCGGCGACCGGCGGGATGCCGACCGAGCCCGACGGCAGGAAGTGCCAGCTGTCGGGGTCGCCTTCGGCGTGGTAGCTCTGGAACACCGGCTTGCCGTCGTGCGCGAAGCTGCGCAGGCGGTGCATCACCGCTTCCGACTCGGCCTCGTCGAACCAGCGGCCGTCAGCGTGGCGGAACAGGCCCATCGCGTGGTGCAGGGCGTGGTCGACCGGCGAGCTGTGCGGCTTGCAGCAGACGAAGTCGCCGGGTTGCCGGACCACGAGGTGCAGCGCCGTCATGAAGTCGAGGCTGCTGGCGCAGGCCGCCGGGTGACCACCGACCTTGGGGTCGGTCTTGTCGGCGTCGTCGCGGTTGTTGGCGACGTGGATCATCGCCACCATGTGGGCGAACGCGCGTCGTGCGATGCGCTCGATCAGGGGGAAGTCGGGCGAGCTGGCAGCCTTCATGCGGAGGTCTTGGCCGTCTTTGGGCGGAGGGCCGGCAAGGTAGGACAGGGGCCGGTGGGACGCCACTGGCAAGGACGGCCGTGCGGGCCGGGCACGCCCGATCGATGCGGTCAACCGGCGGACGGCTGCATGCGCTGCACGTAGGCCTCGATGCGGGCCAGGAAGTCCTGGGCCAGGGTCGGGCCCTCGAGCATGCCGACCTGCACGCCGTCTTCGTAGACCGGGGCGCGCGGCGCCTCGCCGGTGCCGGGCAGGGAGATGCCGAGGTTCGCCGCCTTGCTCTCGCCGGGGCCGTTCACGACGCAGCCCATCACCGCGACCTGCAGCGACGCCACGTGCGGCTTGGTCTTCTTCCACTCGGGCATGCGCGCGTGCAGGAACTTCTCGACCTGCTGGCTGAGTTCCTGGAAGTAGCTCGAGGTCGTGCGCCCGCAACCGGGACACGCCGTGACCTGCGGCAGGAACGGCCGGATGTCCATCGCCTGCAGGATCTGCTGCGCCACGCGCACCTCCTGGGTGCGCGAACTGCCGGGCTCCGGCGTCAGCGACACGCGGATCGTGTCGCCGATGCCCTGCTGCAGCAGGATCGACAGGCCGGCGGTCGAGCCGACGATGCCCTTCATGCCCATGCCGGCCTCGGTCAGGCCGAGGTGCAGCGCGTGGTCGGTGCGATCGGCCAGGGCGCGGTAGACGCGGACCAGCTCCTGCACCTTGCTGATCTTGCAGCTCAGGACGATCTGGTCGCGGCGCAGGCCGAGTTCCTCGGCGGCGTGCGCCGAGCGCAGCGCACTCTGCACCATCGCTTCGAGGAACACCGCGCTCGCGTCCTGGGGGATCGCCGAGCGCGCGTTGGTGTCCATCAGCTCGGCGAGCAGTTCCTGGTCGAGCGAACCGGCGTTGACGCCGATGCGCACCGGCTTGCCGTGGTCGACGGCGCACTGCACCATCGTCGCGAAGTTCTTGTCGTGGTTGGCCCCCTTGCCGACGTTGCCGGGGTTGATCCGGTACTTGTCGAGGGCCTCGGCGCAGGCCGGGTACTTCCGCAGCAGGACGTGGCCGTTGTAGTGGAAGTCGCCGACCAGCGGCACCG
>JAEUHU010000119.1 GCA_016793305.1 Planctomycetota bacterium
TCCGGTCTTGGTCAGGTCCTGCGATCCGGTCGACTTCGCCAACCCGAAGTCCGTCAACCGCGCACGTCCGTCGATCCCGAGCAGGATGTTCGAAGGCTTGACATCGCGGTGGAGGATGCCGTGCTCGTGGGAGTAGGCGAGTGCCTCGGCAATCTGGCGCACGAGGTCGACTGCGTTGTGGATCCAGATGCGAACGCTGGCCTCGGAGGCGTCCTCGCGGCCCTTGCTCGTCTCCTGGAGAACGGTCGTCCACGCTCGACGCACGAGATCGTGAGGCGTCGCCAGCTCGCCCTTTCGCCACGCCATGCTCTGCTCGATCAGCTGGTCGAGCCCAAGCCCCTCCACGAACTCCATGGCGTAGAAGAACTGTTGCCCTTCCGAGCCCGACTCGAACAGCTGAACGATGTTGGGGTGGGCGAGTGCGCCAACCGCCTGGGCCTCACGACGGAATCGCTCCAGGTAGGTCCCCGTCGAGACTGCGGGTAGCGGCAGGGTCTTGAGAGCGACCCGCCGGCCGAGGACCTCCTGGACGGCTTCGTGGACGACGCCCATGCCACCCTGCGCAATCACGCGCAACAGGCGATACTGGCCCAATCGACGCGCAGGATCTCCTGGGGCCTGCCCAGGTCCTGCAGATGCCGCGAAGGTGTCGTGTGCACCGCTCGCCAGATCGGACTCCGCTCGCGCGGCCGCGTCGCCCGCAGGTGTCGATGGCGTCCCACCTGCCAAGGGGTCGAGTGGACCTGGCTCACTGCGCGAGTCCTTGCCCGAAGGCGGACCTTCCCAGCGGGGGTCGGGTTGGGACATGGCGCAATTCTCCAAGGTTCATTGGACCGCCTCGTCCAACGGCACGGAACGATCCTCGGTCCAGCCGAGGGTGTCAACACGGCGGTCCTGCTCTCACCGACTCACGCGCCGGCGATCTGCTGCAGCGCCTTCTGCGTGTCCGCCGCCGCGCGCGAATCCGTGCCGTGGTACAGCAACCCCTCGATCGCCGCGATCTTCGCCAGCGCCTGGTCGAGCAGCGGATCGGCGCCCTTCCGGTACGCCCCCACCGCGACCAGGTCCCGGTTCTCCTCGTAGTGCGCCAGCAGCTCACGCAGCTTGCGCGCGCGCTTCTGGTGCTCGGGGGTACTCACCTTCGGCATCAGACGGCTGATCGACGCCAGCACGTCGATCGCCGGGAACCGGCCGCGCTCGGCGATGCGGCGGTTCAACACGATGTGGCCGTCGAGGTAGCCGCGCAGCGCGTCGGCGACCGGTTCGTTCATGTCGTCGCCGTCGACGAGCACCGTGAACAGGCCCGTGATCGTGCCGGTGCCGTCGGAGCCGAGCCGTTCGACGAGGCGCGGCAACGACGCGAACAGCGACGGCGGGTAGCCGCGCAGCGTCGGTGGTTCGCCGGCGGCGAGGCCGACCTCGCGCACCGCCATCGCGTAGCGCGTCACCGAGTCCATCATGAACAGCACGTCGGCGCCCTGCGCGCGGAACGCTTCGGCGATCGTCACCGCGGTCAACGGCGCCTTGAGGCGCAGCATCGGCGCTGCGTCGGACGTGCAGGCGATCACCACGCTCTTCTGCAGGCCTTCCTTGCCGAGCGCTTCGGTGACGAACTCGCCGACCTCGCGGCCGCGTTCGCCGATCAGCGCGATCACGTTCACCTGGCCGGCCTTGCTGCGGGCGATGGCGCCCATCAGAGTCGACTTGCCGACGCCCGAACCGGCGAAGATGCCGATGCGCTGGCCCTTGCCGAGCGTCAGCATGCCGTCGATCGCGGCGACCCCGGTCTCGACCGGCTGGTGGATCGGGGCGCGCGACAGCGGCGACGGCGCATCGCCGGTCAGCGGGCGCAGAGCACCCTGGATCGGCGGCCCACCGTCGAGCGGCCGGCCGAGCGCGTCGACGACGCGGCCGAGCAGACCGGCACCGACCGGCACCGCCAAGGGGCGATGGTCGTTGTGCACCTTGTCCCACGGCGCCACCCGGTGCGCGTCGCCGAGCGCCATCACCACCGCGTCGTCGCCGTCGAACCCGACCACTTCGGCGGGCAGCGGCAGCTTGCCGCCGTCGGCGTCGATCGTGCAAGTGTCGCCGATCGCCGCGGCGAGCCCGGTGACGTGGACCGCGATGCCGCGGATCGCGCGGACGCGGCCCTCGGCGCGCGGCCGGTTGAGCGTGCGCGCGGCGGCGACGGCGCGGGCGAGCGACGCCGGCAGGGTCACGAACCGGCCTCGCGACGAACCTCGGCGCTGATCCGTTCGAGCACCTCGCTCGGGTCGTAGAGCAGGCGGCCGGCCCCGGTCTCGGCGCGCACCCCGCCGCGCGGCACCGACTTGTCGGCGACGAAGCGGGCGGCGCCGACCTCGTCCTGCAGATCGCTCATGCCGGCGAGCTGCTGCTGCACGCCTTCGAGGTCGAGCGGGTGCAGCCGGACCACCAGGTCGGCCTTGCTGCTGCCGTGCACGCAGTCGCGCAGGCAGCGCACCACCGTCGGCGTCGGGTCGACGAGCCCCCGTTCGAGGGCGGAGCCGACGATCTCGCGGGCGAGGCAGAGGCCGAGTTCGACGGCGATGCCCGCCACCTCGTCGAGCCGCTGGCCGACCTGCTGCGGCACCGCGTCGACGGTGCGCGCCATGAGCCGCGCCAGCTCGAGCACGGCCTTGGTGGCCTGCAGGCGCTGCGCTTCGCGCTCCTTGAGGTCGAGCAGGCGCGCCGCCGGCCCGGCCTCGGGAACCCCGCCGCTGGTGCGCCGCGCGTGCAGGCGGATGCCCACCAGCGGGGCCGTGAACGGAACCGTGGTCGTGCTGGTCATGGCGTCACACCATCTGCTCGGCGGCGCCGCCGGCCTTGATCTCGCCCTTGTCCATCAGGTCGCGGATCATCTTCAGGATCTCGTTCTGCGCGGTCAGCACCTCGGCGAGCGGCGTCGGTCCGAGGTTGTCGCGTTCTTCGCGCACCATGTCGGACGCACGCTTGCTGAGGTTGCCGAGGATCGCCTGCTCGACCGGCGGGATCGCCGCCTTCAGCGAGACGGCGAGCTGCCGGCTGTCGACGGCGGCCAGGATCTTCTGCATCGACTTCTTGTCGAGCTTCTGGATGTCGTCGAAGGTGAACATCTCCTCGCGGATCGCCCCGGCGATGCCGGCGTCGGCCTGTTCGATTTTCTCGAGCACGGCCTTCTCGCCGCCACCGAGGTTGTTGAGCAGCGACGCCGCGGCCTTGACCCAGGCCTTCGGCTCGCTGCGCAGCGTGGTGAGGCCGAGGTCCTTGACCTTCTTGCGCATCACCTCGAGCACGCGTTGCACGACGTCGGCCGGCGTGCGATCGAGCGTCGCGACGCGGTGCACGAGGTCGGCGCGCAGCTCCTCTTCGAGGAACTTCAGGACCTCGCCGCCCTTCTTGCGGTCGAGGTGGGCGATGAACACGGCCGAGATCTGCGGGTGCTCCTCGGTCAGCAGGTTGGCGAGGTCCTCGGCGGTCAGTTGTTCGAACATCGCGAACGGACGCTTGGCGAGGATGTCGCTGTTGGCCCGCCGCGCCACGTCGCCGCTGCGCTGCTCGCCGAACGCCTTGGACAGCACGTTGCGCATCAGGCCGCCGACGTCGCCGAGCGCCATGCCACCCTGGCGCATGCGTTCGACGGTCTTGCCGTAGACGGAGCGGATCGTCTCGCGGTCGATCGCCATCTCTTGCAGCTCCTGCATCGCGCGCGTCACCTTGTCGACGCCGTCGTCGGTGAACTGACGGATGACCTTCGCGGCCAGCTCCTGGTCGATGGACAGGAGCAGCATCGCGATGATCTTGTCGATCGACAGGTTCTTCAGGTCCGCCATGGCTCAGGGTCTCCCCGTCAGGCCTTCTGCTCCGTGAGCCAGTTCTCCAGCAGCTTCGCGAGCGACGCCGGATCGTTGGCGATCGAACGCTCGATCTCGCGGCGCATGCGCTTCTGGAGTTCTTCGGGGGTCAGGTTCTTCTCGTCGACCTCCTCCTTGACCGCGGGGCCGCTCGCCGAGGCCGCACCGGCCGCGACGCTGGACGAGCCGCGCTTGAACAGGCCGCGCAGGAACATCACGACCACGAACACGCCGAGGATCTGGCCGATGGTCGGCCCCCAGCGCAGCGCCACCTCGCCGAAGCCCGGCCCGCCGCTGAGCTCCGGCCCCATGTCGATCGGTGCGAACTCGCCGACCAGCGTGCTGAACGACTCCGGCTTGTCGCGGGCCGGATCCCAGCCGGCGATCGACTTGACCGTGTTGACCAGGTCCTCGGGCTTGAAGTCGGAGGTGACGAGCGACTTGTCGTAGATCAGCGCGACCGTGACGCGCTTGATGTCGGGCATCGACTTGCCGACCCGCCGCTCGCCGATCTCGGTGACGAACTCGCGGTCCTTGGTCTCGTTCTTGCTCGTCTTGGCGCTCGCCTCGGCCGTCGCGGCCGGCGTGTTGGTCTCGTCCTTCTTGACCTTCTCGCTGCGCACGATCGCCTCGCTCGGCAGCACCTTCTCGCTGCGCACCTCCCACGCCGAGTCGAGCTCGACGGTGATCGCGACGTTGGTCTTGCCCGGCCACAGCTGGTCGAGGCGCGCCTGCGCCAGGTTGGTGCGCTCCTCGCTCAGGTCTCGCTGCATCTTCAGGAACTCCGACGTGCCGCCGCCGCCTTCGCGGTCGGGGTCGTAGCGGAAGCGCTGGTTGCCGGCCGAACTGACGACCTCGATGTTCTGCTGCGGCACGCCGAGCTGCGAACTGGCCAGCGACGACGCGGCGCGGGCCAGCGAGTCGAACGGCACGCCGTTCTTCAGCTTCAGCACGATGGTGGCGCTCGGCTTGTTCTCGTCGTCGCGGTCGCGGAACGCGGCCTGGCGGCGCGGCTTGGTCGCTGTGACCGTCGCCTGCATCACGCCGTCGAGCTGCTGGATCGCCGAGACGACGCTCTGGCGCGACGCGGCGTCGAGCTTCCACTGCTTGGTCTCGGCGTCCTCGATCAGGCTGAGGCCGCCGCCGACCGACGGCGACACGGCGCCGCGCAGCCCCTTCTCGAGAATCGCCTGGTTGGCGAGGCCGAGCTGGCCGCGTTCGACCATCAAGGACATGCCGGTCGAGTCGGGCACGTAGGCGACACCGGCACTGGCCAGCGCCTGCTTCGCTTCGGCGAGCTCGCTGCCGGAGCCCGGCAGGGCCGTGAACACGGTCTCGTAGCTCGGCCGTCCGGCGAACCAGACGATGCCGCCGAGGCCGGCGACCGTGGCGAGCAGCACCGCGGAGACGACGAGCTTCTGGCCGGCGTCGAGCCGGGCCCAGATGCCCTTCATCTGCTTGAACAAGTCGTCGAGGAAGTTCCGCATGGGATCACATCACCGAGCGGGACAGCTTGTCCCACGCGTCCACCAGCTTGTTGCGGACCTCGAGCAGCAGGCTGAACGCCATGTCGCTCTTGTTGGCCGCGATCATCACGTCGTGCAGCTCGGCTCCTTCGCCGAGCATCATCGAGCGCACCTTGTCCTGCGTGTCCTTCTGCAGCGACTGCACCTGGCCGACGGCCCCTTCGAGCAGGCCCGCGAAGCCACCGCGCAGCTCGCCGGTGTCGGAGCTCCGGCTCGGCGCGAGTTCGCCGCCCACCTTCGGCGGGTCGATCATGTTCGGGCCGCGCTCGGCCATCACACGCATGATCTCCTTCTGGAAGTTCGCGACGTCGAAGCCGCCGATCGAACCGAGGGAGCCGAGGTCGAATCCGGTCATGGCTCAGCGTCCTCAGCGACTCATGTTGGTGATGGTGTTCTGCAACATGCCGCGGTAGCTCCGCAGCGCTTGCAGGTTGGCGTCGAAGCTGCGCTCGATGACCTGCATGTCGACCAGCTCCTGGAACAGGTCGACGTTGCTGCCGAGCACCTGGCCGCTCGCGTCCGCGTCGGGGTGGCCGGGCTGGTAGAACACCGGGAACGGCGTCTGGTCCTCGACCACCTGGGCGATCTGCACACCGGCCGCGACGCCGCCGACCTGGCCGGCCGGGCCGCCGCGGCCGCCGGGGCCGCTCTGCTGCTCGAGCAGCAGTTCCTCGAACACCAGCTGCTTCCGCCGGTACGGCTCCTTCTGCGCGTTGCCGGTGCGGTGCATGTTGGCCAGGTTGCTGGCCACCATCTCCGAACGCTGCAGCTCGGCGCGCATGCCGGCACCGGCGATGTCGAAGCCGCGGAACACTCCCTGCATCGGATCGGTCATCGGGATCACCTGCCGAAGATGGCCTTGTTGACGGTCTGGAAGTAGCTGCCGACGCGTCGGGTCATCACGTCGTGCAGCAGCGAGGTCTTGCCGAGGATCGCGAGCTCCTCCATCAGCACGACGTTGTTCTGCCCCGGCGGCCCGGACTCGTCGCGTTCGGTCACCGGTTGCACGGTGTTCGGGTCGCGACCGTCGGCCTGCGCCTTCTCGAGCAGGTCCTCGAAGCGCACCACGTAGCGCTTGAAGCCGTCGACGTTCTGGTTGGCGATGTTGTGCAGCGACGCCTTCGAGCGTGCGTTCAGCACGTCGAGGATCTGCTGGGAGAATGCGGTGTCGCGATCGACGTCGATCATGGGTTCGCCTGCCTGCCCTTCAGCCATCGACGCGAAGCGGTGTCCGCCTTGAGACCGACGGTTGCCGTCCGCGCACCAAGGCCGGCCGGGGCTGTCGACCTCGTGACCGTCGCGGGATCCGACATGGTTCTTTTCCCGGGTCGAAGGGGGGCGACCTCCCTATGCTCCCCCGCCGTGCAACCGGCCCATCACACGACCTCGGACTCGCCCGAGGTCGACTCCCGCGCACGCCGTCCGGCGTTCGTGCAGCTCGCCCTGCCAGATCCCGAACGGCTCCGCACCTCGATCCTCGCCGGCCTCGAGGCCGAACCGGCCCACACCGCACCGAGCCTGTTCTACGACGAACTCGGCTCGCACCTGTTCTCGGCGATCACCGCACTCGACGAGTACTACCCGACCCGCACCGAGCAGGAACTGCTGGCCCGCCACCTGCCGGCGATCGCCGCGGCGGCCCCGGTGCAGGGCGCCACGCTGGTCGACCTCGGGGCCGGCGACTGCAAGAAGGCCGCGGCACTGTTCGCCGCGGTGCGCCCGCAGCACTACGTCGCGGTCGACGTGTCGGTCGTGTTCCTGCGCGACGCGCTGCAACGCCTGCAGCTGCAGCATCCACGCCTGCCGATGACCGGTGTCGGCACCGACTTCTCGAGCCGGCTCGAACTGCCCCCCTCGGTGCCGCACGGGCGCCGGCTGTTCTTCTATCCCGGCAGCTCGATCGGCAACTTCACGCCGGAGGCCGCGGTCGCGTTCCTGGGCAGCGTGCGCACGCACATGCGCGACGGCTCCGTGCTGTGGATCGGCGTCGACCTGCAGAAGCCGGCCAGTGTGCTCGAGCGCGCCTACGACGACGAACTCGGGGTGACCGCGGCCTTCGACCGCAACCTGCTGCGCCACCTGAACAAGCTGGTCGGCACCGACTTCGTGCTCGCCGACTGGCGGCACCTGGCCCGCTACGACGCCGGCCACGGCCGCATCGAGATGCACCTCGAAGCCGTGCGCGACGTGCAGGTACGCTGGCCCGGCGGCGGCCGACACTTCGCGAAGGGCGCCCGCATCCACACCGAGAACTCCTACAAGCACACGCTGCCCGGCTTCACCGCGCTGCTGGCCCGGGCGGGCCTGCGCACCGTGGGCAGCTGGACCGACCCCCGCGACTGGTTCGCGTTCTTCGTCGCGGTTCCGGACGGCGGCTCGCAGGCCGGCTGAGCCTGCGTCGGCCGATCGCATCGGCGGTTGCCGACGCGGCCGACGGAACCCGGGAAGCGACCACGCGCCGCTGCTCAGGAGCAGCCGCGCCACACGCCGAAACAGGGAGGCGCATCGCCGTCGCATGAGCTTCGCCGCCACCCTCGAGCACCTGGACCAGCTGGAGCCGTCGCTCCGGCTCGAATGCCTGGTCGCCGCCCTCCACGAGAAGGACGCGGTGGTCCAGGGTGGTGCCGTGCAGCGCCTGCTGGCGATGGACCCGAAGCGCCTCGACCTGGTCGTCGACCACTTCCCGAACCTGCTGCCGTCCGTGCGTGAGCAGCTCGAGCCGCACCGCCAGGACCTGCTCGCCGTGGCGCGGGACAAGATCGTCAGCGGCCGCGACGCCCGGCGCATCGGCGCCTTCCAGCTCGCCGACGCGCTCGGCGATCTCGGCGCCGCCGAACTGCTCGCCGTCGGTGTCGACGACCCGGTCGACGAGGTCGCCGCGGTCGCGATCGAAGGCGTGGCGATGCGACTCGCCAGCTACGCGATGGCCCGCCGTCAGGCGCTGCTCGAGGGCAACAAGACCACCGGCACCCGAGACGCGCGCCAGGAGGCGGCGTGGCAGGCGCTCGGCACGGCCCTGCGCCGCTGCCCGCTGGCGCGCTGCCGGGAGCTGTGTGGAGTGCTGTTCGACCTCGGCCCGGTCGTGCTGTCGCTGTTCCGCTCGGTGCTGATGACCCAGCCGGAGTCCGGCATGAGCCAGACCTTCGTGCAGGCCCTCGGCCACGGCCCTGGCGAGGGGGCGGCGGCGTTCGTCGTGGCGCTCGCCACCGACCTCGACCACCGCGTGCAGCGCATCGGCCAGCAGGTACTGCGCGACCGCCGCGACCCGGCGTTCGCCAGAGCGGTCGCCGTCGAGGTCGCCGCCCTGCGCGACGAACGGGCCGTGCAGCAGGCTCGCACGCCGCGCGAACTGCCGTGGTGGGGCCCGGTGCAGCACGTCGCCACCGAGGTCGACACCCGGGCTGCTCTGCGGCTCGTCGCGTTGCTGCGCGATGCGAAGGTCAACCCGGACAAGCGGCAGGAGATGCTCGAGCCGTTCCTGCTGCACCCGGATGCCAACGTGCAGATCGCCGTCGTCGACGCCATCCGCGACCTGGAGTGCAGCGGCGGCTTCGTCGGCCTCGGCAAGCTGCTCGCCAGTGGCTCGACCGGCATCGGTGTGCGCGCCGCCGCCCAGCTGGTGATCGACACGGCACCACCGCAGCGCATCTCGCTGCTGACGCCGCTGCTCGGATCGATCGACCCGGAGCTGCGGCGCATGGCGGTCCGCGAGGTCTCGAAGGTCAGCTTCCAGCACTACCTGGAGCGCTTCGACTCGATGAGCAAGAACCAGCGCGAGGCGGCCGCCAAGGCGCTGGCCAAGATCGACAGCGGCATGCTCGATCGCATCGCCGACGAGATCGGGTCGTTCGATCCGTCCCGCCGCCTCAAGGCGTTGCACATCGTCGAGGTGCTCGACGCCGGTGCCGAGCTTCGTGGCCCGCTGCTCGAACTGCTCGACGACCCGGACAAGCGCGTGCGCGCCACCGCGGTGCGCATCGTCGAACTGACCGGATCGCGCGAAGGCGTGCAGGTTCTGCTCGGGGCGCTGGCCGATCCGGACCGCCGCGTGCGCGCCAACGCGATCGAGGCTTTCGAAGAGCTCGCCGACCCGCGCTACACGCAGATGCTGGTGCCGTTCCTCGACGACGGCGACAACCGGGTGCGCGCCAACGCCGTCAAGGCGCTGTGGCACCTCGGCTGGCCACGGGCCCGCGAAGCCCTGCTGGGCCTGATGGTCGCCCCGGACGAGGCGACGCGTCTGTCGGCGGTCTGGGTGCTCGGAGAGCTCGACTTGCCCGACGGGCGGGCCCTGCTGCTGGCTCGTGAGCCAGTGGAGCCATCGCCGCGCGTGCGCGCCAAGATCCACGAACTGCTGGCTGGAGCGCTCGGCCGCGAGGTGCGCGCGTGACGATCGTCGTCGTGGCCGTGGTCGTGGTGGCCCTCGTGGTCGGCATCGCCCTCGCCCCAGGCATGAGCCGCCAGCGCCGGTGGCGACGCCAGCTCGCGACGCTCGCGCAGAAGCACGGACTGGACGCCGGCGAGACCCAGATGCTGTGGTCGATCGCGTGGCGACTGGCCCCGCACCTGCCTCTGTTGGTGTTCGTGCAGCCGTCGCTGCTGCAGCGTGGTGCCGCCGAAGTCGGCGCCGACCCACGCGCACTCGGCGCGATCGCCGCTCGCCTCTACGCGCCCTGATCGGCTGCCAGCCGGCCCAACGGCATCGCCGTGCCGAACAGCCGCTGCGCCACTTCCTCGCCGTCGTGGCAGAGCGTCGCGAAGTCCGCGGCGGCGTGGTTCCACACGGCGTGGCGGTGCGACCCGAGCCATCGGTACTCGCGGCGCAACGCGCGCGGCGAACACGGCTCGGTCCACAACCGGGAGTGCGGATGCCGCCCGGCGAGCCAGGCGAGTGCCGCCGCACTGGGCTCGGGCCCAGGGCGCCCGTCGAACCTACGGAACACGAAGCTCGCCGCGGCCCGGCCGAGCGGGGCCACGCGCGGCACGGCCGCCGGATCGCCGCCGCGAGCCAGCTGCAGCGCCAGCCGTTCGACGTCGACGCCGTGCACCGCGCGGTACATGGTCGTGAACTGCCCGGCACCGCGCGGATTGATCTCGATCACGCGGATCGTCCCGTCGTGGGCGGCGAACAGCTCGACGTTGAACAGCCCGTGGTCGTAGCCGATCGCCCGCACCGCGTCCGCGGCGATCGCGGCGGCGCGCCGCTGCACGTCCTCGGGCTCGCGCGACGGCAACGTGAAGCCGGCGAAGTGGCGGGCGCCCTGGACCTCGCCGGGATACATGCACTCGTCGATCACGCCGAGCACGTGCACGGTGCCCCGGTCGGCGTAGCCGTCGACGTTGAGCTGCACACCGTCCTGGATCTCCTCGAGCAGCACGTGGTCGGCGCCACACGGCAGCGCCTGGCCGACCGCCGCGGCGAGCTGTTCGAACGGTCGCTGCACGCGCGCCAGCAGCCAGCGATCGGCCCGCGGCAGGTGCAGGTGCGCCGCCAGCTGTTCAGCCGACACCACGCGGCGGGCCAACGCCGAGAACGTGCCCTTCACGGGCTTGGCGAACAGCGGGAAACGCAGCCCCGCGGCCTCGACCGCCCCGGCCAGAGCGCGCGGATCGCGGCAGCGGCGATCGCCGAGCGGCCACGGCAGCGCCGCGGCGCGCACGTTCGCGTGCGGCAGGTGCGCGGCGAGCGCCTCGCGCAGCAGCAGCTTGTGCTGCGCCCGCACGATCGACGCCGGATCGGCGGCCGGCAGCCCGAGACGCTTCGCCACAACCGCCGCCAGCAGCGCGCCGAACTGGTCGTCGTTGGACCACGCCGCGTCGATGCGGCCGGCGAAGCGCTTCGCCAACCGTTCCGCGAAGCGCGCGGCGTCGAAGCCGAGCAACCGCAGCACGTGCGGGTAGCCGAACGTCTCGAAGCCGACGCGATGCAACTGCACGTCGCTGCTGCGCTGCAAGGCGGCGACGCACTCGTCCTCCCACGTGCCGTGGAACAGCAACAGCAGTCGCAGCGCCGCGTCGGTCATGTCGGGGCGGCAGGATGGCGGTCGGCGACCGCCGGCGCAATTCGGCACGTCGGGGCATCACGCGCCATGGCCATGCCGTGGCGACCAGCGACGTCGTTCGCGAACCGCGGACGCGGGACTCAGCCGATGGCGGGCTCGGGCTCCGGAGTCGCGACGCGCGGTTCCATCGCCGGCAGTTCGACGAGCGGCTCCGCGGGCACCGGCACGCGCCGCTGGCCCATCGCCGCGAACGCGAGCTGTTCGAGCGACGCCGCCGCGGCGTCCCACGAGTACGCGGCTCGCACCGACGCCGCGAACCCACGCGCCTCGCGGCGCAGCTTCGGCAGGTTCGCCAGCGCCTCGAGCAACAGCCGCGTGGTGTCGTCGGCCGACGGCTCGAGCACGAACGGCGCGCCGACGTGCGCGCCGGGCAGTTCGACCGCGCGCGACGCCGACGGGATCTTCACGGCACCTGGGCCGACCATCAGCGCCTCGGTGGCACCCCCGGCGGTGGCGAGCACCGGCAGGCCGGCTGCGCGCGCCTCGAGCACGGGCAGGCAGAAGCCCTCGCCGCGATACGGGTGCACCAGCACGTCGCACGCGGTGTAGAGGCTCGCCAGTTGGTCACGCGACAGCTCGCCGTCGACGACGCGCAGCGGCGGGGTGCCCGGCGTGCGCTGGCAGCGCGCCAGCAGTTCGCCGAGATGGAAGCGGCCGTAGTGCTGGTCGCCGCCGACCGTCTTCACCACGACGCAGAAGCGCGCCCCGGCCTGCCACGCGGCCAGCACGGCGCGCAGGAACACGTCGAGCCCCTTGCGCCACACGGCACCGCCGCAGAACAGCACCGCGGGCAGGCCGTTCTTCCAGGCGACCAGCTCGGCGTCCGGCACCACGTTCTCGTGCACCGCCGCGTCGACGCCGTGCGGCACCACGTGGATGCCGCGCATCGGCCGGCCGGCCGCGGTCATGGTGCGGTAGACGGTCTCGCTGTGCACGACCAGCGCGTCGGCGTCCTGCGTGACGTGCGGCGTCAGCTCGAGCGGCAGGGCGCCGTACTCCCAGTCGACGCGCAGCGCCCAGCTGCGGCACGGCGGACGCACCGAACGCACCGGCCAGCCGCTGGCGAGCCACAGGTCGACGGTGCCGGGATTGCGGGTCAGCAGCGGTTCGAGGGCAGGCGCGCGTGCGCGCAGGGCACCGAGGCCGTGGCGCAGCGGCGTGGTCGGCACGAGGCGCAGGTCGACGCGCCCGCGGCGGAGCAGCGCCTCGGCGGTCGCGATCGACAGCTCGGCGCTCGACGAGGTCTCGAAGAACGGCGCCTCCAGCACGACGGTCGGGCGGTTGCCCGTCGTCGACACCACCGGCGGCGGCGGCGGGGTCGGCCGGCCTCGCAACAGTTCCTCGGTCACGAACTCGCGCGCGCGCCGACCGGTCGCCGCGGCGAACGCGCCGTCGCCCAGCGCCTGCTGCAGCGCCGCGAGCACGGCCGACGGGTGCGGCGCGAAGTGGGCTGGGCGCCCCGCTTCGGCCGCGAGGTTGCGCCCGCCGATCGGCAGGCACGTGCCCGGGCGGTGCAGCAGGCTCGCGGTGGCGGCGAAGCGCGACACGCAGACCGGGCGCCCGGAGGCGAGGGCCTGCACCAGCTCGCGGCCACGTTCGAACGTCCGGTACGGCAGCAGGATCGCCGACGCGTCGCGCGCGTGGGCCGGTTCGAACGGCGACACGACGAACTCGACCGCCGCGGCGTGCGCACCGAGCTGCTGCTGCCAGGTGGTGAGCCGCGCCCGCGAATCGACGCTGCCGCTCAGTACGCAGCGCAGCCGCAGACCGGACACCGCGAGGTGGTCGCGGAACAGCGTGATCGCGAGGTCCATGCCGGAGCCGAACTCGCCGTCGCCGACCACCACCAGCGGGCCGTGCGGTGGCACCGGCGGCAACGACGCCCAGGGCAGGAGCTCGTGTTCCTCCAGCGCGTGCGGCGGGTTCTCGCAGCCGGCCCAGCGGATCTCGGCGCGCACCCGGTCGAGCAGTTCGCCGGCGGTCGTTCCGTCCCGCGCCGACGAGACCGCGCAGGCCTGCGGCCACCACAGGCCTGCTTCGCGCACCAGGTCGACCCGCTGCGCCGGGGCGGCGAACACCACCACCGGCGCGGTCGCGGCGACCGTGTCGCCGGCGGCGCGCAGCAACATCTCGACCTCGGCCGCAGGAAGCCGCGTGCCGACGCGCAGGTTGCGCACCCCGTCGGTCAGCGGGATCTCCCGTTCGTCGGGGCCCGGTTCGCGCGGCTGCACACGGGCGAGCGACAGCGAACAGCGCATGCCGGAGCCCAGGCACTGGCGCAGGAAGCTGCGCAGGGTCGAGGCTGCAGGATCGTCGCCGAACGGATCACCCAGCAGGCGCACGTGGTTCATCGTGCCCTTCTCATCGGCAGTTCTGCCGCGTTGCTGAAACCGCCGACACGACTGTGGCACGATCCGACAGCGGGCGCCAAGATCGGGACGATGCCCGTGCAGTCGACCGCGCACCCCGATCGGGCGGCCGCGACCCTAGCCCAACTCGCCGCCAGTGCCCAAATCGAGGCCCCCGCCGCCGACACGCGCGTCGCGACCGGTCCGGGCGGCGTCGTCGGCTCCGGGGTCGTCGTCGGGAACGACGTCGCCGTCGGCCTCGGCGCCGCCGACTGCCGCATCGACCTGAAGCTGCTGCGCTGGCGCGCCGAAGCCGCGGCGAACACGAGCGCCACGGCACACCAGCACCTCGCTGCGTTCCCGCCGCACCTCCATCCCGACCTGTGGGCCGGCACGGTGCAGGACGGCACCGCGCGTGGCTTCGCGGTGCGCCTCGAAGAGGCCATCGCCCTGTCCGGCCGACCGGTCGCCCTGCCGCCGCTGCTGCTGCCGCCACCCGCCGGGGCCCGTGTCACCACCGGCAAGGAGCTGAAGAAGCGCAAGGACGTGCTGATCGCGAGCGCCGGAGCCCGCGTGCGCGTGACCCGCAAGGAAGGAGTGCTGTTCGTCGACCGCGACGGTGGCCTGCACGCCAGCAACTGCCTGCGCTTCGAAGCCAGCGAGGATCTCGGTTCGCTCGACGCGTTCGCGCCGCGCCAGGACCAGCGACCGCGCCTGTTCTCGGCGCAGTTCCTGCAACCGCAGCGCCTCGTCGAGAGCGACGCGGGCACCGAACTGGCCCTCGCGGGCCGGCTCGGTCGCGGGCCCGTCGGCTGGCCTTGCCTGCTGGTGCTGCGCGGCGATCCGCAGCGTCCGGCGGTGCAGCTGACGATCCAGATCGACCACCGGTTGCCCGGCTGGCGGCTGCGGGCACGCTTCCTCGGCCTGCCGCTCGCAGCGATCGCGCACGAGTGCACGCCGGTGCACGAAGTGGTCCACAACGACGCCGGCGGCTTCGTCGCGTTCACGCTGGTGCGTGCGGCCACGCGACTCTTGGTCGGGGGCGACGAAGTGGCGACTCCGGGAGCCGCCTGCACGGGGCCGATCCGGCACACGTTCTGGCTCGGTACGAAGGCGTAGCGGCCGGCGCGTCCCTCGACAGGTTGCGGGAGCATGGCTAGCTTGGCCCGGCTCCCAAGCCCCTCTCCTCGTCGTGATCGAACTGCTCTGCGTCCTCGGCGGTGCGCTGTGCGCCGTGCTCGTGCAGCGCCTGCGCCGGCTCCCCGCGGGGCGCTCCGCGCCGGCGGCGACGCCGAATGGCCCGGTCGACCCGAACACGCCGAACGCGGCGCCCACGACGCCGCCCCGCTCGCCGGTGATTCCGCCAGTCGCGCCACCGCCCGAGCCGCCGCCTGCCGCGACCTTCCCGGCCGGCCAGCCCCTGGACGCCATGCAGGTCGCTCGTTCGCTGGCGGACGAACTCGCCACGCTGGTGTCGGGCGTGGAAGGGCGCGCCCACCACTTGATCGAAGCGGCCCCCGATCGCCGGCAGCTGCCGGCCGCCGCCGAAGCGCTGCTCGCGGCGCTGCAACGGCTGCGCCACCTGCACGGCAAGTTGGTCGCGTTCGGCCGGAACCGTGCGCTCGAACCGGGCCGCACGTCGCTCGAGGCGGCGCTGGTCGCGATCACCGACGAACTGCAGACCCTGCAGCTCGGCATCGAGGTGCGCCGCGAGTCGGCGGCGCACCTGCCGCTGCTCGGCGTCGGCCCCGGCGTCGTGCACGACACGCTGCGCTTCGTCTGTGCGGCGATGCAGCGCGCCGAGCGCGGCGCCACCAACCTGTCCATCAGCACCGAGCTGTGCTTCCGCGACGACGAGCCGGTCGTGCAGGTCGAACTGGGGCTCGAGTGGAGCCACGAGTCGCCGCCGCACGGGCACACGCCGTTCGCCGATCTCGCCTACACGCTCGACGTCGAGGCGGCGAGCCACCTGATCCGCAGCCACGGCGGCGAGCTGGCGCTGTCGCACCTGCCGGGCTGTTCGATCCGCGCCGTGCTGCGTTGGCCGCTGGCGGTGCGCACCGCCGAGGCCGAGCTCCCCGACGCGTCGACGCCCCCGGCTGTACCGGCCCCGCCGACCGATCACGAGCCGGGGCCAGCGGGCCATCGCTACGGCGGTGCACTGCTGCTGGAAGCCGACGCCGCGGTCCGCGATCTGCTGAGCCGCGAGCTGAAGGCGACCGGCCGCGCGGTGTTCGCGTGCGCCGACGGCGCGGCCGCGCGCTCGTTCCTGCTGGCCACCCCCGAGCGTTTCGAACTGTTGATCGTCGACCACCAGGAGCGACTCGACGACGACGAGGCGCTCGCCGCGACGATCCGCACCGTGGCGCCGCGCCTGTCCATCCTGGTGCTGGCCCCGGTGACGCCGCCGGCCCTGCTGGCCTGGCCGGACCTGCGCTGTGTGGCGAAGCCGTTCGGCGTGCACGAACTGCGCCAAGCCCTCGCCTCGATCCCGGCAGCCGGTTAGGGTGTTCCCCCCGATTTCGAGGAAACGCCCCTGGCCCGCAAGAACAACCGACTGCCCGAGCAACTGCGCCCGCTGCAGTTCACCCGCTCCTACACCGACCTGCCGGGCTCCGTGCTGGTGGAGTGCGGCAAGACCAAGGTGCTCTGCACGGTGACCGTGCAGGAGCAGGTGCCGCAGTGGATGTACAACCGTCATGCCGGCGGCTGGCTGACCGCCGAGTACTCGATGCTGCCCGGGGCCGGCCATCCGCGGAAGCCGCGCGACGGCCGCAGCGGTCGTCCGCTCGACGGCCGCAGCTTCGAGATCCAGCGCCTGATCGGCCGGGCCCTGCGCTGCGCGGTCGACCTCGGCGCGCTGCCGGAGGTCACGCTGTGGGTCGACTGCGACGTACTGCAGGCCGACGGCGGCACACGCACGGCGTCGGTGAACGGCGCCGTGGTCGCGGTCTACGACGCGCTGCTGTGGATGGAGGAGCAGAAGATGCTGCCGAAGTGGCCGCTGCGCGGCCTCGTGTCGGCGGTGTCGGTCGGCATCGTCGGCGGCACGCCGATGGTCGACCTCGACTACAGCGAAGACAGCGCCGCCGAGGTCGACCTCAGTGTCGTGCTCGCCGCCGACGGTCGCGTGATCGAGATCGGCGGCGGCGCCGAGAAGCGGCCGTTCGCGCTCGACCAGTTCCAGCAGATGCTGGCACTGGCCCAGCAGGCCTGCGGCGACGTCACCGCGCTGCAGAAGCAGGCGCTGGGGATCTGATCCATCTCGCCCCGCGGGGCGACCCGGGTCCGTGATTGCCGGGACGCCGCGACGCGGGATCCACCCACCACGAACCGGACGCAATCCGCCCGCTGCGTCGTCGCCCTGGAAGCCATGCCCACGCTCTGGATCGGCACCAACAACCCGAAGAAGCGCACCGAGCTCGAGCGCATCCTGGCGCCGCTCGGCATCGACCTGCGCACACCCGAACAGCTCGGCCGACCGTTCGAACCGGTCGAGGACCAGCCCGACTTCGCCGGCAACGCGCGCAAGAAGGCGCAGCTGCTGGCGACGCTGGCCGGCGGCGTGGCGCTGGCCGACGACAGCGGCCTGTGCGTCGACGCGCTCGGCGGTCGGCCGGGCGTGCTGTCGGCGCGCTACGGCGGTCCAGGCCTCGACGACCGCGGCCGGCTGCTGCGCCTGCTCGACGAACTGGAGCCGGTGCGCCCACCGCACCGCACGGCGCACTTCGTCTGCAGCCTGTGCGTCTGTGGCCCCGACGGCCGCGTGCTGGCGGCGATCGAGGAGCGCTGCGAAGGCACCCTGCTCGACGCACCGACCGGCCAGGGCGGCTTCGGCTACGACCCGATCTTCGTGCCGCGCGAGTTCGCCGGCGATCCGGCGCGCACGTTCGCGACCCTGGACGCAGCGACCAAGGACCGGCTGAGCCACCGCGGCAAGGCCCTGCGCGCCCTCGCCGGCCGCCTGCCAGCCCTGCTCGGCTGATCCGCCGGTCCGCTCGACCGCTCCCGAGCAGCCCCGGAATCACTCAGTGTCCTGAGTAGTCTTCAGCCTCAGCCCGCACCGGACAGGACCGGCTGGGCAGAGCACCTGCACGATTCCATCCGAACGGCCGCGCGCAGGCTTCAGCCAGCCGATTCGGCGCCGAGCTCGCCGTCGTCGCGGCGGCGGATCTCGCTCGACTCCTCGTCGGGCTCGTCGTCCTCCGGCGAGCGAGTCGGCGCCGCGAACGGATCGTCGTCGTCCTCGTCGTCGCCCGAGCCGAGCACCGACGCGAGCTCCGCCGCGTCGAACTGGGCCGGCGGCTCCGTTCCGCTCGCCGCCGCCTCGGTCGCTGCCGCCGCCGCCGCGTCCTTCTGGCGCTGCTGCTCCTCGTCGGCGCTGATGCCGGCGAGGATCTGGTCGGCGGTGACGCCTTCTTCGCCCTTGTAGACCAGGTGGATCTCGTCGAAGCAGTTCTCCTGGAACGCGCGCAGGTAGCCCTGCTTCATCATCTCGAGCAGCGCGATCAACGTGCCGATCAGCCCGTAGCGGCCCTCGCGCTTGTCGAAGATCTCGCTGAAGCGCACTTCGCGGCGCTCCTGGAACTGCTGCAACAGCCGCCGGGTGTAGTAGCCGACGTCGCGCTTCTCGCGCTCGATCTGCATCGGCCCCTGCGAGCCGATCTCCTCGAGCAGTTTCGCGAACGCCGCGGTCAGGTCCCACAGGCCGACCTCGCCGATGTCGAGCAGGTCCTCGTCGCCGGGCTCGGTGAGCTGCGGCGGTTGGGGCAGCACCAACGGCGACTGGCGCGAACGGGTGTCGGCGCGGCGATCGAGTTCGCGGGCGAGGTCGCGGTAGCGCTTGTACTCGAGCAAGCGCTTGATCAGGTCGTCGCGCGGATCGAGCTCCTCCTCGATCTCGACGGTCTCGTTCGGCAGCAGCTCGCGTGACTTGATCTCCATCAGCGTGCTGGCCATGACCAGGAAGTCGCCGATGTCGCCGAGATCGAGTTGCTGGAGCACGCGCAGGTGCTTCAGGTAGTCCTCGAGGACGCGCGCGAGCGACACCTCGTGGATGTCGACCTCCTGCTGGCGCACGAGGTGCAACAGCAGGTCCATCGGGCCGGAGAAGACCGGCAGCTCGACGCGGTAGCTCACGGCGGCGCAGGATAGCGTGGTCGCCGACGAAGCCCAGGCCGAGCCCTGCCATTCGCGGCCGCGCGCGCCGGCTGCAGGCTCGCGTGCCACGGCACGGCGCCTACCATCCGAGGCCATGCAACCCGCCGAACTCGCCACCCGAGCAAGCACCCGCCGCCCGCTACCGCTGCGGCGCCGCCTGCTGTTCGCGCTGGTGCCGCTGCTGGCGCTGCTGCTGGTCGCCGAACTGGCGATCCGGCTGGTCCGGGCCCCCCTGCACTTCGGCTCGTTCCGCTCGTTGCGCACCGACCTGATGCAGCGCAACTACCCGGCGGTGCTCGACCCGCGGCTCGGCTACGTGCCCAAGCCCGGCTTCCACAGCCGCGACAACCACTGGGGCACGATGGTGACCATCGACGCCGACGGCAACCGCAGCAACGGCCGCACGCCGCCGCCCGGCGAGCGCGTGATCGCCTGCGTCGGCGACTCGTTCACGTTCGGCGACGAGGTCGACGACGACGCGTCGTGGCCAGCCTGCCTCGAGGCGGTGCTGCAGCAGCCGGTCGAGAACGGCGGCGTGTTCGGCTACAGCCTGACGCAGGCGGTGCTGCGCGCCGAGACGATGCTCGACCGCGGCGACGTCGCGACGCTGGTGGTCGCGTTCATCCCCGACGACCTGAATCGCTGCGAGTTCGCGCGCCGCTACACGCAGCTGCCTTGGTTCGAGTTCGTCGGCGACGGGATCGAGCTGCGCGGCGTGCCGATCGACCACGACGCGAGCGCCCGCGACGCGACCAAGCGCTGGAAGGACCTGCTCGGCCACAGTGCGCTGGTCGACGCGGTGCTGGCCAACACGGTGCGCGCCTGGTGGTTCGAGAACGAGAAGCAGGTCGTGCATCCACCGCTCGCCGGCCGCGGCCCGGAACTCGGCAAGGAGCTGCTCGAACGCATCGCCGCGCGCTGCCGGACCGACGGCGTGCGCCTGCTGGT
>JAEUHU010000154.1 GCA_016793305.1 Planctomycetota bacterium
GTGTTCCTGCGGCACGCCACCCGGCGCTGGCACGTGATCCACGTCGATGCCTACGCGCACCAGGTCTACGTGCCGGCCCATCTCGCGAGCCGGGAGTTCTTCGAACTGGCCCATGCCCGGCTCGAGCCCGGCGGTGTGCTCGCCTGCAACGTCGGGGCGCTGCGGCCGGACGACCCGGTGCTCGCCGCGATCGCAGTGACGATGGGCCGGTCGTTCGGCTCGGTGCTGGCGCTGCCGGTGCCGAACTCGCGCAATGTGCTGCTGGTGGGGCGTCGCGATGCCGCCTTGGCTCCCGAGCGGCTCACGGCAGCGTCCACGACCTCGGCGGCGCTGCTGCCGGACGATGCCGCGCGCTGGCGGTCGCTGCTGGCCCACGCGGCGGATCGTGCGAAGTGGCGATCGATCGCCGGCGACCGGGTGCTGGTCGACGATCGTCCGGAACTCGACGAGTTGTTGCTGGCCGGCTACCTGGCCGACGACGACCCGGGGGAGGTGGTCGCTTGCGCCGGCCCGGCTTCGGCGACGACGGCGGAACTGGACGCCTACGCAGCCCGGCAGCGGCTCGACTGGCAGGCGGTGCTACAGCACGTGCAGAGCAGCGCCACCGCGACGTCGTTCCTGCGCGAACTCGCCGGCGATGCGCGCTGGGCCCTGCGGCACCTGCGCGCCGCGGACGCCGAGTACGCCTCGGCCCTGGCGAGCAGCCCCGATGCCGCGGCCCGTCAGCGGCTCGAACGGAACCTCGGCTTCGTGCGCGAGGACCTGCAGCGGATCGAGGCAGCCCGGGCGTGCAGTGCGCGGAACGGTTGGTTGCTCGCCGTGAGCCTGCTGTCGGTCGGGCTGCTGGGCATCGCCTGGCTGCGTTCGGCGGGTGGACCCGCAGCGGCCTGACGGCGCGTTCGCGGGTTCAGAGGATGTCGAGCACGCCGCTCTGGCCGTCGGTCAGCGTGCTGGTCGAAGCCCGGTAGTTGCCGTGGCTCGCATACGGAGCGTTCCAGGGCAGCGGGTCCTTGTCGCCGATCGTGCCGAGGGCCGCCACCGCGAACGCGCGGCCGAGGGCCACGCATTCCGGGTCGCGCACGATCTGCAGCAGCGGTGCTACCGCGCGGCGATCGCCGATCTCGCCCAGCGCCAGCGCGGTCGCAGCGAGCTGGGTCAGGCTGCGGCCGCCTTCGCGCAGCTGCTGGCAGAGTTCGTCGACGCACTCGTCGTCGCCGAGCAGGCCCAGCGCCCGGATCGACTGCATGCGCAGGAACGGTCGCTGCGCCGCCGAGCGAAACACATGGCGCAGTTCGCCGAGGGCGCGCGGATCGCCCAGCATGCCGAGCGAGAGCGACAGGTAGCCGGCGACGTCGTCCTGCATGCGATGGTCCGGCAGCGCCCGGCGCAACGGAGTCGCTGCCGCCGGGTCGCCGGTCAGGCCGAGCGCCACCGCGAAGGCCGCGCGGGCGTTCGGGTTGCGGGCGGCGTCGAACGCCGCCTGCAGGGCCGCGCGCAGTTCGGCGTCGGATTCGGGGGTCGGGCCGAGCGTGGCGGCCTTGGTGCGGCGGCGCGCCTCGAGCACGCCGAGGGCCATCGCGCACCAGGGCTGTTCGATCGCCTTGCCGGCCCGGCCGAGTTCCTCGAGCAGGGCCCGGCGGGCTTCGTCGCCACCGAGCCGCGCGATCGACAGCAACGCGAACGAACGCGTCTGTTCGTCGCGGCACTCGCGATACGTCTCACGCAGCAAGGCGCCGATCGGCGCGTCGGCCGCGCGCGGGTCGGTCCAGGGGCGGCCGAGTTCGCCCAGGGCCAGCACCAGCGACTGGGTGAGGTAGGGGCCGCTGCGCACGGCGTGGCCGGCGACGGGCTGGCCGGACAGAGCTCGCCGCAGGTCGTCATGGCACTGCTTGCGCCAGGCGTCGGCGAGGTCGGAGCCCGGTGGGAGGAGGCGCGCCAGGGCGACCGGCACGTGGGCCTGCAGCAGCTGATCCCCCGAGCCGCGTTCGGCCTCGTAGTAGCGTCGGAGGGCCTGGGCGATGCCCAGGCGCAGGCTGTCCACCGCCGGTCCCGACCAGTCGTTCGGCAGCAGCGCCAGCGCTTCGATCGCGGCCACCTGCAGTTCACGTCCGTGGGCGTCCGGTCGGTCGACGATGCGCAGCAACTGGGTCACGATGCGATGCGTGACGGCGAGGTCGGGGCGACGCGCCAGCAGCAGGCCGATGGCGAACGCCGCGAAGGCGCGCGTGCGTTCGTTCACCGGCACGTCGCCGCTCTGGCGCCGGCCTTCGCGATCGTCGGCGATCAGCTCGAGCAGCACCTGGACGACCTCGGGCAGGGGCTGGCCGGCGATGCCGAGGGCGAGAGCCGCGGTCTCGCGCAGTTCCTGGTCGTGGCTCGCCAGGAAGGGAACGAACGAGGCGCTCAGTGACCAGCCGAGTCCATCGCGGCCGATCTTGGCCAGCGCCACGATCGCAGCGGACAACACGTCGCGGTCCTTGGCGGTGCGCAGCACCTCGCGCAGCGCCGTGGCGAGTTCGACGCGCTCGGCATCGTCCAGGCGGTGGCGGTGGCGGCCGAGCGCGTGGCCCGCCAGCAACGCATCGTCGCCTTCCGGAGGCCGGTGGCCGTGCACCGATTCCCGCAGGCGCAGGTACGGGTCCTTGCCGAACTCCCACCAGAACTCCCATCGGCCGAGGTCGTCTTCGAGTGCTCCCGCGAAGACGGTGGTCGGCGGTGCAGCCCCCGTGGCCGCGCCTGGATTCGCTGCGGCTCCGCCGGACGACGTGCCGCGACCGGGACTGGCAGTGCTGCCGGTCGATGGTCCCGATCCCGTGCCACCTGGAGCGGAAGCACCGGTCGAGCTCGAGGTGCTGTTCGGCACCACCGGCGTCACGGCTCCTGGGCCCCGATACTGGCCGCCGTGGGCCAGCAGGTCCTCGCTGGCCGCGAGGCAGACGATCGCAACCGCGAGGCTGGTTCGGCGGGCGGGCGAGAGGCACGGGCGTTCCGACGTCATGCGCGTGGGAGGCAACGAGTGTGCCTTCCCTGGTTGGTCACCACGATGCCCGCGATCTGGCGTGTGCTGCCACGCAGAGGGAACGACAGCCATCGGGAATGCAAAAGGCCGTCGGTGGCGGGTGCCACCGACGGCCCTTCCGTCGATCCGAGCCGGGCTTCCCAGGGGACGCAGCAGCGGGGCCGAGTGCGTCGCACTCGTGGTGATTGGGCCCCGCGTTGCGGCGTCCTGGCAAGGCCTGAGCCGGATCGCCCTGCGGGCGATCGGGCTCAGAGGATGTCGAGGATGCCCGTCGACTTGTTGGTCAGGGTCTCGACCGAAGCACGGTAGTTGTTGTCGACCGCGATCTTCGAGTTCCACGGCAGCGGCTCCTTGTCAGCGACACCGCCGAGGGCCACCGCGGCGAACGCGCGCGACAGCTCGCCGAGTCGCTCGTCGAACAGCATGCGCTTCAGGGGCGCCACGCTGCGGCTGTCGCCGATGAAGCCGATCGCGCGTGCGATCGCCGACAGCTTGGCGAGGTTCTCGTCCTTCTCGCCGAGCATCTTCTGCAGGTCGTCGGCGACCTGCTTGTCGCCGAGCTTGCCGAGCGCGATCGCCGCCTGCTGCAGCAAGCCGAAGCGCCGCACCGAGTCCTTGACGACCTCGCGGATCGCCGGCACCGAGCCGCGATCGTTCATCAGCGCCAGCCCGACGGCGAGATAGCCAGCCATCTCTTCCTTGGCGACGCTGCGGATCATCACCTTGCGCATCTCTTCGGCCGCCGCGTAGCCCTTGCACAGGCCCAGCGAAATGCCGAGGGCGCCGACCAGCTCCGGGTTCTTGGCGTCCTTGAGCTGCTTCATCATCGACTGGACCAGCAGCGGGTTGGCCGACGCGTTCGGGTCGTTCAGCAGCCTCCAGTGCGTGTAGACGCCGAGCGCCAGCGCGCACCACGACTTCTCGGTGTCGGCGTTGGCCGCGTCCATCGCCTTCAGCAGGAACTCCTCGTTCTTCTGGCCGCCGATCAGGCCGAGCGCCAGGTAGGAGAAGAACTGGGTCTGCTTGTCGGCGTGCTTGCTGGACGTGGTCGCCAGCAGCTTGCTGTAGCGGTTGTCCGGGTTCGCCTTGTCGTCGCTGTCCTGGTACGGCTTGGCGAGCCTCGCCAGCGCCAGCACGCACGACTCGGGGATCTCGTTGCCGGACCGCTTGAACTTGCCCTTCTCCTGCAGTTCGGC
>JAEUHU010000161.1 GCA_016793305.1 Planctomycetota bacterium
CGTCCTCTTGGGTGCCCGCTGCGTGATCTCGCGAGCGCGCTGCCCAGCCATCGCCAGGACCTCGTAGACGCCCTTCGCTTCGTCCACCGGCACGATCGCGAGGCCGTGCGTCCACAGCAGGCCTTGCAGCAGTTCCTCGCAGCCGTCCCGGTCGGTCACGACCGGCGACTGCAGCTCGATCGACAGGCCGTCGGCCGCTTCTTGCGGCGCCTGCGCTCCTCCCTGGCGTCGTGCGTTCCCCTGGACGACCTGCAGCTCCCTGGGATCCAACAGGATGTTGCGTTGCAGGTAGACGGCGCAGCGGTTCACCAGCGGGCGCAGTTCCTGCACGCCGGCCTCGAACACGAACGGGGCCTTGGCGGGTGGTGGGGCCGGCGGGGTCTGGGCGAGGGCGTGGGCGACGGAGGTGAAGAAGGTGACGAGCGCGAACGCGACGGCGGATGGGCGCAGCATGGGGGGATCCTCCGCGCGCACGGACGGGGAGCGAGGTGCGAACTTCCCGGCGAGCCGGTTCTTCAGCTCGGGCCGGGTCGCGTCCTGCGTTCGAGATCGCCGAGGATCGCCATCGCCTCGACGTCGCTGCTGCCGCACATCGAGGGCTCGGCCTTCAGGTCGCTGCAGAACTGCGGGCGCTCGGGGCGGCCGAACAGGGCGCAGCGGTTGTGCGCGTCGAGGTGCACGCAGCGTTCGCCGGCGCGCTTGCCGTTCGGCATGCCGAAGAACGGCGTCGTGATCGACGGCGCGATGCAGCAGGCGCCGCAGCCGGCTCGGCAGAGGAAGGTCATGGCGTCATCACGTAGGGGATCGGCGGGAGCATGCAGGGTGACCCCTGGAACGCCGAACGGCCCGCCGGTGCTGGGCACCGACGAGCCGTTCGGCCTGAGGTGGACGTCGTGAGGTGGTTCGCGCGGCGGACTTCAGAAGTCCATGCCGCCCATGCCACCCATCCCGCCCATGCCACCCATGCCGCCGCCATGGTCGTGGTCGTGGCCGCCGCCGGCCGCCTTCTTCTCCGGGACGGTCGAGATCAGCGCCTCGGTCGTCAGCAGCAGGGTCGCCACCGAAGCGGCGTTCTGCAGGGCGGCGCAGGTGACCTTCGCCGGGTCGACGATGCCGGCCTTGATCATGTCCTCGTAGGTGTCCGTCGCGGCGTTGTAGCCGAACGTGTCGCTCTTGTTGGCGCGCACCGTCTGGATCACGATCGAGCCGTCGACGCCCGCGTTCGTGGCGATCTGGCGCATCGGGGCCTCGACCGCGCGGCGCACGATGTCGGCACCGATGCGTTCGTCACCGGTCAGCGTCAGGCCTTCGAGCGCCTTCGCGGCGCGCACCAAGGCGACGCCACCGCCGGCGACGATGCCCTCGGCGACGGCCGCGCGCGTGGCGTGCAGCGCGTCCTCGACGCGGGCCTTCTTCTCCTTCATCTCGGCCTCGGTCGCCGCACCGACCATGATCTGCGCGACGCCGCCGGCGATCTTCGCCAGCCGCTCCTGCAGCTTCTCACGGTCGTAGTCCGACGTCGTGCGCGAGATCTCGGCGCGGATCTGCTCCATGCGCGCCTGGCAGTCCTTCGGCTTGCCCGCGCCCTCGATGATGGTGCAGTCGTCCTTGCCGACGACGACCTTCTTGGCGCTGCCCAGCTCGGCCGTGGTGACCGACTCCAGGTTGATGCCGAGGTCCTCGAACACGGCCTTGCCGCCGGTGACGATGGCCAGGTCCTCGAGCATCGCCTTGCGGCGATCGCCGAAGCCCGGCGCCTTGACCGCGCAGCACTTGAACACGCCGCGCAGCTTGTTGACGACCAGCGTGGCGAGGGCTTCGCCCTCGATGTCCTCGGCGACGATCAGCAGCGGCCGGCCGCTCTGCGCGATCTTCTCGAGCAGCGGCAGCATGTCCTTGATCGACGAGATCTTCTTCTCGTGGATCAGGATGAAGGGGTTCTCCAGCACCGCCTCCATCTTGTCCTGGTTGGTGACGAAGTGCGGCGACAGGTAG
>JAEUHU010000176.1 GCA_016793305.1 Planctomycetota bacterium
GGAGGCAGCAGCTCGTCGAGGATGCCGGGACACAGCGGCCCCCAGGCGGTGCCGAGAGACCTGTAGCGCGGGGCACCCGGAGTGAGTTTCGATGCTGGGGTCGGCGCCGTCGCTTCTGTCGGTAACGTGCCCGGCTCGTTCGGGCTGCCGAATACCTTCTCCAGTTCGCGCAGCAGAACGGAGTCGACATCAACGCCGCACTCGACTAGCAGGGTATGGAGGTGGCGCTGCGCGATGTGGCGCAGGCTCCCGTTCATTACGGCGGAAAACGGCCCACCACATAGGGTCGCCATGCAGCGCAGGAACGTTTCGTCGATGTTGGCGTCGTCGGTCAGCAGTTCACGCATCGCATGGCGGTCACTCTTGTAGATGCGCCGAGCCTGGTCCGGGTCGCGCCGCGACTCGAACAAGGAAGCGCCGCTCCACCCGGCGACCAGATCGGCACCACAGCTCGCGTTGCCAAGTAGGTCCGACACTCCCCAGATCGTGTTCCGCCACGCCTCGTAGTCGACTTCCGGAGGGATCCACGCCAGCAGTTCCTTGGCTTCTTCGAACTGCTTGCATTTGCCGCAAGTGCACTTGCGGTCAAGTTGCAGCGGCAGCGCCAGTGTCGATGGCGTGAACGGCACTGCTGGCGCCGTTTCCACCTCGCAAACGCTGGGTTCCTTCGTCGGCTTTTCCGACTGGCTATCCTGAAGGATCAGCCGACGCGACTCCCGGGCGGCATTCGCCTGCCGGAGCACGGCGTCCTTGGCTTCCTTGCTATGGGACCTGGCCAACAGAGCGCGCAGCAGCTTCTCGGGAACAGGGCACAGGTCGCGCGCGCGTGGCCTCCCGGACAGTGCACCGGTCACGGCCAATGGCAAGCCGGCAGTGCAGTTGCCTTCGTCGTCGAACCTGAGGTTCTCGTAGTCTTCTACTCCCGCGATCACGCCTTCTGGATGTTCCGTGGTCTTCTCGATGCGCGGTGTGCCGCGCACCCAACCACGACCCGGACACACGCCGTTGAACTCCACGGTGACGCCCCCGCTGCTTGAACCACCGCCTCGAACATCGACGCCTGGCAAGCCAAGCACGTTGGTTCCGTTGACGATGCGGGCGGCCTCCTCGCTGTCCACGAGGTAGAGGAAGTGCAGTCCGCGGTTGGTGCGGGAGATGAGTTTGGTGCCGGGGTCGCCTCCCATGAACTTCAGGAAGTTCTCGACCCCGTCGACGAACACGCGCTTGATCACGCGCTTGCCGTCGACGATCTCGATGATGTCCCTCCACTTACGGTCGCAGTCGACAACAACCAGTCGGCTCTGCTTGGCGTGCACGCAGATCTCGGCGCAGCGGCCGTCTTCCAGAAAGTAGCTGCGCAGGTGAGCTGGGTTCGTCGTCGGCCCGATTGCGTGCCCGTTCCGCACGCTCTGCTGGTTCCACGGAACGGTCGGGTGCTTGCCGCACTTGCCATCAGGCGTGTGATGGCCCGGAGTCAAGCTCCAGCCGAGCTTCGCGTAATGCATCGCGACGTTCAGGATGGTCTGGAGGTCCTTCACAGGTCACCTCCCGCGATCGCGGTGAGAGCCACCGCGAACCGCTGCAGCTCCTCTCGAGTCGTGCACCAGCCGCGCGGCCCGGTGCGAAAGCGCCGCAGGCGAACGCCGTGCGCTCCGACAGTTGCCCAGCGGTAGATGGTGGCGAGGCTGCGGTGCCGTCCATCGGAGCGAGCAGGAAGATGATGGGGAACAGCGCCCAGTGGAACGGCGGTCTCGTTCGACCACCACGGCGCACGGTTCTCATTGCTTGGCATGTCGCGCAGTCAAACTTGCGCATGGGCACGCAGAGGGCCTGCCCGTGTTTGCCCGTTGCCCCCTACTTGGTGGGTGTGTCGCTCACGAAGCGCCATGGCCCGCGCGTCTTCGTTTGGGCCACCATGCCTCGGAGCGCCATGGCCTTCAGCAAGTCACTCGCTCGGCGCCGGCTCGGGCAGCGAGTGTCCTTCTCGATTGCCGCAAGCTTCTTCGGACCTTTGCGCAGGGTGTCACGCAGGGACTTGCATCCGGGATCCGCCACGACGTCCAGGGTCACTGTCTCGGCTTGTGGCGTCACTTCTTCTCCGAGCTCCAAGGCTTCGACCAACACCTCCGCGGCCTCGGTTCCGGCGTAGCAATCGGCGGCACCTCGTTCAAGGACTCCTGCGCCGTGTTCGAGGTGGCGCGCGAGCTGCACCAAGGGTCGAACATCGTGCGTGTTGGCAACCGCCTTCGCGAGGTCGCGGGCAGCGCTCGCCAGTTTGAGAACAGCTTTGCTCACCCTGGGATAGTCGTCCTCCCGGACCTGGTACCCTGCCGACGCCTCGGGGCCATCTGGCCCCCCCTCATCGAACAGCGGCGACTCCCAGTAGTCGCGGAGCGCCGTTCGGAATGCCCTTACCAACTCCAAGAGGGTTGCCGACTTGGTGGCGCCCTCGCGCTTCTTCTTCGTCATCGTTGCTCCGATGAATGCTCGTGGAAAGACCGGGGAGCGGCGCGCGAGCAATCGCGCCCGGCACCGGAGCTAACGGTGCCGTTGCTCCCCGGTTGATCAGGTTACCCGCGCATGCGCGCCTCGACAGCTGCGGCGACGGCCAGGGCATCGTCGTGGCGAACGTGCACGTAGCCCTGCGTCGTGGTCAGGTTCCGATGGTTCGCTGCGGCCGCAGCAGCCGTGAGGCTCAGCGTGTTCGCAGCCCAGGTGACGAAGCCGTGCCGCAGCTCATGCGGAGTGAAGCGAGCCACTCCGGCGAGTGCACAAGCACGGTCGACAGCGTGTCGGTACTCGTTCAGCCCCCAGCGGGTCGCGTAGTCCCGGTTCGCTTCCGCGTCGCGTTCGCGGTGGCTGGGCGTCAGCTTGGATTGCCGACCGGCTCGGAGCCTGTTGCGGCGTTCCTCCATCGCTGCGGCAGGCGAGAAGATGTAGGCGAGCGGCAAGGCCGGGAACTGCAAGAGGATCTTCTGCGCGACGACCGGTAGCAGGTAGCGAGTCACGTGGCCGTGATGCGAGGTCTTGCCGTTGGGCACGATGTAGGTCCAACACCCCGTCTTGTCACCGAGGATAGGCGCCTTGTCGATGTCCACCCATCGCATGCAGCAGACTTCTCCTGGCCGCATGCCGCACAGAGCCTGCAGTCGGATCATGGCACCGACCTGCCGGCACGCCTTGGCGGCGACCCTCTCGGCTTCCTCGGCGGTGACGGCGCGGCGTGGGCGTCCCTTCTCGGGGCGGTCGCCGACCTCCCCTCGCTTCAGCGGTTCGATCACCGACACGTCGGCCCAAACCGGCTTCGGCACGAGGCCGCGCGAGCGCCCCCAGCGCAGCACCTGCAAGGCCGCGGCGACGAGACGGTTGATTCCCGATCGCGTGCGCTGCCGGTTCTGTTCGAGGACGTCCCGCCACGCCATCAGACCTGCCTCGGTCAACCTGGCCACCGGCAGCGTGCCCAGGGTGGCCGCCAACGAGTCGCCGACCCAGTCGAACTGGGCGCGTTGGGTGGTTGGAGCGCCATTCTTCCAGTAGCGGCCGCTGGCGTCAGCGTGCGCCAGGAACTGGTCGAACAGGGATCGCAGCGTCAGCACCGCCTGCACGACGGTTGGCGCCCGGCGCTGGGGCTGCTTGCCGTCGGCGAGCCACTTCTTCACCAAGGCTGCATAGCGCTCGTGCGACTCGGCGGTGCCCCAAACGCCCAAGTAGTGCTCGACGCCGGACAGGACGACGCGCGCCTGGCCGCTGGTCTTGTGGAGGCCCATGCGCGGCAAGCGAACGCGCGCCGGTGAAGGCGTACGGGGGCAGTTCGATGGCCGCGCCTTCGCGCGTCGGGGGGTGTTGGTCTCACTGGCCGCCACGACTTCGCATGGAATCGCGGCGATGGGCAACGAGGGGCGGTGCCCATCTTTGCCCGTCGTTCGAACATGGTTGTCGGCCGTTCGAGTGGCGTTGCTCGCCATCGTGAACCTCGATCTTGGGAGTCGACTCCCAAAGTCGGGCTGCCAACGACCGCGGCGCCGTTCTAGCCGTCCTCCGCAACACGCGGAGGCGCATGAGGAAAGAAGTGGTCGGGCCGGCCGGATTCGAACCGGCGACCTACTGGTCCCAAACCAGTCGCGCTACCAGACTGCGCTACGGCCCGACGCGCAGCACGGTAGCCGCACGGCCGCAGCAAAGGAAGCGAGCAGGCGCGCCGATCGGATCTCACCCACTCGCCCGACGTCCCAGCGCCTCGGTTCCCCGACAGCACGGGCCCGCCACACTCGTCCTGCGCACCGGCCCACGCCACCAAGCCCCACGCCCCTCGCCAGCTCCCGCTTCGCCAGCGCCGTTCCCGCGCGCACCCCGCACGCGCGAACCAGCCTCCACCGCACGACGCGCACGAACCCGTCGCCTGCACCACCAGCCACCCCTAGACTCTTCGCCCCCAATGGCTCGCCAGCGCCCCCGCGAAGTGCCCGTGCAGAAGGGCGACGAGATCCTGGTCACCGCCGCCGGCTTCGGCGACGGCCCGGACAGCCTGTGCCACTTCGGCGACTACGTCGTGTTCGTGCCCGGCGTGCTGCCGGGCGAGAGCGCGCGCGTGCGGGTCACCTCGGCAACGCGCAAGTTCGGCCGCGGCGAACTGCTCTCGCTCGAGCGCCGTTCGCCCGATCGCGTGGAGCCGCGCTGCGCCCACTTCCTGCAGTGCGGTGGCTGCCATCGCCAACATCAGGCCTATCCCGCCCAACTGGCGAGCAAGCAGGAACGCCTGCAGCGCACGCTCGACAGCGTGTTCGGCAGCGGCAGCGTCCAAGTCGCCGCGACCGTGCCGGCGGCGGCCCCGTACGGCGAACGCCACAAGGTCGCCGCCCACCTGCTGAACGACGCCCGCGGTCGCCTCGTGCCGGCCCTGCATCGCGCGCGCAGCCCCGAGCTCGAGCCGATCCACGAGTGTCCGGCGAGCGACGCGCTGGCGTGGGACCTGGTCGATCGAACCGTCGAGCTGCTGAACGAACTGCCGCACCGCGCGTGGGACCCGTGGTTCGCACCGAACGAACTGCTGCGCAGCGTGCTGGTGCGCACCACCACGCTCGGCGAAGCCCATCTCGTGCTGGTCGCCACCAGGCCCGAAGTGCCGGGCCTCGACGACCTGCTCGACGACCTGCACGAGGCCGGCGCCACGTCGATCAGCGTCAACTGCAACGACGGCGACCCCGCCCGTCTGCTCGGCCCGAAGACCGAGCGGTGGAGCGGCCCCGAGTTCGTGATGGAGCCGCTGGCCGGCCTGCGCTACCGGATCGCCCCGACCGCGTTCTTCCAGACCTCGCCGCGCATGGCCGAACGGCTGATCGAGCACGTCGTCGCGACACTCGCACCGAGCCCTCACGACACGGTCGCCGACCTCTACTGCGGGGCCGGCCTGTTGACGCTGCCGCTGGCGCGGGCCGCGAAGACCGTGTTCGGCATCGAGGCGAACGTGCGGGCGATCGTCGACGCCCGCGCGACCGCCGCGGCGAACGGCCTCTGCAACGCCGAGTTCCACGCCGGCAAGGTCGCCGACGCCCTCGCCGCGTGCCGCCGCGGCGAGCTGCCGCGACCGCGCCTCGTCGCGATGGATCCGCCGCGCGAAGGGCTCGGCAGCGACGTCGTCGAGGGCCTGCGCCAGCTGCGGCCGGCCCGGCTCGCCTACGTGTCGTGCGAACCGGCGACGTTGCGCACGGACCTGCTGGCGCTGGCCGCGGCGGGCTTCCGGGCCACGGCGGCGCTGCCGCTCGACATGTTTCCGCAGACCGCCCTGGTCGAGTCGCTGGTCACCCTCGAACCCGCTCGCTAGCCTGCGCGCGCATGACGCCAGCATCCGCCGCTTCGCCGGCCCAGTCTTCGCCGGCCCCGTCTTCGTCGCCCCTGACTTCCTGGTTGGTTCCGCTCGGCCTGTCCGCCCTGCTGGCCCCGCTCGGCTTGTTCGCCGGTTGCGCTTCGATGTCCGACTCGACCACCGCCGTCACCGTCTCCGTGCGCCAGTTCGGCATCGCCAAGAACGGCACCCCGACGAGGTTGTGGACCGTGCGCGGCGATGGCGTCGCGTTCGACGTCACCGACCTCGGGGCCACGCTGGTCGCGGTGCGCACCGCCGACCGCCTCGGCGTGGTCGACGACGTGGTGCTCGGCTTCGACTCCGTGGGCGGCTACGAGTCGCCGGCCAACCAGTACTTCGGCTGCACCACCGGCCGGGTCTGCAACCGCATCGGCGGCGCACGCTTCGTGCTCGACGGCACCGAGTACGTGCTGACGAAGAACGACGGCGCGCACACGCTGCACGGCGGTGGCGCGCGCGCCCTGAGCCGGTTGTCGTGGCGCGGCGAGGCACTGCGCGACGGCGTGCGCTTCACCTGCCGCAGCAACGACGGCGACGAAGGCTTCCCCGGCACGCTCGACGTGACGGTGAGCTACCGCTTGCTGTCGGGTGGTCGCATCGAAGTGCAGAGCGAAGCGCGCAGCGATCGCCGCACGCCGGTCAACCTCACCAACCACAGCTACTGGAACCTCGGCGGCACCGGTGCCATCACGATGGGCGACAGCCGCCTGCCGAGCGTGCTCGAGCACCAGCTGCAGCTGGCGGCCGATCACTACACGCCGGTCGACGACACGCTGATCCCGACCGGCGCCATCGCCCCGGTCGTCGGCACCCCGCTCGACTTCACGACGGCGCGGCCGTTGTCGCTGTGGTTCGACCGTGTGGTCGACACCGCGACCAAGGGCTACGACCACAACTTCGTGCTGCGCCGGGCCGACGAGCTGCGGCCGGTGGCGCGCTTGTGGGATCCGCGGAGTCATCGCTCGCTGCGCGTATGGACCGACCAGCCGGGGCTGCAGCTCTACAGCGGCAACTTCCTGGAGGGGCAGAACGGCAAGGCGGGTCGCAGCTATCCGCAGCGCAGCGCGGTGTGCCTCGAGACCCAGCACTTCCCGGACAGCGTGAACCGGCCGAACTTCCCGACCACGATCCTCGAACCCGACACGACCTACCGCACGGTGACGGTGTTCGAGCTGTCGGTCGCCGATCCGGTCACGGCGCGTTCCCTGTAGGGCTGCCGGCCGCGGCGTGGCCGGTGCCGCGGCCCGAGCCGAGCACCGCCAGCAGCGCGCGACCACTGAGCTCGTCGATGCCGACGACGGCATCGCCGTGCGACGAGGGTGCCGTACCGACGACGATGCAGGCGCCGACGAAGCCTGCCCGACGCGCGCGCGCGATGGCCACCGCACACGCTGCGAACGTCGCCTGGTGCGCGAACACGACCGCACTCCAGCCGGCGCTGCCCTCGGCGAGCAGCGCCTCGAGTCGTTCCGGCTCGGCGGCGGCATCGACCAGCGTGAAGCCGCCGCGCTGCAACAGCGGTTGGCACAGCGTGCGCGCGTCCTCGGGGCAACCGGCGAACAGCACGCGGCCCGGGCAGACCGGGCCGAGCAGCCGCGATCGACCGACCAGCGGATCGAACCACTGGGCGTCCGCGGTCGCCGGTGCCGGCACCTCGAGGCGACACCGAGCAGCAGCCCGCCCGCCGCCGCCGACCTGCAGATGGCCGCCGAGCAGATCGGCCTGGCGTTCGGCCAGGGTCAGCCCGAGCAGCGGCCGATCGGCGCCGTCGCGCACGAAGAACGGGGTGAACACATACCCTTGCTCGAGCTCGGCGAAGCCACCGCCGTGCGCCTGGAGCTCGATCACGAGACACCCGGGTCCCGCCACCGCCCGACCGTGCACGTAGGCGAGGCGCACCACGATCTCGTCGCGCAGGGCCCGTGCCAGCACCACCCTCAGCACCCGGAGCACCGAGCGCCGCAGCAGCTCGCCGTCGACCAGCACGTGGCTCGGCAGGAAGCTGCGGCAGTCGACGCGCAACGGCTGCCCGGCCCGTTCGGCCGCGAGGTGCCATTCGCGCTGGCTCTCGTCGAGCCAGCTCGCGAAGTCCACCCGCTGCGGCGCCAGCGCCACGGCACCTTGCTCGAGTTGGCCGAGTTCGGCGTAGTCGGCGAGCAACTGCAGCAGGTACTCGTGATGCTCGGTGATCGCCCGCACCGCCAGCTGGGCACCGGCGGGCAGACACGAATCGTCGACCAGCTCCAGCAGGGACTGCGCCGCCGCGAGCGGGAGCCGCAGTTCGCGCAGGAACCGGTTCAGCTGCCTGCGATCAGGGTCCGACCGGCGGGCCACGCCTGGCAAGGGCACGAGCCGGCCAAAGCGCGGCGCAGCCGTAGGATCGACGAGGGTGGGCGAATCGTGCATGCGGGCGAGCGGTCGGGCGAGATCGACCAGGGGCAGCGCGCGGGACATCGACGGGACGTACCCCGCGACTGAAGGAAGGCTCCCGATGGTCGGAACCCCCGATGCCACGGGAACCGATGCCGAGCCACGACGACGGCGGAGGCGTCCCTCCCGAGGGACATTCCCTAGGCCGGGCGACATGGACCCTACGCGTGCTCGGCCGGAGTCGATTTCAGGCCGGGCCGCCGCGCCGCAGCGCCCGCTGCACCACCAGCCGCTCGATCCCGGCCAGGGCGACCAGCGCAGCCAACAGCCAGGGTGCCCACGCCGCCAGGTCGGCGACCACGGCGCGTTCGGCCCATGGGGCCGGTGCTTCGGGCTCGACCTGGCCGGCCCCGCCGGCGAACGCAGCCAGCGCCGTCGCTTCGTGCGGCGTCGGCAAGGGCGGCTCGCACGACGACGCCGTCAGCAGCGGCCGCGGCTGTGGTTCGGGTCGCACCGGCAGCACGCTCTGCAGCCAGGCTGCGAGGCGTCCGGGAAACGACGCGTCGCTGCGGAACATCGCCCCGTCGTCGCCGAACAGATCCGCGGCGAACGCACCGACGCGGCCGAGGCCCCGGTTCGCGAAGGCCAGCAACGGCCAGCCGTCGTCGCCGGCGACCAACAGCACTTGCGCTTCGAACGGGGCGGTGCCGGCCAGCGCCCCACCGAGTTCCGGCCACGCGGGCTGCGGTTCGGGCAGCAGCAGCGGCGACACGGCGACGGAACGCACCTTCAGGCGGCGCACCGACGGTTCGGCAGGCCGCGGCTGGGCGGGCGGCGGCTCGCGCGGCGGTGGCTCGGGGCGCCGCTCGGGCGGCGGCGGCGCTTCGGTCGTGCTCACCTCGGCACCGTCGCCCTCGCGCGGCGTACGGCCGACCCGCTGCAGGGCACGCGTGACCTCGGCGACCACGAAGGTCGGCACCGCGGTCGGATCGCTGATCGGCAGGAACTGCCCGCCGCCGGCTTTGGTCATCTCCTCGGACAGCTTCAGGAACGCCGGATCCGTGTTCGCATCGGTGATCGCGATCACCGACAGCGTCGCCTTGCCGTCGCTGCGCAGGGCGCGCGCGACCGACTTCAGCGCCAGGTCCTCGCTGACGAAGAACTCGCCGTCGGTGATCACCACCACGTGCTTCACCGCCGACCGGCTCGGTGCCAGCAGCTCCTGCGCCCTGCGCAGGCCACTGAGCAGGAACGTCATCTCGCTGGCGTGCGCGAGCCTGTCGATGCCGGCGCCGATCACGGCCCGATCGGTGGCGTCCGTCAACGGCAGCTCGACGCGCCCCTGGTCCTTGTTGCCATAGGTGACGATCGCCACCTGGTCGCCTTCGCCGAGCGCCTGCGCCGTGCGCGATGCACTCGACTTGGCATAGCTCATCTTGGTGCGGCCGTTGGCCAGCACCTGGCCCATGCTGCCGGAGCGGTCGACCACCAGCACCATCGCGATCGTGTGCTTGTCGACGTCGATCGGCTGATCGCCGACGCGACCGGCACCACTCGGATCGGGCGGCGTCGGATCCGGCGGCGTCGGTGGCGGCTCGGCGGGCGGTGGCTCGGGCGGCGGCGGCGCATCGGCCCTGCCGGGCCCGGCGGCGTCACGTTCCCCTTCGCCGACGCTCGGCTGCACCGGGTCGGGCCGAACGGGCAGCAAGGCGCGGATCGGTGCTTCGTCGACGCCGAACGCCGGGCCGAGCGCCAGCACGCCGGTGCCGTCGAGCACCGCCGCGACCAACCGCTGCTGGTCGTCGGCCGGCAACGGCCCGCCGAGCAGCACCGCCGCGAACTCGCGCCAGTCCGCGGGAGCTTCTGCCCCAGTGGTGACCTGCACCCCCTGTGCTCGCAGCGCCGCGGCGGCGAGCCCGCTCGGCTCGAGCACCAGGATGCGCGCTGGCGGCCCCAGCGACGCCGAACCGCTGGCCCGCAGCGTGGCCGCCCCCGCCCGCACGACGACCTCGAAGGTCAGCTCGCCTTCCAGAGGCGCGACGAACGTCACGGTCGCGGGCTCCGCACCGCCGACCAGCAGGTCCTGCAGCAGCAGCAGCGCCGCACCGGCGCGCACGGTCAGGCTCGCGGGCAACGGCACCTCGAGCGGCGGGGTCGCGACCCGCAGCGCCACCGGTCGGCCGGCGACCAGTTCGCCGAGGGCCAGCAGCTGCAGGTCGCTCGGCGCCAGCGGCAAGGTCGGCGGTGCGACCACCATGGCCCCGAACGCGCGAACCCGATGCGCCGGTCCGTCGAGCGGTGGCGACGCCGGCGGCTGCCAACGCACCACGAGGTCCTGGGCCCGCGGGTCGATGTGCCCCGCCGCGGCGAGCAGGGTGGTGCGCGCGGCGACCGGCGCCGCCGGCAGGTCGAGCTGGGCGACGCGCGCCGCCCGTTCCCGCCACTCCACCCCCGGCTGCAGCAGCGCCGTGGTCGCGAACGCCAGCACGACGAGCCAGCCCCACCACCGGGCCAGGGGGCGCGCACTCGGCACGAGAGCGAGCCCGAGCCCGCCGAGCAGTGCGGCCACCAGCACCAGCGTGGTCACGGCCGACGCACCGCAGCGGGCAGGAACACCGGCGACAACCAGTCGACCCGGTCGCCGAGGTCGCGACCGCGGCCGACGTCGACGTCGAGCACCACGACGGCGCCAGCCGCTACCGGCAGGGGCCCCGGATCGACGAGTTGGCCGGCGCGCAACCCGTCTCGCGCGAACACGACCTTGCCGTCGACCTCGATGCGCACCGAGACATCGGGCAACAGCGGCAGCGTGCGCACCGAGTCGTCGAGGCCGACCCTGGTCCAGAACCGCGCCGCCCCCGCTGGCACCCGAAAGCTCAGCCGACTGCGGCTGTGGACCCCGAGCCCCTTGCCATGCGAACGACCGGCCACTTGCAGCGGGGCGCCGAGCACGTTGTGGTCGCGCTGCCAACCGTGCACGACGTCGCCGTCGACGCCGGCTTGCTGCACGTCGGTCGGTTCGAGGTCGGAAGCGAACACCGCGCCACCACCGAGGCAGGTCAAGCTGGCGAGATCGACGCTGCGCAGGCGCAGCTCGGTGCCGCCGTGCACCGCCAGCACGAACGTCTCGCCGTCGCACTGCCAGCGCTCGACCTGCAGGCGGTCCCCGGTCCTGGTCGTCACCCACGCGATCGGCGCGGTGGTTGGAGCCGGCTCCGGCCGCAGCCGCAGGGCGACGAAGTCGTTGCCGCCGAACCAGCGCGGCTCGCCGTCCTCGGGCTGGAAGCGCACGCCGGCCGAACCGAACTGATGGAGCGTACCGGCGACCACGTCGAAGCCGACCTTGGCGCGAACGAACATGGCTTCGTCGACGCCTTCGGGCAGCTCGAGCCGCAGCAGAGCCGGCACCTCGGGACTCGCCCACAGGGCGAGACGATCGACCTGGATCGGCACGGTGCCGAGCGTCGGCGACAGGACGTCCAGCCGATCGCCCCCACGATCGCCGCCGACGAGCGCCCCACGCACCACCTCGCCACCGACCAGGTGCGCCGCACTCAAGGCCGGCAACACCACTGGCGCCCCATGGATCGCGAGCAGTTCGCCGCGGGGGATCACCCGTCTGCCCCCGCCGCTCGGCGTGCACTCGAGGGCGCCGTCCGCGACCGTTCGCAGGGTGTCGACGACCAACACGGTCCCAGACCCGAGCACCACCTCGAACGACGCGGGCGCCTGCGCAACCGCGGCGGCACAAGCAGTTGCAAGCACGGCGAGGGCCATGCCAGATTGTCGGAGGCAAGCCGGAAGCCACGCGACGAGCCTGCCAGAATGGCGTCCGCACCACCCGCCCCCGGCCTGGCCGGTCGCCCGCAACGGAAGCGCAACCTCTTTCTGTTCAAGGCTCTGCATGCATCACTCCAGCTCGGGACAGGCCCGCTGTGGGATCGGCACCACGTTTGCTTTGCGGCGCGCCCATCGCTCAGCCCACCCAACCGGGTCGGGCAGCACATCGGCAACGCCGCATCGATCGACCCAACCGTTCGACGAGTCGGCACCACTGCCAACCCCACCGAAGTATCCAGATTCCCCCCCGAGGTTGTGATGGTCAAACAACTCGTGTTCGAAAACGACGCCCGCGAAGCCGTGCTGCGCGGCGTCGCCAAACTGGCGAAGGC
>JAEUHU010000197.1 GCA_016793305.1 Planctomycetota bacterium
GCCGACCTCGCGAGCCACGTAGCGCTCGCCGAGAACCAGGGGCTCCGAAGTGGTCACGGTGGCGAGCACCTCGACGCCTTGGCCGACACCGCTGCCGATCACCGCCGAGTTTCCGACCCGGACGATCTCGAACGACACGCCCTTGGTGGCCTTCACCTTGACGACCGTTCCGCCCTCGGAGCTGTGCACCGGGAACGCGTAGGCCCGGTGGCCTTCGGGATCGCCCCAGATCGGCGCGGTCGAGAGTTCGGTTCCGCGGACTTGGATCCGGAGTCCGTGCACCCGTCCCACACAGGGGTAGTCGCCCACACACATGCCCACACCGAGCACCACGGCCAGCGTCTTGTCCTCGGCGTTGGCGAGTGCCGGCATCGTGGCCGGAGTCGCGGCGATGGACAGGGTCACGGACGGCAGGGGAGCCACTCCGTCCCAAGCCCCGCGCAGCAGGGTGCCGCTGGCATCCAGGAGGAACAGCGACGAGATGCCCGCATCGAAGTACACCCCCACGTAGTCGTGGCGCGCATCGACCCGCGTGCTGAGCAGCTCCATGCGGCCCTCAGCGGAAGCGCTCCAGTGCTCGAGGATGCCGACGTCGGTCGCTCCCCGACCGCAGACCAGGCACTTGCGACCTGGCAGGGCCTGGATTCCGCCGGGCGCAGCGATCGCCGACGTGGCCGTCCCACTGCCATCTCCGAACGGGTCGACGTGGAGCAACTCGCGACTGCCATTGAGACTCCATCCGTAGCCGAGCCGATCCACCCAAAGGCAGTCCTCCGTGTCGACGAGCCGTGCGGGACGCTGGGCTGGGGTAAGGGCGCAGCACAAGAGCCCGACGAGGACGGCACGAACCAGCGAGCGCTCACTCATGAGGAATCTCCTGGCCTGGGTTCTCTCGGCTCGCGCAGGCCACGGCGAGCACCCGTCACCATGACCGCTCAACCCATGAGCCCCATCGCCAGCCAGAACAGGCCGGCGCACAGCACCAGGGCCCCGAGGTAGAGCAGCAGCTTGGCCGGCCCGCCGACCTGGGCGAGGTCGTCGCCGAGCAGGCCGCCGCCACCTTCCTGCTTGTGGAACTGCAGGATCCGGCCGGGTCCACGCGCAGCTTCTGGCTTCGCGGCACCCGCGGCGGGCCTGGCCGCGGCCGGCTCGGCGGCCCGACGCACCTCGACCACTTCGTCGGCGAACTCGACCACGGCCTTCGGTGGCGCAGGCGGCGGCGGCGGAACGGCCGGCGGCAGAACGGCTGCGGCAGGCGCTGGCCGGGCCGACGGAGCCTGGTTCGCGGGTGCGGGCGGAGCTGGCGCCGGGCGCGCTGGCGCTGGCGGCGGCGAGGGTGCTGCGGCCGGCACCGACGGACCGTCGCCGCCGAGCAGGTCGTCGTCGTCCGCGAACACCGAGGCCGGGCCCGCCGCCGGCTTGGCTCCGGGCACCGCCCCTTCGCGGAACACCAGCTCCGTCTTGCCGATCCGCACCCGGTCGCCATCGCGCAGCATGCGCTTCTGCACCGGCTTGTCGTTCAGCAGCGTGCCGTTGCTGCTGCCGAGGTCCTCGAGCTCGACCACGCCGCCGGCGACCACGAACCGCAGGTGGCGGCGCGACGCCTTGGTGTCGTCGATCACGAGATCGCAGCCGGCGACGCGGCCGACCACGAAGCCGTCGTGCAGCGGGCGGAACGTGCCGTCGGCGAGCACCAGATGACCACTCACCGGCGAGCCTCCACGAACGCGACGTCGAGCACGGGACTCAGCATCGCCGCACATATACCATCGCCGCCCCATGGCGACCGCCGTCTCGGCGCAGCAACTGACGGTCACGTATCCCGGCCGCCGCCGCCGCGGCCCGGTCGTGGCCCTGGCCCCGCTCGACCTCGAAGTGGCACGCGGCCGGGTGCTCGGCCTGCTCGGCCCGAACGGCTCGGGCAAGACGACGCTGCTGCGCGTGCTGGCAGGACTGCTCGAACCGACCGGCGGCACCGCGACCGTGCTCGGCGAACGGCCGACCAGCAAGGCGCTGCGGCGCACGGTCGCGTTCCAGCCCGAAGGCCAACTGCCGATGCCCGTGCTGTCGGGCCGTGAGTTCCTGGCGTTCGTGGGTGCGGCGATCGGCCTGCCGAACACGACCAGCGACGAACGCGCCGCGGCACTGCTCGAGCGCCTCGGTCTCGCCACGGCCGCCGACCGGCCGCTCGGTGGCTACAGCACCGGCATGCAGAAGCGGCTGAACCTCGCTGCCGCACTGCTCGGCGAGCCGGAGCTGCTGCTGCTCGACGAGCCGACCAGCGGACTCGACCCGTTCGGCAGCGAACTCGTGCTGACCCTGCTGCGCGAACGGGCCGCCGCCGGCGCGTCGATCCTGATGGCGTCGCACCAGCTGCTCGAGGTCGAAGAACTGTGCGACGAGGTGCTGGTGCTGGTCGATGGCCAGGTGCGCGCACGCGGCCCGATCGGCGAGCTGCTGGGCGGCGACGAACAGGCGCTGGTGCTGCGCGGCCTCGACGCGGCAGGGCTCGAGGCCGTGGCCGCGGCCGCGCGCGCGCGCGGCGGCGAAGTGCTGCGCCTCGAACGACCGCGGCAACCGCTGCCGGCCCTGTTCCGCAAGCTCGGCGCCGGCGAAGAACGGCGCGGCCGACCGTGAGCCCCGCGCGCTCGCCGTTCCGGCTGGTGCTGCGGCGCTGCCTCGTGGTCGCCGCCGTGCCGACCGCGCTGCTGGCAGGGCTCTCCCTGCTGGTGCCACGCCCCGAGCTCGCCGATCCGACCACGGCCGGCGCGTTCGTCGCGTGGCTGCAGTGGCCGCTGGTCGCGGCGAGTGCCTTGACGGCGCTCGCCGCGGTGTGCTTCTGGCCGACGATCGCCGACGGTCGGCCCGGCGCCGAACTGGTGCAGCGGCTGCTGCCGGGCCGGCTGCACGGCGCGTTCGCCGCGGTGCTGGCGGCGCTCACCGCCCAGCTGCTGCTGACCCTGCCGATCGGGCTGTGGTGGCCGATCTGGCTCGGGGCACCACCACGCGCCGAGGCGACCGTCGACGCGTTGGCCGTCGGCGACCTGCTGCTCCGGTCCGAAGAACGCGCCGTGGTCGGGTTCGAACTGCCGGCCGAGGTCGAGGTCCGCGCCGTGGAACTGCGCGCGCTGGCCATGCTGCCGGAGGGGCCGGCGACGCCGACCCGCGTGCGCCTCGTCGCCGACGGCGGACCGCTGCTCGACGCGGCGATCGTGGTCGCGGAGTCGCACCAGGTGCTGCGGGCGTCGTTCCCGGCGCGGTCGCTGCGGCGATTCCGGCTCGAACGGCAGGACGGCGCCCTGCCGCTGCTGTTCCCGCCGGGCAGCGTGCAGGTGGTGCTGGCCAGGGACCATTGCCAACGGACCAACGGGGTGCTGCTGGTGCTGCTGCTGCTGCTGCCGAGCTGGGTCGCACTCGGGCTCGGTGTGCTGAGCGGACGCGCGGCGAAGCTCCCGGTCGTCGCCACCGTGGTCGGCGCGATCCTGTTCGTCACGACGCTCGGCGACGTCGGGCCGGCGGGCAAGGCCGTGCAGGCCGTGCTGCGCGGCCATTGGCTGCCCGGCACGGAGGTTTTGCGCACCGCCTGGCCGCTGCTGTTGGTAGGCTGCGCCGCCATGATCGTGGCGCGAGCCGTGGTGCCGAAGCGATGGCGGTGAGTGCCCGCCGACTGCGTCCGCTCGCCGCTGCCGCCCTCGTCCTGGCGGCCACGGCGTTGCGCCCGCCGGACCCGGCGGTGCTCGGCGAGTGCGCCGACTGGCTGCTGCG
>JAEUHU010000231.1 GCA_016793305.1 Planctomycetota bacterium
GATCGGCCGCGTCGCCGACAAGTGGACGATGCTCGTGCTCGAGGCGCTCGATGCCGGCGGCGTGATGCGGTTCTCGCGGATCGCCGAGGCCGTCGGCGGCATCAGCCAGAAGATGCTGACGCAGACGCTCCGGCAGATGGAGCGCGATGGCCTGGTGACCAGGACCGTGCACCCCGTGGTCCCGCCGCACGTCGATTACGAACTCACCGCCACGGGAGCGAGCCTCGGCGAAGCGTTCTGCGGCGTCTGGAAGTGGGCCGGCAAGCACCTGGAGGCGATCCTCGCGGCGCGACGGGCGTTCGACGCGAAGGCCAAGCGCTGAGCCTGTCGGCCACTCCAGGTGAGTGCGACTACCGCGCGGACTCGGAATCCAGCCGCCCGATCCGGTCCATCGCTTGCCGCAATGGCTCGGGGGTCTCGATGAGGACCACGGCACTCTCATCCGCCTTCGTCATCTTGCTCTCGCATGAGCCCGTACCTTGGGAACCGAGCACCAGCAGGGCTCGTAGCATCCCGCCATGCCGAGCCACCTCGCCGCCGTCTCCTTGCTCGTCCTTGCCACCGTGACCGCCCAACAACCAAGCCCGGAGCACCCACCCACCCAGCAGTGCCCCGAACTCGGCAGGGTCCGCTTCGGCCACGACCTCGATGCGGCGCTGGCCACCAGCAAGCAGACCGGCCGGCCAGTGTTCCTGCTGTTCCAGGAGATCCCGGGATGCGCCACCTGCACGGGCTTCGGCAAGGATGTGCTCTCTCAACCACTGCTGGTCGAGGCGATCGAACGTGAGTTCGTGCCGGTGGTCGTACGGAACAACGTCGAAGGCCCGGAAGGCGAGATCCGCAAACGGTTCGCCGAACCGGCCTGGAACAACCCGGTGGTCCGCCTTCTCGACAGCGAGCTGCACGACCTGCTGCCACGCCGCGACGGAGTCTGGGATCCGCACGGCACCGCCACCCGCCTGTGCGACGCGTTGGCCACAGCGAAGCGCCCAGTGCCCCGCTACCTGCAGGTCGCGCGCGACGAGAGCGATCCACGGACCGAACGCGCGGTGTTCGCGATGCACTGCTTCTGGGAAGGCGAAGCCGTGCTCGGCGCGCTCGACGGCGTGGTCGCGACCCGTTCGGCATTCCACGACGGAGCCGAAGTCGTCGAGGTGACGTTCCTGCCAAAGCGCATCGGCAAGGAGCAGCTGACGAAGGCCGCGCAGGCGAAGAGCTGCCGCCCCGTGCAGGCGGACGCGGTGCAGGCGGCCCCGAGCAGCGACCAGCAGCATGCGTTGGGCGGCACGCTCTACGGCAAGCTCGGGCTGTCGCCGATGCAGCGCACCAAGGTGCACACGGCACTCACGCTCGGTGGCGCGCAGGCCGAACGAGACGCCGAGTCCTGGCTCTCGCCGTCGCAAGCGGTGGAGTTGGCCAGGCTGCGCGCGGCGGCGAACGCCCAGCGGAACTCCGAACCGAAGTAGTGCTGCAAAGGTCGATGCGTACGCGGTAGCAGCTGCTGCGCGACGCTGCTGCGCGCGCGGCCGTCACCGACGGCCGCACATCACTTCTTCGACGCCTTCTTCGCGGCCTTCTTCTTCGGCTTCTTCGCCGCCTTGGTCGATGCACCCGCGACCTTCCGGGTGGTCGCCTTCGCCGGCAGGCTCTGCGCATGCGCAACACTCCGCGCGAACCACTTCGCGAGCTCGGCGCGCTTGGCAAGCAACGTCGGCGGCACCAGAACATAGCCGCGCATCGTGGCGCCGTACTGGACGACGGGACCCGTGCCGTACTTCGCGCGGAACGACTCGACCTCGTCGTCGCCGAGCCGCAGGGCGATGCCGCCTTCCTGCGTGACGAACGAGAACATGTTGCCGTGCATCGAGGTGTACCGGGACTTCGCGCCCTTGACCTCGATCCCCGGCTGGGTGCCGACCATCGCTTCGTACAGTTCGCGCACCTGTTCCGGCGTCATGGCGTCGAAGCTACCCGCTCTTCGCCGCAGCCGCATCGCCGGCGAACGCCCCGCGCAACCGCTCGGCCGCGAGCCGCGCCACCAGGTCGTAGCCGCACTGCCGTTCCAGCTCCGGATCCAGCTGCGAGCTGATCCAGGTGAGCTCGGCCTCGGCGATCGGCAGCGGCGCCTTGGCGACGAACTTCTGCGGCCCGCCCTTCTCGCCGGCCACGGCGCGCAGCCACGGCCAACGCCGCAGGCCGAAGCGTTGCGCGAGCTCGCGCACCACGCGGCCGGGTGACTGCGCCGCGTCTTCGTAGCGCAGGCTCGCCGCATGCTCCACACGTTCGGGCAACGTGGCCCACGCGCGGTGTTTCGCAGTGCGCAGCGCCAGCACGTTGGCGAAGCGCTGGCCGGTGGCGGGATCCCGTTCGTGCAGCATCTCGGTGCCGCGACGAGGATCGTCAGCCGCGAGCTCCATGTGCTGTCCCCACTCGCACCACCACGGTGCACGCACGAACTGCGAGAGCGGCAGGTTCTGCAGCGCCGGCGCCGCGTGCCAGGGCATGCGATGCAGGCTGCGCACCCAGTCGAACGGATCGCGGTGCACGACCACGAACAGCGTGTCCGGGGCAGGCCCCTGCAGTCGGTCGAGCCAGCCGTGCTTCCACCCGAAGGCGTCCGTCGGTTCGAGGCCGAGGTTGCGGCGCAGCAGCTGCGCCACGTAGTTGGTGCCCGAACAGCGTTCGCCGAAGATCTGCAGGCGGCGGAGGCGAGGTGCGGACATGGAACGGCGGGAAGGCGGTGCGGCGCGTAGGCTGTCGGCGTGTCCCTAGGCTACCAGAAGCGCGATGCCGCCGTCGTCGACTACCAGCTGTGGCAGGCGTGGCCCGATGGCGACTGGCTGCGCGGCCCGGCCCCCTCGAGCCTCGCCCCCGGCAGCTACTTCGCCGCGGTCGGCGCCGCGCAGACGTTCGGCTGCTTCGTCACGAACCCGTGGCCGAGCCTGCTGGCGCAGCAACTCGGCCTGCCGGCATTGAACCTCGGCATCGCCGGAGCCGGACCGGCCTGGTTCCGCCGCGAGGAGGTGCGGGCGCTGCTGGCGAACGCGCGCTTCGTCGTGTTCCAGGTGCTGTCCGGCCGCAGCGCCGACAACTCGCGCTTCGCCGGCGGCGGCCGCGAGCGGGTGCGCCGCACCGACGGACGCGAACTCGGCGCCGACGCCGCTTGGCGTGAGGAGCTGCAGCGCGACCTGGTCGGCATCGAGAACCCGGTGTGGCGCGGCGTGCGGAACCGCGTCGCGGCGTGGTTCGGCCGAAGCACCGTGCGCCAGCTGGTGCACGAGACGCGCGCCGACTGGCAGCGACAGTTCGCAGCACTGCTGGAAGAGACCGCGCCGCCGAAGCTGCTGCTGTGGTGGAGCCGCCGCCGGCCGGACTACCGCGCTCGCTACCACTCGCTGGCGGGACTGTTCGGCGAGTTCCCGCAGCTGGTCGACCGCTCGATGGTCGAACGGCTGCGTCCGCTGGCGAACGGCTACGTCGAGTGTGTCACGCAGCGCGGCAGTCCCCAGCCGCTGGTCGACCGGCACACCGGCGCACCCACCAGCGTGCAGCCGGCGGCGGCCGGCACCGGCGAGGATCCGGCCCTGCGCTGGCACCACAACGCCTACTACCCGTCGCCGGCGATGCACGAAGTCGCGGCCGCGGCCCTGCTGGCGCCGGCGCGAGCCCTGCTGGCCCGCGGGTGACTCACCCCACCCACGATCTGCCAACAGCGGAGCTGGCCGCGCACCCGCCGACCGACCGCCCCCGCGCGCGAACGACGCCAGCTACTGCCGATCGAGCCACGCGAAGAACGCGGCCTCGAGCTTCGCGAGGTCGTCCCCGAACAACTGCTTGAAGCGCGCCCCGGCCGGCAGCGGATCCGGCCGCCGCTCGCCACCCTGCGGCGCGCCGAGCACCTGCCCGCGGCATTGCGCCTCGAACTGTTCGAAGCGGTAGCGCCATGGGCAGTCGTCCTGCAGCAGGAAGCGCTGCAGCAGCATGCACTCGACCCGGAACGCGCGGCTCTTCTCGCGGTCCTGCCCCATCAGCACGAACACCCGCACGTCGAGCAGCGACGCGAGCGGCAGCATCGCCGGCCGGGCCGCGGCGAGACGTTCCTTCGGCAGCGCCCCGCCGACCGTCAGCACCTTGCCGTCCCAGCTGAACGTGCCCTGGGCGCCGAAGCTCTCGGCCAGCCCTTCCGAGTACCAGTCCGGCATGCCCGCCGGCGCCACGCCGTGGAAGAACAGGTGCGTCAGCTCGTGCAACACGATCGAGTGCAGTTCGTCGTCGCCGAGCATCTCGCCGTTCTCCCGCTGCGCGCAGGCCAGCGACTGGAACGTGCCGTAGTCGGTGACCCCGCGCGCGACCTTGGCGTCGGCCATGCCACAGGCTTCGAGGTAGGCCGTGTAGTCGGCGTGCTTGCCGAACACCACCAGCACGAGCTGCCGCGGCGGGGCCCCGTCGAGGCGCTCGCGCAGATGCGGCAGCAGCGCGCTGCCGAGCGCGTGCAGCCGCTGGGCAGCGTCCCCCGGCAGGTCCGTGCGCACCTGCAAGGCCGGATCCTCGTGCACCGCCAGCTCCGCCAGCCGCGGCGCGCGCGCGCCCGCGGCCTCGTACCGCGCCTTGCCGGCCTTGTCCTTGGTGGACAGTTCCTGCAACCAGGCCGCGAGCTCGGCATCGACCTTCTTCTTGTCGATCCGGAACGCACCACGCTCGTCGACCGCCAGCTCGGCGCCGAGCTCGAGCGCCGTTCGCCAGTGCTCGCGCGCCCGTTCGAGCAGCTGGAGGCGCCCCGCGCGTTCGGCCAGTTCCACGTGCTCCTTGCGCGAGCGGGCCTCGAGCGACGCGGCGCGCCGCGCGTAGTCGTCGAGCACGGCCTTCGCGGGCCGGGCGACCTTGCGCTTCCAGAACGCGTCGCCGTAGCCACGCATGACGCCGAGCACGGTCGACGCCCCGGGATTCTTGCCTTCACTGACCTCGACCGCGCGCAGGAACTGCGTCGTCGCCTGTGGCACGAGGCCCGCGTCGCGGGCCCACGAACCGAGCTCGAGATGCCGCTGACCGGCCTCGGCGAGCATCTTGGTGCGGCGCTTCTCGAACTCGGCCTGCGCCGCCGGGCTCGGGCTCTGCGCCACCGCCGCAGAGACCACGACCAGCAGGCTGGCGAGTGTTCGGATCCGCAGCGAACGGGCACGAGGACTCCTTGCGACCATCGGTGCACTGTAGTCGACCGAACGCCGAACGCATGCGACTCGAAGGAGCACCACGGACGTGCCCCTCGCCGAGGACCGTCACCGCCAGCGCCGAGCCCAGAGCATCGGGCGCGCTCTCAACCGCCGCGGCCCTTCGCCAGCAGCAAGCACAGCCGATCGCGCGCCTCGTGCAGCCGCGAGCCGACCGTGCCGACCGGGATGCCGAGCACCGCCGCGATCTCCGCGTGGGGCAATCCCTCGATCGCCGCAAGGCCGACCACCGCGCGCTGCGCCGCGGGCAGCTGGTCGATCGCCGCCAGCAGGCGCGCCGCGTTCTCGCGGTCGGCGGCGTGGGCCGCCGGGTCGTCGTCGGCCGCGATCTCGGCTGGGTCGAAGGCCGTGGGACGACGCGCGGCCCGACGGTTGCGCACGCGCATCGCCGCCCGGATCGCGATGCGGAACAACCACGTGGTCAGCCGGGCCTCGCCCCGGAACGAACGGAGCCCACGCAGCACGTCGACGAACGCTTCCTGCACGGCGTCGTCCGCGTCGCCGGCATCGCAGGTGATGCGCAGGCACAGCTGGAACAGCGGTCGCGCGGTGCCAGCGTGCAGCTCGCCGAGGGCCGCGTCGTGGGCGAGCCGATCGTCGCTGCGCAGCGCCGTCAGCAGGCGCGCTTCGGTGGCCGGGTCGATCATCGACCGCCTCCGAAGCGTCGGCGGAGCCCAGCCCACGCAGTGCGCACGACGCCAGCCACCAGCAGCAGCGGCGCCACCAGGAACAGTCCGAGCAGCAGCACCTGCAGCGACCAGCGGTGCGGTCGCTCGCCGCCGGCGTCGCGGTTCGCGCGTTCGACCACGGGCAGCACGGTGCACGACCGCCCGATCGCCAGGGTCCCGAACAGGGCCGGCACCGACCAGCGCCACGCGTCTCCCGTTCGCCAGGCCACGATCGCGAACACGACCGCGAGGATCGCCTCGAGCAGCACCGCGGCACGCTGGTGGTTCGCCTCGGCGGCGAAGTAGGTCCGTTCGTAGGCCACGAAGTCGTCGGCCGCCCCGAGCGCCGCGATCTCGCGGTGCCGGCCGACGACCCGGGCGATCGCCCCCGGCAGCAGCAGGACGGCGAGTCCACCTGCGAGCCACCAGGACCGATCGAAGGCGGCCGCAGCCAGGAGCCCCAGGACGCAGAGGAGCCACAGGCAGGGCCCCGCTTCGAGCCGGAGCTGCCGTCGTCGCAGGTGGCGCGGATCGAGCGGCGGCGTGGGATGGCGCGCCGCGGTCCGCGCCAGCGCGCGATCGAGGGAGTCGAAGTCGGATTCGGTGTCCATGCAGCCGTTCGAGCAGCGGGCCGGCCCCCACCTTCACCGATCTGCACAGGATTTTCCGCTCGGCCCAGCACCGGCGGGAAGCCCCCGGGCTGGCGCTGCGTCCGCCGATCCCCGACGTTGCCGCGTCCCGTTCCCCCCGACGAAGCCATGCACCTTCCGACCCACGCGCTGCTGACCTGGATCGTGGCCGAATCGGGTCGACTGCCCCACCGCCGCGACCGGCTGCTCGTGCTGGCCGCGGGCGTGGCGCCCGACCTCGACGCGCTGGCGATCCTCGGCGGACCAGACTGCTACTTCGCCTGGCACCGCACGCTGCTCCACCACGGCCTCGCCGCGGCGGGGTTCGCGCTGGTGGCGTCGGCGTGCGCCCGGCAGCGGCTGCGCACGGGGCTGCTCGCCCTGGCCGCTACCCACCTGCACTTCCTGTGCGACCTGGTCGGCTCGGCCGGCCCCGACGGGTTCCGTTGGGCCGTGCCCTACTTCGTGCCGTTCGTCGCCCGCAGCGAACACCCGGGCTTCGTGGTCGCCTGGCAATGGGGCCTCGCGTCCTGGCAGAACCTGCTGGTCACGATCGGAGCCCTGGCCGCGTGCACAGGCTTCGCGGTCGCGCGCGGTCGCACGCTGTTCGAGTTCTGGCCGCGGCTCGACGCCACGCTCGTGGCGGTCGCACGGCGGCGCTTCGGCAGGGTGCGGCCCGCACCCACTGGGCGACAGCACACTTCGCCTCCCTGAACTGACCCAGGCCTTACGGAACGAACGCCCCCTGCGCCTACACTGCGGCCCCATCGAGGAGGTCCCCGTGCACCCACGGCATTTCGCTCTCGCGTTGGCGTTGCTCTCGTCTGCTGCTGCGACGCAGCAGGTCTCCGGCACCTGGTTCACCACGCGCGGCGTACTCGAGTTGCAGGGCGACGGCGCGGAGCTGACCGGCACCTACGGCGACGACCAGGGCCACCGCCTCACCGGCACCCTGCGCGGCAACGCCTTCACGTTCGACGCGACCGAGGGCGCGACCAAGCTGAAGGGCACCTTCGAGTTCGACGCGAGCGGGCACCGCTTCTCCGGCGAATGGAAGGCCGGGCGCCGCAGCGACACCTGGCGCGGCTGGCGCCACGATCCGGCCACCGAGAAGGGCGAACGGGCGCAGGTCGCCGGCTTCTGGCGCACGTCGTGGGGCCTGCTCGAGCTCACGCAGGAAGGCGACCAGCTGACCGGCGGCTTCGGTGCGCAGGGCTGGTCGTCGGTGCAGGGCACGATCGCCGGTCGCTTCGTGCAGCTGGACTACCAGAATCCGTTCGGCAAGGGCTCGTTCACGATCGACGTCGACGCCGACGGCAAGCGCGGCCTCGGCGGCGCGCGCGGTGCCACGCAGGGTGCCTGGCCGCTGGTGCTGCAGCGCCTCGACGGAGCGACGCGCGCCGTCGCCCCGAAGGCCGGCTCGATCGAGTGCGGCCTCGGCAGGAACCGCCTCGTCTACTGGCTGCACGCGCCGAAGACCTGGCGAGCCGGCCAGGCGCTGCCGCTGCTGGTGTTCCTGCACGGCTCGAACTACGCGTCGCGCCCGTACGTCGAGACGATCGCCCAGAGCGAGTTCGGCGAGCGCTGCTTCGTGGTCGGCATCGACGGCGAAGCGTGGCTCGACAGCAGCGAGCCGGGCGATCCGCGGCAGAACTACACGTACGTGAACTTCATGGGGAAGAGCACCTACGAGGGCTACCCGCACACCGACCGCGAGAGCCCGGCCCTCGTCGCCGAGCTGCTCGCGGACCTGCAGCAGCAGCTCGGCAGCACACGCACGTTCGTCGGCGGCCACTCGCAGGGCGGCTTCCTGACCTGGTTCCTGGCGATGCACTACCCGGAACTCGTGCACGGCGTGTTCCCGATGGCGAGCGGCATGGTGATGCAGTGCGAGCCCGACGTGTTCGCCGACGCCGCCCTGCGCGCCAGGCAACGTAAGGTCGCGATCGCCGTGGTCCACGCGCCGAACGACCCGGTGGTGCGGTTCGCGCAGGGCGAGGCGTCGTGGCGCAGCTGCGTCGAACAGGGCTTCCCGACGCTGCGGCTGTTCCAGAACCGCGCGGGTCACATGTTCGCCGGCCTGCCGTGGCGCGACGCGGTGCGGTGGCTCGAGGACATGACGAGCGGCGACGCGGCTGTGTTGCTGCGGCTCGCGAACCAGGCGATCGACGAGAAGCGCTGGCGCGACGCGGTCGCGGCGATCACCCGCCTGCGCAGCCTCGAGCCGGTGCCTGACGAGACCAAGGCACTCGCGCAGCGGGTCGACGATGCCGCGAAGGCCGACGCCGCGAAGTTCCTGGCCGCGGTCCGGCAACCCGGCGACGGGGCCTGGATCGACGCGTTCCTGGCGTTCCGCGACGACTTCGAGTTCGCCGACTGCTGCCAGGAACTGCGCACGGAGTTCGCGGCGCTGCGCGCGCAGCACGACGAGCCGGCGAAGCGGCTGCTCGGCGAAGCGCGGGGTCTGTTCCAGAAGGGCGAACGGGACGCCGGCTGGAAGAAGTACGAGGCGCTGGCCAAGGAGTGCTGGGCCAGCCGTTCGTATCCGAGCGTCAAGCGGTGGCTCGCCGACCGTCGCTGATCGGGATCGCGAAGAATCCCAGCCAGCTCATCGGCCATGCCACCCGACACGCCGCCCGAGCGCCGACGCCCGATACAGGTAGGTTCGCCTCACTCGGGAATGCGCTGGATCACGTTCTTGCCATCGCCCAGCTCGATGCGTGGGCCGACGGCGCCGATTCCGAGCCGGAGGTAGCTCTTCTTGGGGGTGCCGATGACCATGCCGCTTCCCTCGCGCTCGGAGTCCTGCACGTGGATGCGTCGCGATTCGCCTGTGTGCCGCAAGCCCACGAGTGCCCCCGAGCGCTTGTCCCACCCCATTCGGACACCGATCCAGTCATCTGTCTCCTTCGTCGGCGGATCACCCACCCACATCGCGCCTGTGGAGAGCCCCACCAGCATCCCCCCGATGTAGTCAGCTCCCTTCTCGACGACCACACCACCAACTCCACCGACCCCATTCATGAGCGAGACGCGCGATGGCGACTGGCCACTGCCGTTCACGACATCCACGCGCCCCTCGTCCTTGCCAGTCATCGCCAGCTGGATGCGCGATCCTCCCTCGCGCAGGGCACCCAGAGAGAACTGCGCCGCACCCTCCGCATCCGTTGCGATGCGCACGACCCGCCCATCTGTCCCAGGAGAGAGCGCGAACTCCACCGCGTTGCCCTTGCAAGCCAGGGTCACCAACGCCGCGCCGACGGAATCCACCATCCGGATCGACGCAGCTTGGTCACCGGCTGATCCGACCAGGATCCCACCACCATCCGGACCAGCGATCTTCAGACCAAACCAGTCTCCTTCCTCCACCACAGAGACACGGACCCTCCCTTTCGAGTCCTTGAGGACGAACTCAGCGGGACCTTGCTGGTCTCGGGTTGCCCAGAGCATCGAAATGCCCAGGACCGCCGCGATCTGCGCGAAGTGGGAACGACACGGAAACCTACTCATGCATTCTTCCTCGTGGAAAAGGCCAGCCGTCGAACCGGACACCCTGCGCGCACCGTCGACCACGAACTTGCGAGAACGGGCCCCGGCCCGTTGCCGAGGCCAAGCATCAGCCTACCGTGCGCGCGCCGTCGTTCGCGAGGCGGCGTGACCTGTGACCCGTGACCCAAGGCGAGACCCCAGCATGACCGTGCTTCGCATGGACAACGTCGGCATCGTGGTGAACGACCTCGATGCCGCC
>JAEUHU010000235.1 GCA_016793305.1 Planctomycetota bacterium
ACGGAGTTCGAGGTCGTCACCGCCGAGGGCGGCCACCAGGCGCTGCAGCTGTGCCGCGAGCAGTCGTTCGACCTGATCCTGCTCGACGTCGTGATGCCCGGGCTCGACGGGTTCGAGGTCTGCCGTCGGTTGAAGAACGACCCGCGCACGGCCTTCGTCCCGGTGATCTTCCTGACTGGTCGACTCGCCGACGAGTCCGAGAAGCTGGCCGCCTACCAGCTCGGTGCCGTCGACTACATCCAGAAGCCGATCAACCGCGACGAGCTGGTGGCGCGCATCCGCGTGATGCGGCAGCTCGAGGAGGTCCGTTCGCGGCTCGACCGCGAGAACGCGGGGCTGCGCGACGAGCTGGCAGCGCGCGAGGAGGCCGCGCACAGCACCGGCGAACTGGTCGCCGACCTGCAGGCGCTGCGGGCAGCCTGGCCGGTGGCCCCGGTCGGCGTGCTGGCCGTCGACCGCGACGGCACGATCACCGCGCGCGACGAGCACGCTGCCGCCTGGTTGCCGGGCCTCGCGACCGGCGTCGCGTTGGGGGACTCGGGCCCAGCCGGCGATCGTCTGGTGGCCTGGATCGCCGGCGGAGGGGCGGCGACCGAGCTGCTGCTGCCCGGTGGCGAAGGGGCTCCCGAACGGCGCTTGCTGGCCCGCCTCGCGGCGCGTGCCGACGGCGGTCGCTGGATCCTGCTCCAGGACGTGCAGGCCATGCACGCCGCCGAGGCGCGGCTCGCGGCGCGCATGCCGGTGCCGCCGCCGCCGCCGGACGCCCCGGCGTCGCGCGGCTACCACATGACCGAGTTCGTCGGTCGCTCGCACGAGGTCGAGGCGCTGAGCACGATGGTCGGCCGGTTGCGCAACAACCGTTCGACGGTGCTGATCTACGGAGAGAGCGGCACCGGCAAGGAACTGGTCGCGCGCGCGCTGCACTTCGACGGCAACAACCGCAGCGCCCCGTTCATCCCGATCCACTGCGGGGCGATCGCGCCGGAGCTGATCGAGAGCGAACTGTTCGGCCACGAGAAGGGCGCGTTCACCGGGGCCCAGGCGGCGCGCGACGGCCTGTTCCGCGCCGCCGACGGCGGCACGATCTTCCTCGACGAGATCGCCGAGACGTCGCTGAGTCTGCAGGTCAAGTTGCTGCGCGTGTTGCAGCGCGGCGAGATCCGCCCGGTCGGCGCCAGCCAGCCGCTGCTGGTCGACGTGCGCATCCTCGCGGCCACCAACCGCGACCTGCTCGACCTGGTCCGCGAGGGGCGCTTCCGCGAAGACCTCTACTACCGGCTCGAGGTGGTGACGCTGCACCTGCCCCCGCTGCGCGAGCGCATCGACGACCTGCCGTTGCTGGTCGACCACTTCCTGGCCCACTGCAACCGCCGCCACGACCGGCGCACGCGGCCGGTGCGGTCGGTGTCGCGCGGGGCCATGGAACGGCTGTGCGCCTATCCGTGGCCGGGCAACGTGCGCGAGCTCGAGAACACGATCGAACGCGCGTTCGCGCTCGGCGTCGGCGAAGTGCTGCAGGAACGCGACCTGCCGCCGCACGTGCAGCACGGCACGCCGGCGCTGGGTCCGTCGCCGGTGTGGCGCGCGTCGGGGCCACCGCCGCCACCCGCGCCGCCGACGAACGCACCGGCCGCACCACCCGCCGTGCCGCCCGCGCGGCCGGTCCCGCCGGGTCCGGCCGAGCCGCCCGGCGCCCCGCCGGCGAACGGCGAGTCGCGCACGCCGACCGACATGCGCAGCCAGCGCGAGGCGGCCGAACGCCAGGCGATGCTGCAGGCGATCCGCGACAACCATGGCGACAAGGCCGCCGCGGCCGCCCAGCTCGGCATGTCGCGCAGCACGTTCTATCGCCGGCTGAAGGAGCTCGGCCTCTGACCCGGCGGACTCGAGCCGTCGCCTCCCGGCCGGTGGCGGGGCGACTACACTGCGCCGCCGTGCGCCCCGTCCCGTCCGTCGTCCTGCTCGCCGTCCTGTTCGCCGCCTGCGCGGGAGGGCCGCCCGCGACCGACCAGGGCGCGATCCAGCGCGCGCTCGACGAGCTGGTCGCGCGGCCCGAACTCGCCGGCGGCCGCGTCGGGCTGCACGTGCTCGAGGCGCCGGGTGGGCGGACCCTCGCCGAGCACGCAGCCGAGCGCGGGTTCGCCCCGGCTTCGAACGGCAAGCTGGTCACCGCCGCGGTGGCCCTCGCGACGCTGGGGGCCGAACACCGGTTCGCCACCGAGCTGTGGGTGCGCGGGCCGGTCGAGGACGGCGTGCTGCGCGGCGAAGTGCGCCTCGTCGGTGGCGGGGATCCGGCGTTCGGCACCGAGGCCCAGTTCGACGCGATCGCCGCGGCGCTGCGGGCGCACAGCGTGCAACGCATCGTCGGCCGCATGGTCGGCGACGACGCCTGGCTCGGGGGCGAACACCGTGGCCACGGCTGGCAGTGGGACCACCTCGACCAGGACTTCGCGGCGCCGTTCGGCGGACTCTGCTGCCGCGGCAACACGATCGCGGTGCACGTCGCCGTCGACGCCGGTGCTTGCCAGGTCCGCCTCGAGCCGCCGGTCGGGCCACAGCCGTGGGTCGACGTCGGGATCGTCGAGGCGGGGCAGCTCGCCCAGCTCGCCGTGCGACGCCCGCTCGGCAGCGAGCGCATCGAGGTGGTCGGCGACCTCGCCGCCGACGCGGCACCGCAGGTCGTGCGCATCGCCGTGCACGATCCGGCCCGCTTCGCCGCCGCGGTGCTGCAGCACGAACTCGCCGCGCGCGGCATCGCCTTCGACGAACTGCCGGACGTGGTCGCCGCCGGGGCGCCGACCTGCCTCGTGACACTGCCTTCGGCCCCGCTCGGCGAACTGCTGCAGCCGCTGCTGCGCGCCAGCGACAACCTGGTCGCCGAGCAGCTGTGGCGCGGCGCCGTGCGCATCGCGACCGGGGTCGGCGACACCGCGGCCGCTGCGCACCACGCCACCGACGTGCTCGCGCAGCTCGCCGTGCCGGTGTCGGGCCTCGTGCTGGCCGACGGCTCGGGTCTGTCGCGGCGCAACCTGGTCCAGCCGCGCCAGCTGACCGCGCTGCTGTCGGCGGCCTGGCGGGCGCCGTGGCGCGAACCGTTCTTCGCCGCTCTGCCGCTCGCCGGGGCCTCGGGCACGCTGCAGGAGCGCTTCTGCGAGGGACCGGCCCACGGCCGTGTGCGCGCCAAGACCGGCAGCATCGCGCGCGTCGTCTGCCTGTCGGGCTACGTGCCGCGGTCGAACCTGCTGGCGCCGCCGCTCGTGTTCAGCGTGCTGCTCAACGACTTCGTCTGCAGTGACGACGAGGCGCGAGCGGCGATCGACGCGTTCGTGCAGGCGCTCGCCGCGGCGGTGCGCCGCGGCGACTGACACGAGCAGCCGCTCAGAACACCAGCGACGCGCCGAACTGGAAACCGTCGATCACCAGGTCCGCCTCGTAGCCGAGCGCGCCCGCGTCGCCTTCGGCCTGCAGCTGGCTCCAGCGATAGCCGGCGAAGAACGTCACGTCGTAGAGCGGCACGTTGTAGGTGCCGCGCACCTCGAGATCGTGTTGCACGTCCTCGAAGTCGCCGCCGAGCACGAGGCCGGGCGAGATCGCGTAGTCGAGTTCGACGCCGACCGTACGCCACGTGGCGCGCATCCGCATCGCCGCGTAGGCGACGTCGCCGCCGAGGTCGACGTTCTGCGTCTTGGTGCCGTCGGTGGTGCCGGCGCGCAGGTCGAGATCACGATGGGCCAGCACGACGCCGGCGGCCATCTGGACCTTCAGTGGCTGGTCGCGGTAACTGGTGCGCGCGGTGAACAGCGGCTCGAGCCAGCCGAGGCGGAACTCGTCCATGGCCGCCCGCATGCGCACCTCGTCGCCGGTCGTGAGCGCGCCCCAGTCGCCGTCGAGCACGCTCGACTTCGAGGTCTCGTGGTCGAGCCGGTAGTAGTCGAAGCGCAGGCCGGCGAAGCCGTCGCCGAAGTCGGCGCGCACGCCGATGTCGGTGTCGTAGCGGTCGAGTCCGAACGCGCGCGTCGGCTGGGCGGTGTTGTCCTGGACGGCTCCCTGGCCCGGCTGGGACTGCAGCGCCACGTCGCCGCCGAGGCGGTACGAGGCCAGGTAGGGCGAGACCAGGAGGCGCGGTTCGTTGAACGTGGACGTGCACGCCCCGAGCGAGCTCGCGACGGCGAGGAGGACCAGGTTCCGCATGCCGACACGGTAGGTGGCCGACCGCCGGGAATCACGCGGGCAGGTTCGCCGCCGCGCGATGGCGTGCGAGGGACGGCGGCGTAGCCTGTCGGACGATGTCGAGCGCGTCCGCCACACCACCCGTCGCTGCGCCGTCGTCGCGATTGCGCTGGATGGTGGTCGCCACGGTCATGGGGGTCGCGTTGCTCGGCGCCCTGGCCGTGCTCGGCTACTGGCACTTCGGCGAGCCGGGCCTGCAGCGCCAAAGGCTGGCGCGGCTGTTGTACTTCGGGCCGGTCGGAGCGTCGGGGCTCGCGGCGTGCGGGGCGTGCTGGCGCTGGCGGGCGCGGTCGACGCGGACGGCCGAACTGGTGGCGCGCGCGTGGCCGGGCCTGCTGGTCGCGGTGCTGTCGACGGCGGCGGTGGTCACCGTGGTCGGGCCCGAGCAGCGCTTCCAGTACGACGAGACCAGCCTGCTCGGCGTGTCGCAGAACCTGCACGCGCAGGAGCTCGCGGTGATGACCACCGGCTCGCTGCCGTCGCGCGGCGAGATCGTGCCGTACGCCAACATGGTCGACAAACGGCCGACGTTGTTCCCGCTGCTGGTGGCGTTGCTGCACGACCTGCGTGGCTACGACCCGGCGCATCCGTTCGCCGTCAACGCCGGGCTGCTCGGGCTGCTGCTGCTGACCGCGTTCCTGGCGTTCCGAAGCCGCGGGCTGGTGGTGGCGCTGGCCGCTCCGCTGCTGTTGCTCACGGTGCCGTTGCTGACGGTGGTGGCGACGTCCGGCGCGTTCGAGCTGCTGGCGACGCTGCTGTTCGGCTGGCTGCTGCTGGCGGCGCTCGATGTCGTCGCTGCCGCGCGCACGGCGAACGGTCCACCGCTGGCGCCGCGCCTCGCCAACCTGCTCGGCATCGGCGGGCTGTTCGCGTGGTCGCGTTACGAGTCGGTGGTGGCGCTGCTGCTGCTGCTCGGGCTCGTCGCGTGGTTCACGCGCGCGCGGCTCGGATCGGCGCTGACGAAGCCGTTGCTCGGGTTCGTGGTGGCGATCCCGGCGGCGCTGGCGCCGTTGCTGCCGCTGCTGCTGCACGCGCAGGATCGGCGCTTCTACCCGGAGGCCGGCGGCGTGGCGTTGTTCGGATTCGGCCACGGCATCGCCCACCTCGGCCCGTTCCTCGGGGCGTGGTTCGCGCCGTCGCCGGGCCAGCCGCTGCCAGGGCTGGTCGCGTGGTCGGGGCTCGCTGCAGTGGTGGCGTGGGGCGTGGTGGGCAAGCGCTCGGGCCGACGGCTGCCCTGGGCCTCGCTGCTGCTGGTCGCCGTGCCGGTGCTGGCCGTGACGGTGCTGATGCTGTTCTGGTTCTACGGGAACGTGAACGAGCCGACGGCCCTGCGGTTGTTCCTGCCGGCCGCGGTCGCCACGGCGCTGCTGCCGCTGCTGCTGGTGCCGACCTCGGCTCGCAGCGGCGCCGTCGTGCTGGTGCTGCTCGTCGGCGCCGCCGGCTACGCGATCCGCGCGGTGGCGCGCGGCGAGGCGTTCCCGCGGCTCGCCGACGCCGAGATGCTGCAGACGCTCGAACGCGCGGCGAAGCGGCTGACCAGCGATCCCGGGCACACGCTGTGGGTCGGCACGCCGGCGCAGTTCCTCGCGTCGCTCGGCTACGCGGCGGTGTCGCCGCAGTTCTTCCTCGACCGCGCCGCGGACATGCAGGCGCTGATGCGGCAGCGCGACGTGCGCACCATCTACCTGGTCGAGACGCGCCGCGACGAGCAGATGGCGGCGGTGTTCGGCCGGCCGCGCGACGTGCTCTACCACCTGCCGGGCGAAGCGATCGAGCACCTCGGCGGGCGTCTGCCGATCACGATCCACCGGCTGCTGCCGTGACCTCCCGGTCGACCCACTGCAGTTCGGCGCGCGCCCCGTCGCCGCCGAAGCGCTCGGCCATCACGGTCGCGCGGTAGCGGAAGATCCGTTCGACGTCGCGCCGCACCAGCAGGCGCATGGCGAGCCCGGCGAACGGTCCACCCTTCGGCCGCATCACCACTTCGTCGCCGAGTGCGGTGCCGCCGTCGCACGGCGTGAACGTGTGGGTGTGGTGCCACAACGCGTAGGGCCCACGCAGCTGCTCGTCGGCGAACGCGTAGGGCGGTTCCCAGCGGGCGATGCGCGTGCGCCAGCCGATCGGCACGCCGTGCAGCCGCAGGCGGTAGTCGATCAGGGCCCCGACCTGCATCGGCAGTGGCATCGGGGTCAGGATGTGGAACGACAGCCACGGCGGCGTCAGTTCCTGCAGGTTGCGCGCGTCCGCGAAGAACGGGAACACCTCGGCCGGCGGCCGGGGAACCCACAAGGACGTGCGCAGGCACCAGGTCTTCACGCGGGCGGCGTTCGCGCCGGCACCGCCTGCGGATGCAGGCGGCCCGCCGGCCGGCCGCTCACCAGCGGACGTGGAAGTCGAACGTGATGCGGTCCTTCCAGATGTCGTCGCCCGGATCGGTCAGCGCGAACTCGTAGACCAGGCCGAGCTCGTACTTCTTCAGGATCTCGAAGCGCGCACCGACGCTGGCCCAGGCCACGAAGCTCTTGTCGGGCTGCGAGCCGAGGTTCGTGTAGTCGCCGCCGCCGATCGGCAGCGCCACGTCGCCGTCGCTCAGGTAGTGCAGACCGTGGATCTCGCCGACCGGGGCGAACACCGCCTGTTCGCCGGGGTTCACGTCGTAGTCGAGGTGCAGGTCCCAGTGGCCGACGGTGTTGCCGTCGTCGCCGTCGGTCGGCACGCGCAGCGTGACGTTGCCGACCAGGTGGGCGCGGTCGTAGCCCTTCGCGAAGCTGACGAACGGGCTGAGCTCGTTGCAGTTGCCGTTGATGACGCCGTAGAGGCGGTGGCCCTGGTCGAGCATCAGGCGGATGCCCGGCGTGATCACCATGTCGGTCTGCTTGTCGGCGTAGGCGACGTACTTGAAGCCCGCGGCCAGGTCGTTCCAGCCTTCGTCCTCGCCGAACGCGCCGGTCTCGATCTCCGAGTAGCCGTCCTTCGTGGCGATGAACGACAGCCGTTCGGTCAGGGCGACGCGCGCCTGCAGCGCGTAGACCTCGACGTTGCCGCCCTGCAGCGCCGAGTTGCGGGAGAAGTAGTGCTTCAGCCACAGGAGCCGCACGCCGGTGTCGTTGAACGGGGATTCGAAGTAGAGCGGCTGGCCGACCGGCTCGTGGAAGTGCTCGAAGCCACGCAGGCCGGTGAGGAAGCCCGAGTCCTCCGCCTTGGCGGGGGCCTGCGGCTCCTGGGCCGAGACGTTGGCCGCCAGGTAGCCGGCGACGAAGACCGGGAGGGTGAACAGGGAGAGGAGGGAGCGGTTCATCGTTCCCACGCAAAGTCCGGCTGGCAGGGAACTTTCGCGGAGCGGGGCCACTGCGCACTGGTTCCCATGGCGGTGCGTCGGGGGTGGGTTCGGGTCTACGCCGAGGGGCGCAGAGGGCGGCGCAGGCGCGCGCCGTCGTGGCCCCGTTCTGCCGTCTGCGGGCCGGAAAAACCTGCGAGCGCGTCGGCCGTGCCCGACCGGAACCGTGTGGATGGGGGCAGACCGAGACCAAGGAAACCCATGACCACGAACGCAAGACTCTCTTCCCTCCACAAGCACCTGCTCGGCTGGCTCGCCGGCGCCGCTCTGACCGGCGCCGCGAGCGGCCAGTGCACGAGCCTCCTGACCGAGCCCGGGCCGGGCGAGAGGCAGAGCGGCATCATGTTCGACATCGTCAACGTGTCCGCCGAGCCGATCCACGTGACCGGCCTGGAGCAAGTGACTTTGATGGCGGGCACCACGCCCGTGCACGTCTACACCAAGGTGGGCACGTGGAACGGTTCCGAGTTGAACCCGGCGGCGTGGACGCACCTTGGCACCAACCCGACATGGTTCCACGCCGGCGGTGAAGTCGTCTCGCCGCTCGGCATCGCGATGGACGTGGTCATCCCCCCTGGCGCCACCCAGGGCTTCTACATCGGCGCCACCTACTCGGGGGTCAGCGACCTGATCTCGTTCCGCGCCGGCACGAACCAACTCGGCCTGCCGCAGGCCAACGACGGCACGATCGAGATCCGTACCGGGATCTGCGTGTACTACCCGTTCGCCCTCACGTGGGGCCTGCCCGTCAACGGCAAGATGTGGCGTGGCCGGGTGCAATACTGCAAGGCCGCCAGCAACACGATCCTCGGCGCTGGCTGTGGCGGCGCCTACCACTCGCTCTACGCCAACCACGCCAACGCGACCGTCGCCTCGGCGGAGCTGAACGGCAACGTGCTGCGCCTGCAGCGCGTCGCCAACGGCTACCTCGGCACCTGGCAGGTCGGGGCGGCGAGTGCGAGCTACGTGACCCCGACGCCCTCGGCGACGGTGCTCCCGGTCGGCGACGACGGATTCGTGCCCTTCACCCCGGCGGCACCGCTGCCGACGCCTTACGGGCCGATCCCGACGCTGTCGATCGGCGCCAACGGCATCCTCGGCTTCGGCCCCGGGATCGACACGCCGGGCACGCTGTCCTACGTGCCGACCCCGACCGGCATGCTGCAGAGCACCTTCGGCGGCATCTACGCGTGGCACGACTACAACCCGACCGAGCTGGGCAGTGGCCAGGTGGTGGTCCAACAACTCGGCCCGATGCTGTTCGTCACCTGGCGCGACGTCGAGAACTACCCGGACACCTACGCCAACCCGAGCACGCTGCAGTTCCAGTGCAACCTCGCCACCGGCGACATCGCGCTCGTCTTCCTGTCGATCGACGCGGACGCCGGCAGCCCGTGGGGTTCGAGCCACCTGGTCGGCGTCACGCCGCCCGGCGGGTCGCTCGATCCGGGCAGCATCGACTTCGCCACGGCCCCGCTGTTCACGACGAGCCCGGAGCAGACGCCGCTGACGCTCACCCCGCTGACCCGGCCGGTGCTCGGCACGTCGTGGATGTTCCAGGCCGAGAACCTGCCGTCGAACACGTCGATGGGCGTGCACGTGATCGGCTTCAGCGACCCGGGCATCGACGACCTGACCGGGGCCGGCCTGCCGGGCTGCGGCCTGCGCGCGTCCCTCGATGGCATCGCCTTCTACACGCCGATCGGCGGCGTGTCGCCGCCATGGGGCATCTCGATCCCGCTGAACAACTCGCTGGCCGGCTTCTCGCTCTACGCGACCACGGCGGTCGCGCAGCTGCCGGCGACCAACGCCTACGGCTACATCACGGCCAACGGCGTGCGCGGCATCCTCGGCGGCCCGTGACGGGCCTCGCGGCGCTCGTTCGGGCCAGCGCCTCGTCGCCAGCCGTGGCTCCGGGGCGCTGCCGCGAGCGCTGCGGCGAACGTCGCCCGGCCCGGTATCCTGCGCGCGATGTCCGACCCGCACGCGATCACCCTCTGCCTCCAGCGCCTGCGCGCCGGCGACCAGGGCGCGATGCACGAGATGCTGCCGCTGGTCTACGCCGAGCTGCGCGCGCTGGCCGGCCATCTGATGCGCGGCGGCCGGCCCGACCACACGCTGCAGCCGACCGCGCTGGTGCACGAGGCGTGGCTCAAGGTGGCGAAGGCGCTCGACGGCGGCGGCGGGCCGCGCGACCGCCAGCACTTCCTCGCCGTCGCCACCAAGGCCATGCGGCAGGTGCTGGTCAACCACGCGCGCGACCGGCGCGCGCAGAAGCGCGGCAGTGGCCAGGCCCGCGTGGCGCTCGACGACGTCGTCGATGCGATCGAAGCGACCACCGGCGACGTCGTCGCGTGGAGCGACCTGCTCGACCGTCTGGCGGCGGAGCATCCGCGGCCGGCACAGATCGTCGAGCTGCGTGTGTTCGGCGGCCTGCTGGTCGAGGAGGTGGCGCAGGCGCTCGACCTCGCCCCGAGCACCGTCAAGGCCGACTGGCGCTTCGCCCGCGCCTGGCTGCAGACGAAGTTGCCCGAGGACGGCGGATGATCGGCCGCACGTGCCCGATTCCGTGTGGATGCCAGTGTCCTTGTGGATGCCAGTGAACCCGAGAGATTCCATGCACGAGCGCGCCGCCCGCATCCACCGCATCTTCCTGCTCGCCGTCGAGCAGAGCGGCGAAGCCCGCGCGCACTGCCTCGCCGCCGAGTGTGGCGACGACGCCGAGCTGCGGCGCGAGGTCGAAGCGCTGCTGCGTTCCGACGAGAGCGATGTGTTCCTCGGCGAAGCCGGGCTCGCGGTCGTGCGCCAGACGCTCGGCGACGACGGCGAGGCGCTGCCCGAACGCATCGGCGGCTTCCACATCGTCGAGGTGCTCGGCCGCGGCGGCATGGGCGTCGTCTACCGCGCGCGGCAGGACCAGCCGCCGCGCGACGTCGCCTTGAAGCTGCTGGCGCCCGGCATCGGTGGGGCACAGGCGCGGGCCCGCTTCGCGCTCGAGGCCGAAGTGCTCGGTCGGCTGCAGCATCCCGGCATCGCGCAGATCCACGCCGCCGGCACCGACACCAGCGGGCCCGGCGAGCGACCGTTCCTGGCGATGGAGCTGGTGCGTGGCCTGCCGCTCGATCGCTGGCGCGCCGAACGCTCGCCGTCGCGTGGTGCCTGCCTCGCCCTGTTCGCCGAGCTGTGCGATGCCGTGCACCATGCCCACCAGAAGGGCGTCGTGCACCGCGACCTGAAGCCCGGCAACGTGATGGTCGACGAGCACGGACGCGCCAAGGTGCTCGACTTCGGCATCGCGCGCTTCGTCGACGCCGACGCCGGCCACACCGCCCGCACGCACACCGGCCAGCTGCTCGGCACGCTCGCCTACATGAGCCCGGAGCAGGCGAACGGCGCGTTCGACCAGGTCGACGTGCGCAGCGACGTCTACGCGCTCGGCGCACTCGGCTACGAGCTGTTGTCGGGGCAGCCGCCGCTGCAGTTCGGCGATGCCCCGCTGACGCAGTGCTTGCGCGCGATCGTCGAACAGGAGCCTCGGCCGCTCGGCGACGTCGACCAGAGCCTGCGCGGCGACCTCGCGACCATCGTGCACAAGGCGCTGCAGAAGGACCCGGCACGGCGCTATCCGTCGGCGCAGGCCCTCGCCGACGACGTGCGGCGCTTCCTCGCGCACCAGCCGATCGAGGCGCGGCCGCCGACGGCGAGCTACCTGGTGGCTCGCTTCGCGCGTCGTCACCGCGGGCTCGTCGCCGGCGCCGTGCTGGCCACGCTGGCGCTGGTCGTCGGCACCACGCTGTCGGTGCGCTGGGCGCTGCACGCCGAACGCGCCGAGGCGGATGCCCGCACGCAGGCGACCCTCGCGCGCACCGCCGAGACGGCTGCCGTGCAGCAGAGCGCACTGGCGCAGCAGGCCGCGACGCGCGCGAACGAGGAAGCCCGGGTCGCCAACCGCGTCACCGAGATGCTGCGCACGCTGCTGGTTCCCGCGAGCCCGGAGACGGCCGGCGCGCGCGACCTGTCGGCGAAGGAGCTGCTGCTGGCCGGACGCGCGCGCCTGGACGCGGAGCTCGCGGCCGACCCGAACGCCACGGCGCGTGTCGCCCTGATCCTCGGCGAGGTGTTCGTCGGGCTCGGCGACCTCACGCTCGGCGAGGGCTACATGGCGAACGCCGAACGGGCGCTGCGGGCGGAGACGGTCGGCGACGACCGCCGGCTGGTCGAAGCGCTGCACACGCACGCGTGGGCGCTGCTCCGGCAGCAGCGTTTCGCCGAGGCCGCGGAGCGCTTCACCGAGGC
>JAEUHU010000255.1 GCA_016793305.1 Planctomycetota bacterium
ATGTTCCAACGCATCCTGATCGCCAACCGCGGCGAGATCGCGCTGCGCATCCTGCGCGCGTGCAAGGATCTCGGCATCCAGTCGGTCGCCGTCTACAGCGAGGCCGACAAGGACTCGCTGCACCTGCGCTACGCCGACGAGACGATCTGCATCGGTCCGGCGCCGAGCAGCGAGAGCTACCTCAACATCCCGGCGCTGATCGCCGCCGCCGAGATCGCCGACGTCGAGGCGATCCACCCCGGCTACGGCTTCCTCAGCGAGAACGAGCACTTCGCCGAGGTCTGCCAGAGCTGCAACATCAAGTTCATCGGCCCGTCGCCGACCGCGATCGCGCAGTGCGGCGACAAGGTCGCGGCGAAGCGGCTCGCCAAGGAGGCGGGCGTGCCGTGCGTGCCCGGCTCCGACGGTCCGGTCGAGAACGAACAGGACGCGCTGGCGATCGCGCGCAAGATCGGGTTCCCGGTGCTGGTCAAGGCGGCCGCCGGCGGCGGCGGCCGCGGCATGCGTGTGGCCCACAACGAGCCGAGCCTCGTCACCGGCTACCACTCGGCCCGCAGCGAGGCCGAGAAGGCGTTCAAGGACTCGACGGTCTACCTCGAGAAGTACATCGAGAAGCCGCGCCACGTCGAGATCCAGATCATGGCCGACCAGCACGGCAACGTCGTGCACCTCGGCGAACGCGACTGCTCGCTGCAGCGACGCCACCAGAAGCTGGTCGAGGAGAGCCCGTGCCCGGTGCTCGACGACAAGACCCGCCAGGCGATGGGCGAGGCGGCGGTGCGGTTGGCGAAGGCCGCCAACTACCATTCGGCCGGCACGGTCGAGTTCCTGCTCGACAAGAACAAGAACTTCTACTTCATCGAGATCAACTCGCGCATCCAGGTCGAGCACCCGGTCACCGAGATGGTCACCGACACCGACCTGATCCGCGAGATGATCCTGGTCGCCGCGGGACACAAGCTGTCCTGGAAGCAGGAGGACATCCGCATGCGTGGGCATGCGATGGAGTTCCGGATCAACGCCGAGGACCCGGACCACAACTTCAAGCCGAGCCCGGGCAAGATCACCACGTTCCAGGCCCCCGGCGGGCCCGGCGTGCGCTGGGACAGCCACATCTACCAGGGCTACACCGTGCCGCCGCACTACGACTCGATGGTCGGCAAGCTGATCATCCACCGGCACACGCGCAAGCAGGCGATCGAGGTGGCGCGCCGCGCCCTGTCGGAGCTCACGCTCGAGGGCATCACGACGACCGCGGGGCTGTTCCTGCGCATCCTCGACCACAGCGACTTCGCCGCCGGCGACATCGACACCGGCTTCATCGAGCGCTACTTCACGCCGCGGTGACGCTGGGGCGGCCGCAGTTGCAGGCATGAACCCCATCCGCCATCGCGTCGCCGACCGTCTGCTGCTGGTGACCAACCTCGTGGTCGCCAACGGGCTCGCCGCCTGGTACTTGCTGGTGTTCTTGCAGCCGACCCTGCTCGGCGGGCCGCTGCCGGCCGGGGTGGACTTCGGCGAACGGGTCGCCGTGCTGCCACTCGCCCGCCCCGCCACCTACGCAGCCCTGGCCGGCGCCGTGGTTCTGTTGCTGTGGAACTTCGCGTGGTTGGTGCGCCGCCGCGAGCAGCCGCTGCCGACCAACTGGGTGGTCAGCGACACCCCGTCGGGGCCCATCCGGGTCGCGCGCGAAGCGCTCGAGAACGGTCTGCGCAGTGCGGGCGAAGCCCTGCCCGAGATCACCAGGCTGCGCATCCAGGTCGACACCCGATCGGGCAAGCGTCTCGCGGTCACGGCGATGTTCCAGTGCGCCGAGGGCGCCAACAACCTGGCTGCGAGCCAGCGGCTCCGCCAGGCGCTCACGGATCGTTTCGGCGAGATGGTGCGGCCGCTCGATGGGGGGATGCCGGAGTTCGACCTGGAGTTCCAGGGGTTCGCCGGCAAGCTCGGCAAGAAGGCGGCGGACATCCCGCCGCCCGACGACCCGGCCCCGTTCACGGGACCGAAGTATCCGATCGACGACGACAGCAGTCTGGGAGGCTCGGCTTGAGCATCAGGGTGGGAGTGTTGACCGGCGGCGGCGATGCG
>JAEUHU010000294.1 GCA_016793305.1 Planctomycetota bacterium
CGCGGTCAACCTCGTCGGCATGCAGCGCAACGGCTTCTCGGCCGAACAGAAGGCTCTCGTCAAGCGGGTGTTCCGCTTACTCTTCTGGCGTGCCGGAACCCTGCACCAGCGCCTCGAGTTCGTCCGCAGCAGTGCCCTCCACCGCGAGGACGTGTGCCGGGAGATCGTCGAGTTCGTGGCCGCCAGCAAGCGCGGCGTGTGCAGCCCCCGGTCCGGCCGGCAGCAACGCAACAGCAGCGACGGCTCGGGCGCCGAAGCGAGCAGCGAAGCCGGCTCGGCGTGATCCGCCCCGGTTCGGCGCGGTGCTGCTGACGGCGGCGTTGCTGGCCCCGATCGTGAGCACCGGATCCGCCCGGGCGCAGGTCACGACGCTGACGACCGCCGACGGCAGCCGTTTCGTGCTCTGCGTCGACCCGACCGAACCGCAGGTCCACTGGGCGATCGCCAGCTGGCTCGACGGCCTGGACGACCCGCCCGGCCATCCCGGCCTCGCCCACCTGGTCCTGCAGCAGGCCCGGTTCGGCACGTTCCGCACCGGCAGCCTCGATGCCGCAGCCGAACGCAATGCGCTGGCAGCGCTCGACGAGGCGCGGGCCGCGCTGGCGAAGAGCACGGCCGACGGCCAGGCGATCGCCCGGCTCGCGACCCTCGAACAGCAGGCCGCGGCCCTCGGCGATCCGGCCCGCTTCGACCGAGTGCTGGCGACGCTGCCCGCCCATCGCCCGGAGGTCGCGTCGATCGGCCCGTGCGGCGTGTTCACGCTGACAACGCTCGCGAGCGCGATCCCGGCGGTCGCCGCGATGCTGGTCGAACGGCGCGAGGACACAGCCCTGCGCGGCCTCGCCGCCGCCTGGGCCGCACTGCCGAGCGAACGCCGCAGCGCCGCCGACCCGTTCGCACCACTCGCCACCGAACTGCTCGCCCTGACCTGGCCGAACCATCCGCTCGCCCAGCGCCGCGAGGCCGCTGCAACCGCGGCACCACGCCACGCCGAGGCGCTGGCCGTGTGGGCCGCGACCCAGCACCCGAGCCGCACCGTGCACGTGCTGGTCGGCGACTTCGACGCCGAGGCGACCAGCAACGCACTGCGCGCCGCGTTCCAGCGCACCGACCTGCCGGCTCCCGCAGCGATGGCAACGCCGTCGCCGCACCCGCTGCAGGGCCTCCGCCGCTCGCAGGTGCCGGGCTTCGTCGACCCGGCCGTGCTGGTCGCGTTCCCGCTGCCGGCGGAACTCGACGCCACGGCCCTGCAGGTGGTGAGCCTTTTGCTCGGCGATGCGGCGGGACCGTTGGTCCAGGAGCTGCGCGGCCAACGGGCGAACGTGCAGGTCGCAGTGCGGGCCCCGTGGCCGCTGCGGCCCGCGGCGCAAGGCATGTTGCTGCTGGAAGTGCTCGACCGCGGCGGTGGCCCCGGGCTCGCCGACGCCGTGCGCGCGGCGTGCACCAAGGTCGCGCAGGGCCCACTCGACACGAAGGGGATCGCGGCGGAGCTCGAACGCTGGCGGCGGCAGCGCCTCGACCTCGGCGACGAACCGCGGCGGCTGGCCAGCGCGCTGGCGGCGCGCGAACTGCAGGCGCCGGGCAGCACGACCGCGACGGCACCGACCGCCGAGGCCGTGCAACGCCTGACGAGCGAACTGCTGCGCGGGCCGTCGGCGCTGGTGGAGGGCGTGCGATGAGGCCCGGTCCGCTGCCCGTGGTGACGTTCCTGGTGCTGGCCGCGTGCGCTGGTTCGCCGCCGCCGCGACCCGCCGAACCGCCGACGCCCCGCCCGACGGATCCGCCGCCCGCGGCAACCCCACCACCGACGACGGACCCGGCACCCGGCCCCGCCGCCGCCGCTCCCGTGACCCTGCAGCGCCTCGCCAACGGCGTCACCGTGTTCCTGCGCCAGGCCCCGGCCGGCCGGCTGGTGCGGCTGCAGGCGAACCTGCAGGCGGGCGCGCTGGCCCAGGCCCAGGGGCTCGCCGAGCTGACCGCCCACGTGCTGGTCGAGACCGCCGATCCCGCGCGCGGCCGGGGCAGCCTCCGCCAGATCGTCGAGGGGCTCGGCGGCACGTTGCAACTCCAGGTCGGCGCCGACACCACCACGTTCGACGTGCGTGTGCCGAGCACTCGCTGGCTCGAGGCCGCGACCGCGCTGGCCTCCGCCCTGACCACCGCACCTGCCTCGCGCAGCCAGGTCGATCGGGTGCGGGCCATGTGCCTGCAGCGGAACGCTGCCGAGTTCGCCCGCGAGCCGGTGCTGGCCCTGGCCGGCCTGCTGCTGCGCGGCACGAACGACACCAGTCGCCACCTCGGCGAACTGCAGGACCGCGACGCCAGCGAAGTGGCCGCGTTCCACGCGCGGCACTACCGGCCCGAGTCGCTGCGGGTGCAGGTCGAGAGCGACCTCGCCCCCGCGACCGTGCTGGCGGCGCTGCGCAGCGGCGGGGCGGCCGACCTCGAACGCTGGAAGCCGCCGAGCGCCCCGGCGCCGGCCGCCCGGCGCAGCCGGGCCACCGAGTCGGCGGTGCACTGGACGCCCGATGCGGCCGGTCGCTGCGAGGTCGGCCTGTTGCTGGAGCTGCCGCCGACGGCGAAGGCGAGTGCGGCGGCCTTCGTGCTGCAGGACTGCCTCAGCCTCGACGGCACCGGCGGCCGCCTCGAACGCTTCCAGCTGCAGCTCGGTATCGGCCACGTGCGCTGGCGTGTGGTCGTCGTCGACGCCGGCGACACGGCGGCGCTGCTGCTGCGCGCCGAACTCGACGCCGCCGAAGCAGCACTCGCCTGGCGCTGCCTGCAGCTGGCTCGTGAGTCCCTGCGCGACGTGCCGCCGACCGGTTCCGAACTCGAACTGGCGGCCCGGCGCGCCCCGTTGACCGCGCGCCTGCCGCTGCTCGAGCCGGGTTCGCGGCTGCGCGCCGAACTGCGCCTCGCCGAGCGCGGCGAGACGCTGCGCGACCTCGACGCCGCGTTGGTGGCGCGCGGTGCGACCGCCCCGACCAACGACGAGGTCACGGCGTTCCTCGCCACCCCGGTGGCGATGATCGTCGTCGGCGGCACGGCCCCGGCCGAGCTGGCCCCCCTGCAGCGCTGGCGCGTCCTGCCGCCGGGCTTCGAGTCGACCGAGGCGGCGACGGCCACCCGCGAGCGCACGCCGGCGGAACGCGCCGAGAGCGGCGCTCCGTGGCTGGCCCACGCCATCGACGCGGTCGGGGGCGCCGAGCGGCTGCGGCGCCTCGAAGGCTGGACGTGCCTCGCCGAGCTCGCCCACGACGAGGCGCCGCCCGTGCGCGAGTCCGTCGACTGGTTCCTCGACGGGCGCCTCGTGCGGCGCCGCGAACTGCTCGGCCAGACCATCGTCACCACCGTCGAGGGCGAGCGCGGCACCGAGACGCTGTCCGGGACCACGGTGAACCTGTCGACCGCCGAACTGCAGCAGCTGCGCGCCGAGCCAGCGCGCCACCCGCTGGCGATCCTGGCCGCGCACCTGCGCGGCGAGCTGCCGTTCGAATACGTCGCCAAGCGCGCCGTCGAGGATCGGGAGCACGTGGTGCTGCAGGCCCTCGGCAGCCGCGGCGATCGGCTGCGTGTGCACGTCGACGCCGACTCGCACCTGCTGCGGCGCGTCGAGCTGTGGGCCACGCTGCAGGACGGCAGCGTGGTGCGCATCGAGGAGGCCTGGAGCGACTACCGCACCGTCGCCGGGCTGCGTGTGCCGCACCTGCGACGCGCCGACCAGGACGACGGCAAGAACCGGCTGGAGACGGTCTACCAGTCGTTCGTGCCGCGCCTGCGCGCGCCCTGAGCGCCGCGGGCCCCCGGCAGCACGTCCGGGGCCGCATTCGCGGCCACGCAGCGAGTCGGCACCGCGCGTCCCTCGATCGCTGGACGCTCGTCAGCGCCGGGTCGCGCCCAGACGCAGCACCATGCCGAGATAGAACATGTGCTGGCCGTGCAGGTCTTCGTCGATGCGGATCGAGGGGCGGTTCTCGTTGTCGAGGTACGAGTAGTACCCGTGCAGCGAGACCACCTCACCGAGGTGCAGGTAGGCCTCGGCGCCACCGCCGAAGAAGAAGTTCTTGGTCGACGAGAAGCCGTCCTCGTCCAGCGTGCGGGAGAACTGGCCGTGCACGAACGGCGCCAGCGACAGCGAAGTCGACAGGTCGAGGCGCAGGCGCACCTGGGCATCGGCCCACTGGTTGCCGAGCGGCCGGGAGCCGTCGGTGTTCCACAGGCGGTCCTTCTCGTCCTGCCAGCCGCCGGTCGCGAACACCTCCCAGGTGATCGAGTCCGCCGCCTGGATGTACCAGTCCAGGCGGCCGCGCACGCGCCAGACCGCCGAGGGCAGCGCCGTGGCGAACGCACTGCTGCCGAACTCGCCCTCGCTGTCGTTCCACTCGCGTTCGCCGCACAGCGACAGCACGTAGCCGTCGCGGATCGTGCCGCGGCGGCGATCGAACTGCAGCGTCGACTGTTCGACGTAGAGCCGCACGCCGTAGGCGTTGAAGCCGTCGGGCAACACGAACTGGGACGGCCCCGGCGTCAGGTCCGAACGTTCGAAGTCGAGCTTGCGGTAGTAGGGACCGAGCTCGACGTAGAGGTTCTGCTGGTCCTTGCCGAAACCGGCGTAGGCTTCGTAGTCGGAGCCTTCGTAGAAGCCGTTCGGCACCAGCTGGTCGTCGCGGTAGAAGGCGTCGCGGTAGAACACCCACGGCCGGCCGCGGAACTCTAGCCGCGTCACCGTGTCGTCGCCGACCAGCTTGCCGTCCTGCAGCGACGCGTAGAGGCCGTCGCGACCGGCGTAGCCTTCGAGCGTGCCGCGGCGCGAGCCGAACGCCTCGTTGCGGTACCACAGCCGCGCGTCCCAGCTGACATCGCGGTCGAGTCCGGCCGCCGGATCGCCGTCGTCGGGCTCGACGCCGATCGCCCCGGCTTCGATCTGCAGCACCTTCGCGTAGGGCTGCGTCGACTTGCGTTGGTCGACGAAGTCGGAGAACGACTGCGCCGCGAGCGAGCCCAGAGCAGCGAGCATGGCCGCGGTGGCGGCGAGGGGCGACGAGACGACGCGGTTCCCGGATGGCTGGTTCACTTGGCTTCCTCGCGGCGCTTGGCGCGTTCGACGGCCGCTACGACCATCGGGTGGTTCGGGTCGAGCACGATCACCGAGTAGGGGTGGTCGGCATACTGGTTCTCGCGCTCCTCGATGCGGATCACGCCGCGGTTGCGCAACTCGTTGATCAGGGCGCGGCGCTCAGGATGCACGAGGCCACTGAAGTGCTGGCTCATCGCCCCCTTCAGGAACGGCGACAGCCACACTTCCGGGCTGCCGTGCCGCACCTGGGCGCGCAGGATCAGGTCGATGCACTGGCCGAGCCGGGTGTACAGTTCGGTTTCGCCGGGCGACTCCTCGCCGGTGCGCCAGGTCACCGGGATGTGGCCGACGATCGACGCGCGATGGCGGCCCCCGAGTGGCTTGCTCTCCTCGACCACGGCCGGGCTGGCAACCGCTGCGACGAGGCCGCTACCTGCGACCGCCTCGACCAACACCGCCGGAGCTTCGACGGCCCCACCGTTCGTCGCCGCGGCCGGCCGCGCCTTCTGCCGCACTTCGCCGCCGATCAGGTCGAGCGCGTTCCAGAAGCGCTCGGCGCCGACCCGCATGCGCAGGTCGCCGCTGGTCGTGTCGGGGATCGCGACGACGCGCAGTTCGCGGTTCTCCTCGAGCACCTGGCGCGCGATCGGGATGAAGTCGCGGTCGCCGGACACGATCACGATCGCGTCGATGTCCGGGCGCCGGTAGAGCACGCGGCAGACGTCGCAGGCGAGCTGCACGTCCGCCGAGTTCTTGCCGCCGTGGCCGGTCAGCACGTACTGCGGGTCGAAGCCCATCAGCGCCAGGTCGTGCGCGACCTCCATGCCGGGGTAGGTGTCGAAGGCCGCGTACGAGCGGCCGAGCACCATCGGCGCCTTGTCGGACTGCAGCTTGACCTTCAGGTTCTCGAGGATCGACAGGCTGGACTCTCGGGTGCGCTGGCCCAGCAGTTCCTCGCGATTGCGCAGCGACAGGAACAGGTTCTCGAAGTCGACGAAGACGGCGGCGTGCATCGGGGCTTGGCGCGCTCGTGGCGCGGCGGGACGGCGTCGTGGAGGGGTGGAGCCGACCGGGCCGGCTCCCACGGATAAGTCGGGTCAGGCGGGCGGCAACGACTCGTGCACCGACCCACTCTCCGGGGTCGGCATCGGCACCGCTGGCAACGCGGCACCGGCGGGCAGCGAGACCACCGGGGCGCCGTCGCCATTGCCGAACACGGCGTCGTCGTCGGCGAGGTAGGTGTAGGCGGCGAGACCTTCCTCGTAGCGGCGCATCAGCAGCGCCGACTCGCGCATGTTGACCTTGCCGGTGCGCACGGCCTGCTCGAGGCGGCCGCGCATGCGCCGGATCAGGTCCTGCTTGTCGTACTGCACGTAGCTCAGCACCTCGGTGATCGAGTCGCCCTCGATCACGCGCTCGATGCGGTAGCCGTGCTGTTCGTCCATCGAGATGTGGATCGCGTTGGTGTCGCCGAACAGGTTGTGCAGGTCGCCGAGGATCTCCTGGTAGGCACCGACCAGGAACATCGCCAGGTAGTACGGCTTGCCCGGCGTCACCGGGTGCACCTCGAGCACGTTCTTGACGTCGCGCAGGTCGATGAACTTGTCGACCTTGCCGTCGCTGTCGCAGGTGAGGTCCGCGAGGATCGCGCGCCGGGTCGGCCGTTCGTTCAGCCGGTGGATCGGCATCGTCGGGAACAGCTGCTTCACCGCCCAGTGGTCGGGGGCGCTCTGGAACACCGAGAAGTTGCAGTAGTAGGTGTCGGCCAGCGCGCGCTCGAGGCCTTGCAGCTCGTCCGGCACGTAGTCGAGCGTGTTGACGATCAGGCGGATCTTGTCGCAGATGCACCAGAACAGGTTCTCGGCGATCGCGCGGCCCTTCAGGTCCAGGTAGCCGAGGTTGAACAGGCTGATCGCCTCTTCCTTCAGCTGCAGCGCGTCGTGGTAGCTCTCCTGGAAGTTCTTCAGGCTGACGTCCTTCAGGATCTGCACCATGTTGGCGATGGTGCTGTCCTCGTGCTCGGCGGCACCCTTCGGCACGTCGACGTTCTGCTTGCTGACGCCCAGCACGTCGTAGACCAGGATCGCGTGGTGCGCGGTGAGTGCGCGGCCCGACTCGCTGACGATGTCCGGGTGCGCGATGCCCTTCTCGTCGCAAGCCTGCTGCACGGCGAACACCACGTCGTTGGCGTACTCCTGGTGCGAGTAGTTGGCCGAGCTGTGGAAGTTCGTCTGCGAGCCGTCGTAGTCGACCGCGAGGCCGCCGCCGACGTCGAGGAACTTCAGGCCCGCGCCGAGGTCGTGCAGCTCGGTGTAGAAGCGGGTCGCCTCCTTCAACGCGTCCTTGATGGCCCGGATCGCGGTGATCTGGCTGCCGATGTGGAAGTGGAGCAGCTCGAGGCAGTCGAGCATGTCGACCTCCTTCAGACGCTCCACCACCTGCACGATCTCGGCGGCGGTCAGGCCGAATTTGCTCTTCTCGCCCCCCGACTCCTGCCACTTGCCCGCCCCGCGGCTGGCCAGCTTCGCGCGGATGCCGATGTGCGGTCGCAGGTCGAAGCGCTTGCTGACGGTCAGCACCGTTTCGAGCTCTTCGTAGCGGTCGACGACGATGATCGTGTGCAGGCCCATCTTCTGGGCCAGCATCGCGGTCTCGATGAAGCTGACGTCCTTGTAGCCGTTGCAGATGATCAGCCCCTCGGGGTTGGTCATGTGCGCGAGCACGATCAGCAGTTCCGGCTTGCTGCCGGCCTCGAGACCGAGCGCATGGTCCTTGCCGAAGTCGACCAGCTCCTCGACGACGTCGCGCTGCTGGTTGACCTTGATCGGGAACACCGGCCGGTAGCGCCCCTTGTAGCCGCACTCGTCGATGGCCCGCTTGAACGCGCCCGACAGTGCCTGCACGCGCAGCTGCAGGATGTCGGAGATGCGCAGCAGCACCGGCAGTTCGATGCCGCGGTTGCGCAGGTCCTCGACCAGCTCGGGCAGGGAGAACTTCGGGCCGCCCTTGCCCATCGGCTGCACCATCAGGTCGCCGCGGTCGTCGATCGCGTACGAGTCACCGCCCCAGGCGGCGAGTTGGTACAGCTCCACGCTGTCGCGGATGGTCCAGGCGCGAAGGTCCTTCGGCGGAGTGCTCAATTCAGGGTGGCTCCAGGCTCGCGTTCGCTCGGACGACGGTCACACCGTGTGCCGCCGGCCGCCGTGGCCGCGAGGGCGGGATTCAACACCAAGTCGGAAGGTGGATGCAGGGGCGACCGCGGCATTTTTCGCGATCGCCCCGCCACGAGGCCCGGCCCGCGTACGCACAGCGCCGCCGACGACGACTGGCCGAGCGCGCTGCAGCCGCGTAACCTGCCCGCCCCGTGAGCCACGCCGACCCTGCAACCAGCATCCTCCGCCACCGCGACCCCGACGTCTTCACGTTCCTGCAGCGGGAAGATCGCCGCCAGTCGACCACGCTGACGCTGATCGCGTCCGAGAACCACTGCTCCGCGGCAGTGCGGGAAGCGTCGGCCAGCCGGATCACCGACAAGTACGCCGAGGGCTACCCGCACAAGCGCTACTACGGCGGCTGCGAGGTCGCCGACGCCCTCGAGGACCTGGCCCGGCAGCGCGCGCTGCAGCTGTTCGCCGGCGCCGAGGAGGCGAACGTGCAGCCGCACTCCGGCACGACCGCCAACCTGTCGGCCCTGCTGGCGCTGGCCGGCCCGAACGGACGCATCGTCGGCATGGCGCTGAAGGCCGGCGGGCACCTGAGCCACGGCCACGACAAGAGCCACACCGGGATGGTGTTCCAGGCGAAGCAGTACGGCGTCGACGGTACCGGCCGCATCGACCTCGACGAGGTCCGCCGGCTCTGCAAGGAGCACCAGCCGAAGGTGCTGATCGCCGGCGGCAGCAGCTACAGCCGCAACATCGACTACGCGGCGTTCGCGGCGATCGCCCGCGAGGTCGGCGCGGTCCTGATGGCCGACATCGCGCACCCGGCCGGCCTGATGGCCGCCGGCGTCGTGCCGAGCCCGATCGGCATCGCCGACGTGGTGACGATGACGACCCACAAGACGCTGCGCGGGCCGCGCGGCGGGATGATCCTCGCCAAGAAGGACGTGGTGAAGCCGGTCAACAGCTCGGTGTTCCCGGGCTCGCAGGGCGGCCCGCTGGTCCAGCAGATCGCCGCCAAGGCGGTCGCGTTCGGCGAAGCGCTGCGCCCCGAGTTCAAGACCTACCAGCAGCGCGTGAAGGAGAACGCCGCGCATCTGGCGGAGCGGCTGCTCGGGGCGGGATTGGACCTCGTCACCGGCGGCACCGACAACCACATCGTGCTGGTCGACCTGCGCAAGACCGACGTCACCGGGGCGCAGGTCGAGGAGCGGGCGTTGGCGGCTGGGCTGTCGGTCAACAAGAACGCGATCCCCGGCGACCCGCGCCCGCCGATGGTGACGTCCGGACTGCGTCTCGGCACGGCGGCGGTGACGACGCGCGGCTTCGGCAAGGAGCAGATCGCGGCGGTCGCCGACGTGGTGATCGGGCTGGTGCGCGGCGGGGATCCGGAGCGGTTCCGGCAGACGGTGCAGGGGCTCTGCGAAGCGTTCCCGCTGCCGAACTGAGAGACATCTCGAAGCCCGGCTCACTGGACCGCGTCAGTGGCACTCCAGGAGGTCGCCAGGACACAACTTCAGCCCCTTGGGCAGCACGTTATCGCGCCTCACGGGCGTCCACAGTCCGCACTCTTCGCCGCAGTTGCCATCCCGTGACAGGCAGTACTTCTTCACGATCCCCTGTGGGATCACCAGCGGGAAGGTGGCCGTCCCGCACTTGAGTGTGTAGACCTTGTTCCATAGGCCTATGCTCGCCTCACCAGAATAGCAGGTGGAGCTTGGCCCAGCGCTGTCGCCGTTGTTGAGAGCTCCGGTCGTCACACCTTCGATGCTCACGTCGAAGCCCCCCTGAGCATTGGCAGAAGCAGTCCCACCGAGACTCGCATTCAGCCGGACGAGGAACCCCACGTAGTCGCTGGGAGAAAGGCCCAGGGTGGCCGTGATGCTGGCAACTGCCTGTGCAGAGAAGGACACCTTGCCATTGTTGCCAATCGATGCCGTGCAAGCCCCTCCACTGATTAGGCCGCAGGTCACGAAGGTGGAGGATACGAGCGATGACTTCGCACAGTCCGACAGGATAATGTCGAACTCGGGAGCGGGGGGCTTGGGCGAGGTAGGGGTTGGTTGTCTGCTATCACCCGCGAGAAACGGGACGAAAGGCAGTATCACCCACCATGAGCACGCACGCAGGTGTGCAGTGAACATCCCGGATGCTGGGTCGTAGTAGCACTGATCAGGCTGAGAGTCCCAGCTCTGCGATGTCCGGGTGAGTCGATACTGCGTCGCCCTGACGAGGTCTTGATGCTGCGCGATCTGCCCGTAGGTGTGCCAAGTTGGAGAGAACCGAACGACGATCCCTGGCTCAGGCAGCACAGCTGCAATGTCTCTGCCCGATGCGTCCTTCAACTCCACCGTGAACTGCGCGGCTGCTGCAGCTACTGCGGCATCTGCCCCGACCGGATAGGGCGTTGCATGGGCGGGCACGGGCACGATCCAGAACTCAGCCGGCTCCGGCAGCACATTGGGGGGAACCTCCACTTCGATGGTGTATGGATTCGGCCCAAAACAACTCTGGGTGACCCCCTGAAAGACGATCGGTGCGACAGTGCCACTCTTCGGAATCACACCAGTCTTGTGATACATCGAGTTCGGCACCAGCCAGAGCGTCCTGGGTAGACCCGTGTGGTAGTGCCCTGCCGTGTATCCGTAGCTCGCGTTGCCGTGCACCAGCACATCTTCTCCCTTGCCGTTTCCGAGCACCTGAAGCACCACCAGCCCGTCTGCATCCGTTACACCATGCGTCCTGCTCGTGCGTGCATCGACGATGGCGTTTGGCACCCCCTGGCCAGTCGCGAGGTCCAGCACCCTTACCTGCCAGTCCTGCTGCGGTTGTTGCGCCAGCGAAGCTGCGGCACCGAGCGCCAAGAAGACTGTTGAGATCGCCACCTTCTTCACTTGAACCCCCTCTTCTGGGTCATGCATCAGCCACCGAACTGGTGGCCCGGGGGGAGGGTAGCGCCCCCCCCCCCGCGGCTTGCAAGGGACATGTTGCTCCAGGCCTGTTGCGCGCTGGCGAGGCGAACCACTCACCCCCGCACGGTCGCGAGCGCCTTCTTCACCGCCTCGACCCGCGCCCCGTAGACCGCTTCGCGCCCGCCGAACTCGACCACGCGCAGCCGCGCCTTGCCGAGCCCGAACAGTCCCCCGCGCCGCACCCACACCGCGACCAGGTAGCCGACCTTCTCGCCGCGCAGCACGCCGGTGAACTCGACCCACTGCCCGAGCGCACCTTCCCCATCGGTGACCTCGCCAGCACCGGTCTCGACGTAGCCACGCTGCCCGACGAAGTCGGAGCGCAGCGCGTCGATCCAGAACTTCGCGTCCGACTTCACGGTCGGATCGAGCACCTCGCGGACCTGCAACACCGCGTCGTCGGACGTCGTCGCGCGGAACTCGGCGCGTCCGAGCAGCTGCGCGAAGTCCGGCGGCAACTCCATCGTGGTCGCACAGCCCGCCAGCAGCACCAACGCCAACAGGAACCCATTCCTCAGGAACGTGCGCATCTCAGCGGTCCTCCAGCAGCGACTCGGGGCCGACGCGGTTGATCCAGTCGAACTGGCTGCGCACCCGCGAACGCTTCGGCGGCGGCGGCGCCGCCGCTTCGACCTTGGCGACGAACGCCACCGCGAGCGTCGCCATCGCCACCTGGTCGGCGAGGAACTTCTTGCGGCCCTCCATGCGCTCGATCTCCTCGGTGAGCCGCCGCAGCTCGGCCTCGACCTTCAGGATGTCCTCGACCTTCTCGGCCTTCTGCAGCACCTCGAGCAGCCGCTCGCGCGCCTTGCGCGCCGTGTCGATGCGGATGCCGAGATCGACGAACTCCTCGGTCACGTCGTTGGCTTCGCGCTTCTCGTCGAGCACCCGCCCCTTGCCGCGCAGCAGCGTGAACACCTCGTCGAACGACGCCGCCGGCAGCCGCACCGTCAGCGACGTGCCGGTCTGCGTCTGCAGGTAGCCACCGCGTGCCTTGACCTCGGTGAGGAACTCGCGCGCGCTGTCCTCGGGTCGCACGACCTCGAGCCGGATGCTGCCACGCTGGATCAGCAGCCGCTCCGGGGCGGCGGCGGCCGACTCGCGCGGCCCACCCCTCCTCGGCCCGTAGTCGTCGAAGCCGGCGTTGTCCTGCGACGGGGCCGGGCTCGCCGCCGCGGTGCCGTTGACGAGACCGTTGGTCACGTCGTCGGCTTCCACCATCACCCCGGGCTTCGTCACCCCTTCGCCGAACGACGCCTGGCAACCCGCCGACAGGGCTCCCAGGACCACGAGCCACAGCATCCAGCCACGCACCATGAGGACCTCCAGCGCCGCGATCGCGGCAGCTTCGCGGTTCTACCCGACCGCCGTAGGATCGCCACCATGCCGCTGGCCGCCACCGTCTGGTTCTGTTCCCTGGCCCTCGCGTTCCCACAGGAACCCACCCCGCCGGCGACGCCGAGGGCTACGGCCGAACCGCCCCGAATCGTCTGGCAGCGCACGCTCGACGACGCGTTGGCAGCACAACAGGCGAGCGGCCTGCCGCTGCTGGTGGTCGTCAACGACGACGGCGAGACCTTCAACGACCGCTTCGCGACCACCGTCTACCGCGATCCGGAGTTCGTGGCGCTGACCGAGGGCTGGATCTGCGTGGTCGCGTCGCTGAACCGCCACAACCCGTTCGACCACGACGAACGGGGCCGCCGCATCGAGTGCCCGCGCTTCCCCGGCTGTACCTGCGGCGAACACATGGCGATCGAACCGCGGCTCTACGAGAAGTGGTTCAAGGGCCAACGCTACGCGCCGCGCCACATCGGCGTCACGCCGGACGGCAGGGTGCTGTTCGATCGCTTCCTCGACGCCAGCATGCAGACCGCGATCGACGCCGTGCAGGAGCATCGGGGCACGGCGCGACCCGGCAGCCTGGAAGCGAGCGACGACCTGGCGCAGCTGTTCGCGCGGCGCGACGCCGCGGCGCGGCTGCGCGTCGAGCAGCGCTACCGGAACGGCGACCGCGCCGAACGGGACGCCGTGCTGCGCGCGGCGGCGACGGCGGCCGCCCCACCGGTCGACCTGCTGCGCGAAGCGCTGCGCTCCGGAGCCGTCGCGGACGAACGTCTGGTCGCGGCGGCCCTCGCGTCGTTCGCCGGAATCGAAGTGCGCCAGCTCGCCGAGGACCTGCTGGCACGCAGCGACGACGAAGGCGTGCAGGCGACCTTGCGCACGTTGCTGACGAAGCTCGGCGCCAGCGATCCCGTGGCCAAGCGGCTGGCCGCGCACCTCGAAGCCGCCCCGGACGTGGCGCTGCCCGCCCCGTGGAGCAACGCGTGGCAACCGGCCGGGGCCGACGCCGACGACCGCGACGCCGTCGAACGCTGGCTCGACCAGCTCGACAAGGCGGTCGCCGACCGCCCGGACGACGCGGCGGCCCGGCTGCAGCAGTCGATCGCCGACCTGATGCTGGCCCAGCTGCTGATCGCCGAGGGAGGCAAGGGCGTCGAGCTCTGGCTCGAGGAGGCGCAGCGCGCCGCGAGCCGCGTGCAGGACGCGGGCCTCGCCCCGGAGGCCGCGGCAGTGCGCGCCGTCGCCGCGTGGCTGCGCGGCGATGCGAAGACGGCGAACGAGGCCACCGCGGTGGCGCTGTCGACCGCGACCGGCGAACGCCGCCCGGACGCGTGGCTCGCCCGCACGTTCCTCGACACCCTGGTCGCGATGTCGACCCGCTGGGCCTACGAACGGCTGCAGGCGGAGCCGCAGGCCGAGGTCGCGACCCCGCTGGCGCGCGTGCTGCAGGCGACCACGACCCTCGCCGCCCACGACGCGCTCGGCGAGCCGACCGCCACCCAGGCCGTGACCCTCTACGACGTGCTCGGGCTGCGGCGCCGCGCCCGGCACGACGCAGCGACCCTGCTCGAGCGCTTCCCCGGTTCGCTGCAGGGCCACCACGTGCTCCGCACCCGGCTGCTCGCCGACTTCGACACGCTGCGGCTGCGAGCCGAGTACGACGCGTTCCTGGCGAAGCACGGCGACCGCGCCGACGCCGCGTGGTACGCCGGCTACGCCGAGCTGATGATCGCGGAGGTGCGAGTGCGCGAGAAGGACGGCCCAGCGGCGCGGGCCGCCTACGAGCAGGCGATCGCGCGCTTCACGCGCAGCGTCGAGCAGAACCCGGACTACGCCGACAACAGCCATCACTTCGTGGTGCTCGCGCTGGCCGGCCGCGCGATCGTGCGCTTCGAGGCCGGCGAGGACGAAGGCGCGGTCGACGACCTGCTGCGCGCCGCGGCGCTGCGGCCGGCGAGCCTCGACCAGAAGGACGGTCTCGGCCGCGACCCACGCGGCCTGATCCTGCGCGTCGCGCGCACGCTGAAGACCAGGGGGGAGAAGGAGCTCGCCAAGCGCCTGGAGGCGTTGCTGCCGTGAACGACCTGCCTGCCGTACTGGTTCGCTCGGTGCCGCTCGCGGCGCCGCGCCCGGTCGCCTTCGCCCACTTCGTCGAGAACGCGCGGTTCGCCGCCTGGTGGGGCGCGGGCTCGACCGTGGCCCCCGAACCCGGCGGCCCGGTGCGCATCGTGCACCCGAACGGTGTCACCGTGCACGGCACCGTGCGCGAGATCGTCGCCGGCACGTCGCTGTCCTTCACGTGGGGCTACGACGACCCGAACAAGCCGATCGCCCGCGAGGGCTCGCTGGTGACCCTCGCCCTCGCCGACGCGGCGGACGGCTGCGTCATCACCGTGCGCCACGCGTTCGCGGACGACGCGCAGCGGGCCCCGTTCGACGCCGGCTGGCGCTTCCACCTGGCGCAACTCGCGAACCTGGCCGCCGACGCCGCGCACGCGCAGGCCGAGGCGATGCTCGACGCCTGGTTCCTGGCCTGGAACGACGCCGACGACGCATCCCGAGGCGACCGGCTCGCCCGCTGCACCACCGACACGGTGCGCCTGCAGGATCGCTGGTCGTGTCTCGTCGGCCGCGCCGATCTGCACCAGCACATCGGCATCTGCCTGCGCATGGCCCCCGGCACGACGATGGCACGCACCGGCCCGGTGCGTCACTGCCAGGGCACCGCGCTGGTCGGCTGGCGCGCGCAGGACGCCCAGGGCACCGAACGTGGCCAGGGTACGAACGTCGTCACGTTCGCTGCCGACGGACGGATCGCCGGAGTCGTAGGGTTCTGGTGAGCGCGGCTGCCCGGAACCGTGCCGCCTCGGGGCGCAGGCACACACACTCTCCGCACTTCCGCACCTGAGGCCGCGCGGCGGAGCCGCCGTATGCTCCGCCGCCATGTTCGAACGCTTCTCCGACCACGCCCGCCAGGCGATGGCGCAGGCGCGGCTGCACACGCTGCGGCTGCGGCACCCGGCGATCGCGCCCGAGCACCTGCTGCTCGGCCTGCTGTCCCAGGAGCACACCGACGCCGACCTCGTCCTGCGCCGCGCCGGCGTCGACCGCGAGTCGCTCCGGCTGGCCCTGCAGTCGGCGCTGCCACCCGGCCACGAACCCGCCGAGGGCAGGAGCCAGCTGCCGTTCACGCCCGAGGCCAAGCGCGTGCTCGAGGCGATGATGGGCGAAGCCGCGGCCCGTACGGATCGCCACCTCGGCAGCGTGCACCTGCTGCTCGGCCTCGCCGCCGTTCCCGAGTCGATGCCGGCCCAGATCCTCGCCAAGCTCGGCGCCGACCTGCCGACCTTGCGGCAGGCGCTCGCCGAGGGGATCCGGGTGGTCGACCGTGCCAACGTGCGCCTCCTGCTGATCAGCAACTCGACGATGCACGGCGGTGGCTACCTCGAGCACTGCAGAGCCCAGATCCGCGACTTCCTCGGTGGCAGGCGGCGCGTGCTGTTCGTGCCGTACGCACTCGCCGACCACGACGGCTACGCGGCGAAGGCGAAGACGGCATTCGAGGCCCTCGGCCACGAGCTCGTCTCGGTGCACACCTGCGACCACGGCCCGCGCGCGGTCGACGGAGCCGACGCGGTGTTCGTCGGCGGCGGCAACACCTTCCGGCTGCTGAACGCCCTCTACGAGCACTCGCTGCTGCCGGCGATCCAGCGGCGCGCGCTGCAGGGCATGCCGTACATCGGCAGCAGTGCCGGCACCAACGTCGCGACGCTGTCGATCCGCACCACCAACGACATGCCGATCGTGCAGCCGCCGTCGTTCGCGGCACTGCAGCTGGTGCCGTTCCAGATCAACCCGCACTACCTCGATCCGGATCCGACCAGCAAGCACATGGGCGAGACGCGCGAGGAACGGCTGCGCCAGTTCCACGAAGAGCACGACACGCCGGTGCTCGGCCTGCGCGAAGGTTGCATGCTGCGCGTCGAGGGCAAGCAGGCGACGCTGCTCGGCACGACCAACGCGCGGCTGTTCCGCCGCGGGCAGGCACCGCAGGAATTCGTGCCGCCCAGCGACCTGTCGTTCCTGCTCGGCGAGTGACGCACGGGCACACGTGCCTCAAGCCGGGACCGGAGCTCCGTCGAAGGACTGCACAGCGGCCGCCCCCGTGCCGCGCATCCCGACACCGAGCGTCCCCATGCGAGAACGTGCTGCTGCGGCGTGCTCCTTCGCAATCGTCCTGCTGACCGGCTGCCGCGTCCCGCCGCCGGCCCCACTGCCGCCGACCGACGAGGCAGCCCTCGTCGCGCGGCTCGAGGAGCGCCTGCGAATCGTCGAGAACCAGCAACACGCCCTGCTGCAGCGGCTCGCCACGCACAGCGACCTTTCCGCCGAGCAGATCGCCAGCTTGGACCAGACCGCATTGCTGGTGCGCATCGCCGAGAGCCTCGAAGGCCCGCGGCCCGCTGGGCGGACCGATGGAACGGCACAGGCGAGCGACGCCACCGCGAAGGGCAAGCCGCTCGCCGACCAGGCAGTGCTGCGCGCGCTGCAGCAGGCCTTGCTGATCCTCGAGCAGCAGCGTTCCCTCCTGCTCGAGAACGTGGCCAACGTGCCCGTTCCCGGCTATCGCCGCCGCTCGCTGCGCTTCTCCACCGAGCTGCAGCCGAGCACCGGCCTGGAGCTGCCGATCGCCCGAGGGATCGTCACGCGGCAGACCACGGGAGCCCTCGAGGTCACCGAGCGCGTCCTCGACGTCGCCATCGACGGGGACGGCTTCTACGCAGTGCTGCAGGCCGACGGCCGCATCGCCTACACGCGCGACTCGCACTTCCTGGTCTCGCCCGCGGGTCAGCTCGTGCTCGGCGACGGATTCGTGCTGCAGCCGCCGATCCAGATCCCCGACGACACGCTCGAGGTCGCGATCGATCCCGAGGGCCGTGTCTGCGTGCGGACCGCCGGCAACCCCGACCAGAGCTGCCAGCGCGGCCAGCTCGTGCTGCACAGGTTCGTCGACACCGACGAACTCGAACCGATCGGCGGCAACCTGCTGCAGCCGCGCCACGCGGACTGCCGACCCCGTTCGGGCACCCCGGGCGACGCGGGTCTCGGCATCCTGAAGCAGGGTTTCCTCGAGCGCAGCAACGTGCAGCTCGTCGAAGAGCTGGTCGAGCTCGGCCTGGTCGAACGGCAGCTTTCGACCCTGCGCCGCCAGATGGCGCGACTCGGCGTGTTCGCCTGGTGACGGCTCGCCTCGCCGCGTTCCTGCGGTAGCGTGTCCGGTTCGCGCATGAAGACGCTCCCCGCCGCTCTCGTCGTGGTGGTCCTGGCCGCCGCGGCTCACGCCCAGTCGCCATCGGCCCCGCCCTCGCCCGCGCCATCGACCCAGCCGTCGCCGGCGATCACCAAGGACGAACTGCTGGCGCACGTGCGCTTCCTCGCCGACGACCTGCTCGAGGGCCGCGGCCCCGGCACGCGCGGCGACCAGCTGGCGCGCGCCTACATCAGCAGCCAGCTGCAGGCCGCCGGCCTGCAGCCCGGCGGCGCCGACGGCAGCTGGATGCAGCCGGTGCCGATCCTCGGCATCACCTCCGAGGTGACGACGCCACTGCAGGCACACGGGCGCAAGGGCGACGCGAAGTTCACCGCCCCCGACGACTACACCGCGGTCGCCGGCAGTCCCGATGCGACCGCGGCCTGGAACGGCGCCGAGCTGGTGTTCGTCGGCTTCGGCATCCATGCACCCGAGCAGCAGTGGGACGACTTCGGCGACGTCGACCTGCGCGGCAAGGTGCTGCTGGTGATGAACGACGATCCGTCGTTCGACCCGGCGAGGTTCGCCGGCAAGGCGCGGCTCTACTACGGCCGCTGGAGCTACAAGTTCGAGGAGGCGGCGCGCCGCGGGGCGCTCGGCGCGATCGTGATCCACACGACGCCGTCGGCCGGCTACCCGTTCCAGGTGATCCAGGCGAACCACGGCCGCGAGAACTTCTGGCTGCCGTTCGCCGAAGGGGCGCCGACGCTCGGCATCCGTTCGTGGGTCAGCGAGGACGCGGCGAAGCAGCTGTGTGCACTCGGCGGCCACGACCTCGACGCACTGCGCGCGCGTTCGGAGCAGGCTCCGCAGCCCCCGGTGCCGCTCGGCGTCACGCTCGACCTCGCGATCGCCAACACCGTGCGCGAGCTGCCGTCGGGCAACGTGGTCGGCGTGCTCCCCGGCAGCGACCCGAAGCTGCGCGACCAGCACGTCGTGCTCACCGCGCACTGGGACCATCTCGGCATCGGCAAGCCGCGTGGCGACGACGCGATCTACAACGGTGCCGTCGACAACGCGTCGGGCTGTGCCGGTCTGCTGGCGCTGGCCCGCGCCGCCGCGGCCGGCCCGCGGCCGCGCCGAACGCTCCTGTTCGTCGCGGTGACCGCCGAGGAATCGGGCCTGCTCGGCTCGCAGTGGTTCGCGCAGAAGCCGACGGTGCCGGCCGCGAGCATGGTCGCGAACTTCAACGTCGACGGCCTCAACGTCTGGGGCCCGACGCACGACCTCGAGTTCATCGGCCACGGCAAGAACAGCCTGACGGCACTCGCCACCGAGATCGCCGCGGCACACGGTCGCCGCATCGAGCCCGACAGCAATCCCGACCTCGGCCTGTTCTACCGCAGCGACCACTTCAACTTCGCGCGCATCGGCGTGCCGGCCGCCTACTTCAAGGCGGGCAAGGACTTCCTCGACCGCCCCGAGGATCGCAAGCGCATGAAGGCGAGCTACACGACGGTGCACTACCACCAGCCGACCGACCAGCTGGCGCCGTGGTGGAACCTCGACGGTGCGGTGTCCGACCTGCAGATCCTGTTCGAGTGCCTGCAGCGCGTCGCCGACGACGACGGCGTGCCGACCTGGACGCCCGGCGACGAGTTCGCGAACGTGCGGCGCTGACGTTCTGGGTCTGCGGGCTGGCCCGCGGCCCGCGGCGAACCTAGGCTCCGGCGATGCTCAAGAAGCTCTGGGGAAGTGTCCTCTCCCTGATCCCGATCGCCATCGGCGTCGCCATCCTGATGGGTCAGCTCACGCCCGACACCATCGACAGCGATTCCGGGCGCAGCAAGCTGCGCTTCCTGAAGTCGATCCTCGAGTGGCTGATGAACAACCTCGGCGCCACCGCGTCGGGCGCGATCCTGATCGCCATCGGCGTGATCGCGCTGGTCGTGGTCTGGAAGCCGTCGGGCGAAGCGAAGTCGGCCAAGGGCTGAGCTCACGAACGAAGCCGCACCGCTCGCTCCTGCAGGAACGCCCGCTCGGCGGGATCGACCGCCTGCTCCGCCGCCCGTTCGAACAGAGCCCGCGCCGCATCCCGTTCGCCGGCGCGCTGCAGCAGGTGCGCACGCACCGCGAGCAGCCGGTGCCCCGCGGCGAGTTGCGGGTCCGTGGCGAGCCGATCGAGTTCGGCGAGGCCCGCGTGCGGCCCGTGCACCATCGCCACCGCGACCGCGCGGTTCAGCGCCACCACCGGCCCCGGCTGCAGCCGCACCAGCACCGTGTAGAGCGCCTCGATCTGCGGCCAATCGGTGCGCTCGACGTCGGGCGCCTCGGCGTGCAACGCGGCGATCGCCGCCTGCAGCTGGTAGCTGCCGATCCGGCCGCGCGCGAACGCGCTCGAGACCAGGGCCGTGCCTTCGGCGATCTGCGCCCGATCCCAGCGCGAGCGGTCCTGTTCGTCGAGCGGGATCAGCTCGCCGGCCGGTCCCTGCCGCGCCGCGCGCCGCGACTCGGTCAACAGCAGCAGCGCCAGCAGCCCTTCGGCTTCGGCGTGGCCGGGCACGAGGCGCACGCACAGGCGCAGCAGCCGGATCGCCTCGCGTGCGCAACCGAGCCGCATCGCGGCGTCGCCGTCGCCGCCCAGGTGCCCTTCGTTGCCGAGCAGGTAGATCGTCTGCAGCACCGCCGCGAACCGGCGTTCGCGCTCGTCGGCCGGTGGCAGCAGCAACGGCACCCCCGAGCCGGCGATCGCCTGCTTCGCCCGCACGAGCCGCTGGGCGAGCGTCGCTTCGGGCACCAGCAGCGCCCGCGCGATCGCCGCCGTCGACAGCCCACACAGCGCGCGCAGCATCAGCGGGATCGACGACGACGGCGCGAGTGCCGGATGGCAGCACGCGAACAGCAGCGCCAGCGTCTCGTCGCCGACCTCGGCGAGGTGTTCGTCGGGGACGGGCTCGACCGTGAACGGTTCGCTGCGGCCCGACGCCAGGTGTTCCTCACGCCGCCGCCGCGCCTGCTCGGCATCGTTCGCGTCGGCGAGGCGGCGCAGCGCGACCGTGAACAGCCAGCCGGCCGGGTTGCCCGGCACCCCGTCGCGCGGCCAGACGGCGACGGCCGCGAGCAGCGCTTCCTGCACCGCGTCCTCGGCGGCGGCGAAGTCCCCGCAGCGCTTCGTCAGCGCGGCGAGCACACGAGGCAGAACGTCGTGCAGCGCCGCGTCGAGCGCTGCACCCGCTGCGTCGTTCGGGCCGTCGTTCACGCGTCGAGCTGCGGCGCGCTCATCACCTGCCGCACCTCGATCGGAACGCCCATCGGCAGCCCGCCGGGGCCGGGGGCCGTCGACGCCTTCGCCGCGATCGCCAGGGCTCGCTGCAGCGTCGGCACCTCGACCAGCCAGAACCCGGCGAGGAACTCCTTGGTCTCCGCGAACGGTCCGTCGCTGACCAGCGGCTGCTCGGCGCGTTCGGCCCGCACCAGCTTCGCGTTGGCGGGCACGTCGAGACCTTCGGCCAGCAGCAGCTCGCCACTGGCGCGCAGCTCGTCGACCAGCCCCAGCATGAAGCGGATGTGCCCCTCGATCTCCTGCGGCTGCCAGCGGCCCATCGATTCCCAACCGCTGCGTGTGCCCTGCATCATCAGCATGAACTTCATCGTCGTGCTCCGGTCGGTTCGGGAGTGGGTTCGGTCGCGATCATCGCCCGGCGGCCGCCCGCTGCAGCGCCGCGAGGTCGAGCTTCTGCATGCCCAGCATCGCCGCGGTGGCGCGGCGCGCCCGGGCCGGATCGGGGTCGGTGAGCAGCGCCGTCAGCTGGCGCGGCACGATCTGCCACGACAACCCGAAGCGGTCCTTCAGCCAGCCGCACTGGCTCGGCGCGCCGCCGTCGGCGGTCAGCTTCGCCCACAGGTCGTCGATCTCGGCCTGGTCGTCGCAGTGCACGACCAGCGACACCGCCTCGCTGAGCCGGAACGTCGGGCCGCCGTTCAACAGGATCAGCTGCTGCCCGCACAGCTCGATGCGCGCGGTCATCAGCGTGCCCTTCGGCACCGGCCCGCCGTCGCCCCAGCGATGCTGTTCGAGCACCTTGGTGCCAGGGAAGACGCGCTGGTAGAGGCGGATGGCGTCCTCGGCGTCGTGGTCGAACCAGAGGAACGGGACGAGCTTCGGGGCGGGCGTGGTCATGGTCGGTCGGGTGGGAGCCGGGGCTGCCGGCGGATCCTGGGGAAGGGTGAGGCCCAGCAGGCAGAGGCCGGCGGCGAGCCAGGAGGACAGGAACGGAAACGTGCTCATGCCCCCGAGTCGGTGCCGAACCGGCCGGATCGACATCGAACCCGTGAAAATCCCCGGCGCCCCGACCGTCGCTTCACGGCCGGAACGCGACCGACGCGCGCACGGGCCCCGCGGCCCCGTCGAGCTCGAGCCACAGCGCACTGCCGGCCGGCAGCGGGTCGGGCACTTCCAGGTGCCCGTGCAGGTTGGTCGCCGACTCCTTGTCGAAGCGCGCCTTGCGGGAACCCTGCCCGGACTCGACGCCGACCCAGCCGCGCACGACCTCGGGCAGCGCCTGTCCCGCCGCGACGTCGAGATCGATGTGCGCTTCCTTGCCTGGCACGAGCGCACCTTCCTGGAACACCGCCAGCGTGTGCGCACCGAGCACGGCCTGGCCGAGTGCCTGCCGCTCGCCGTGCGGGTGGTCGTCCGTTTGCGGAGCATGGTCGTCGCGGTGCACCGTGCCGTCGGCGTGCACGTGCGTGCCCGACGGATGCTGCGCATCGCCGCCGCCGCAGCCGGCCAGCAGGAACAGGAACGGAACACGACAAAGGGTTCGCATCATGACGACGCCTCTCGTTCGAGGTCGGCGGACGGGCCGACCGGGTGGTTGCGGAACAGCAGGAAGAACCCGACCGGCACGACCAGCAGGTTCAGGAAGGTGGAGGACAGCAGGCCGCCGAGCACGACGACCGAGAGCGGCGCCAGCAACTCGCTGCCGGGCTCGCCCGCGGCGGCGACGATCGGCAGCAGGCCGAGTGCTGCGGTCAGCGCGGTCATCAGGATCGGCACGAGGCGCTCCATCGAGCCGACCCGCACGGCTTCGGCCATCGGCATGCCGGCCTGCATCAGGTCGAGGTAGTGGCGCACCAGCAGGATGCCGTTGCGCACCGCGATGCCGAACAGCGTGACGAAGCCGACCAGGCTGGCGATCGACAGCACCGGGGCCACGTAGCGGGCGCTGCCGAGCCCGAACAGCGCCAGCGTGTTCTGCCACAGGTTCGGCGACTCCGTCAGGTAGACCGCGGCGATGCCGCCGATCAGCGACAGCGGCAGGTTGACCATCACCAACAGCGAAGCACGCAGCGAGCCGAGCGCCAGCTGGATCAGCAGCAGCATCGCGACGACCACGCCAGCCCCCATCCAGAGGATCGTGCGGCTCGCCGACTGTTGCGCCTCGAACTGGCCGCCGAGCGCCAGCGTGCAGCCCGCCGCCGTGACGATCGGCTCGACGCGCTCGCGCACCGCTTCGGCGAGCTGGCCGAGGTTGTGGCCTTCGGCGACGTTGCAGGACACCACCGCCTTGCGGCGGCCGTGCTCGCGTGCGATCAGGTTCGAAGTGCGTTCGCGGCCGATCTCGGCGACGTCGCGCAGGCGAACGAGCGCACCGGTGGCGCCGCGCAGCAGCAGGGCGCCGACGTCGTCGGGCTGCTGCCGTTCGTCGGGATGCAGGCGCACGGTGATCGGCAGGCGGCGTGGCCCGTCGTAGACCTCGGCGACCGTCTCGCCCTGCAGGGCGTCCTGCACCTGTTCGGCGGCGACGGCCGGGGCGAGCCCGGCGGCCGCCAGCTCGGCCGGGCGGTAGCGCACCGGCAACGACGTGATCTGCACCTCGCGGTTGGCGGCGACGTCGCGCGTGCCCGGCAGCGCCTTCAGCTCGCGTTCGATGCGCTTGGCCAGCTGGCGCAACACCGCGAGGTCGTCGCCCTGCACGACCACCGCGATCGCCGCCGGCGTGCCGGACATCACGTGCGACAGGCGGTGTTCGATCGGCTGGCCGACGCTGGTGGTGATGCCCGGCACCGCGGCGAGCACCTCGTCGATCGCCCGCCGCACCGCGTGCCGATCCTGGTCGGGCTCGAGCGACACCTCGATCTCGGAGCTGCTGACCGGCTCGGCGTGTTCGTCGCGTTCGGCGCGACCGGTGCGGCGCACCACCGCGCGCACGCCCGGCAAGCGCGACAGACGCGCCTCGACGCCGGTCGCGAGCCGGTCGCTCTCGACCAGCGAAGTGCCCGGCGGGGCCATCAGGAACACCGTGAACGTGCCCTCGTTGAAGGTCGGCAGGAAGCTGGTGCCGAACGTGCGTCCGACCGCGAGGCTGCCGAGCGTCGTGAGCGCCGACACCACGAGCACGGTGCGGCCCGAGCGCATCGCCCGGACGAGCGTCGGTTCGTAGCGGCGCTTCAGCCAGCGCACCAGGAAGCCGTCGCCGTGCGTCCGGCTGGAGACCCTGGCCAGCAGCAACCTGCACAACGCCGGCGTGACGGTCAGCGCCACCAGCAGCGACGCGAACGTCGCGACCACGTAGGCGATGCCGAGCGGCCGGAAGAAGCGGCCCTCGAGCCCCTGCAGGAACAGCAGCGGCACGAACACCATCGCGATCACCACGGTGGCGAACACCACCGAGCTGCGGATCTCGTTGCTGGCGTCGCCGACCACGCGCAGCACCGAGCGGCGCGCATCGGCAGGCAGCGCCGCGTTCTCGCGCAGCCGGCGGAACACGTTCTCCACGTCGATGATCGCGTCGTCGACCAGTTCGCCGATCGCCACCGCGAGCCCGCCGAGCGTCATCACGTTCACCGACAGGCCGAGCGCCCACAGCACCAGGAACGCGATCGCGAGGCTCAGCGGCAGCGCCGTCAGCGTGATCAGCGTCGTGCGCACGTCGAGCAGGAACAGCACCAGCACGATCGCGACGAAGATCGCCGCGTCGAGCAGCACGCCGACCAGGTTGTCGACCGAACGGGTGACGAAGTCCGACTGCCGCATCACGTGGCGGTTCAGCACCAGGCCCTTCGGCATCAGCCGTTCGGCCTGGTCGAGCTGCCGGTCGATCGCCGCGGTCAGCGCCAGCGTGTTGGTGCCCGGCGCCTTCTGCACCGACAGCACGACCGCCGGGTGGCCGCCTTCGCTGGCCGTGCCGCGGCGCGGCACCGGGCCGAGCTGCACGTCGGCGACCTGGCCGAGGGTGATCGCGTGGCCGTCCTGGTGGCGCACCAGCGTGCCGGCGATGTCGGCCGTCGAACGCACCCGCCCGGTCTGGCGCACCGGCAGCTCGAGCCCTTCGACGTCCGCGAGGTGGCCCGCACCGGCGGTGCTGTGCGCCGAGCGCGCGGCGTCGACCACGTCCTGCATCGACAGCCCGTGCAGCAGCAGTTGCTCCTGCCGCACGTGCACCTGGTACTCGGGCAGCTCGCCGCCGATCGCGACCACCTGCGCCACGCCCGGCACGGCGAGCAGCAGCTGGCGCAGCTCGAACTCGGCGTACGAACGCACCGCCATCGGCGCGTGGCGGCCGTCGGGCGACGACAGCGACAGCAGCAGGATCTCGCCGGTGATCGAGGTGATCGGCGTCAGGTCGGCGCGCACGCCGGGCGGCAGTTCGCCACGGGCCAGCTGCAACCGCTCGGCGACCAGCATGCGGGCCCGCATCAGGTCCTCGCCCCAGTCGAACTCGACCCACAGCAGCGACAGGCCGATGGCGCTGGCGCTGCGC
>JAEUHU010000363.1 GCA_016793305.1 Planctomycetota bacterium
GTGCTCGGCCGCACGACGCCGGCCGAACTGGTGCGCTACCTGTTCGCGCGCGCCGGCGAACGAGCGGAGCTGCGCGCGTTCCTGGCCCATGCGCACGAACGCGCCGGCCGCATGCGCGAGCCGCAGGTCGAACTGGCGGGCATCCTCGCCGGGCTGCGTCGCCAGCACGGCGAGGGTGCTCGTCGGCAGATCCGCCTCGAGCTGACCCAGGCCCTGGCGGCGGGCGACACCGAGCGTGCGGCCGAGTTGCAGCGCCAATTGTTGCAGCGCATGCGCGAGGACGCGCCGCACAAGGATGCGGCCGACTCGCCCAGTGCTGGCCGCCCGACGTCCACCCCGGCTGGCACGGATGCAGGCGCCGTCTCGCCACCAGAGCCGCCGCCCGACCCGCCTCCTGCCGAGGGGGCTTCGGCCGACGACGGCGCGCCCCCCTGACCACGTTCCCCTCCCGTACTCCCCACCTTCTCCTGGCCGTTCCCGACCTCCGCGATCCGCCGACCGACGGCTGAGCCGCGACCGAACCTCAAAGAGCAAGCGCTCCCGAGAACAAGCAATGTCTGCACCGACCGAGTTCGACAAGAAGATCAAGGCCCTGATCAAGACCCATCGCAAGTCCGGGGCCGTCACGCTGGCGCAGCTGAACAGCGTGCTGCCGGACGACATGTCGTCGCCGGAGAAGATCGAGGCCGCGATCGCCATGATCGAGGACGCCGGCCTCGACGTCGTCGAGGACGAGAAGGCGAAGAACAAGAAGGCCGGCCGCAAGGACGAGGAGGGCTCTGACGAGGGCGGGGCCGAGGAGACCGACCTGTCGCCGGATCTCGACATCGCCGAGCCGACCGAGGCCGAGCTCGCCGCACCGATGGTCGACATCACCGAGAAGATCGACGACCCGGTGCGCATGTACCTGACGCAGATGGGCGAGATCCCGCTGCTGACGCGCGAGGAGGAGATCTCGCTGGCGCGCAAGATCGAGCTGACGCGCAAGCAGTTCCGCAAGGAGGTGCTGTCGTCGGGCTACGGCATGAAGAACGCGATCGAGATCCTCGAGGACGTGCTGAAGGGCGAGCTCGCGTTCGACCGCACGCTGAAGGTGAACCAGCAGGACCCCGAAGTCGGCAAGGCCGACCTGTCGGACCGCCTGCCGGGCAACATCGCCACGCTGCGGCTGATCTACGAGGCGGCGCGCAAGGACTTCGCGACGCTGCAGGCCGAGGGCACGCCGGCCGACGCGGCGCAGGTGCTGAAGAAGCGCATCTTCTCGCGCCGTCGCAAGGCGGTGGCGCTGATCGAGGAGCTGAACCTGCAGGGCAAGAAGGTGCGGCCGATGATCGACCTGGTCGAGAGCCGCATCGCCGAGATGAGCCGCCTGCAGCATCGCCTGCTGCGCTATCGCGGCGCCCAGCTGCAGAACCCCGACGCGGTCGAGACGCGTCGCCGGCTCGTCGACCTGCAGGTCGAAGGCCTCGAGACCGTCGAGCGCCTGCAGAAGCGGCTCGAGTTCCTGCGCCAGGCCTACGCCAACTACGAGGACGCCAAGCGCAAGCTGTCCTCGGGCAACCTGCGCCTCGTGGTGTCGATCGCCAAGAAGTACCGCAACCGCGGCCTGTCGTTCCTCGACCTGATCCAGGAGGGCAACACCGGCCTGATGAAGGCGGTCGAGAAGTACGAGTACCGCCGCGGCTACAAGTTCTCGACCTACGCGACGTGGTGGATCCG
>JAEUHU010000367.1 GCA_016793305.1 Planctomycetota bacterium
GGCGTGCAGATTCCCACCATCACCATCGGCTGCGGGCTGGTTCACGGCGTCGACGCCATCCCGGTGCAGATCGAAGCGACGACGCGCCACGCCGGCGACGGCACCCCACGCCTGCTGGGGCTCGTCGACGCCTGCGTGCGAGAGGCCTACCACCGTGTGCTGCAGGCGTTCTTCGCACTCGAACTGCCGCAACCACGCGGCGTCACCACCGTCAACTTCGCGCCGGCGGCGCTGAGGAAGCACGGCAGCGGCTTCGACCTGCCGCTGGCCCTGGCCCTCGCCGGGGCCGCGGGCCTGTTCCCACCGGAACGGGCCAACGGACTGTTCGCATTCGGCGAAGTCGGCCTGCGTGGCCAGATCCTGCCGGCCCGCGGCGCGGTCAGCGTCGCGATCGCCGCCCAGCGCCACGGCGCCCACGCGATGCTGTGTAGCCCGGCCGACGCCACCCTCTGCCGCGTCGTCGACGGGCTGCCGCTGCACGGCGCCCCGACGCTGGCCGACGCGATCTTCTGGCTGGCCGGCCGCCGCGAGCTGCCACCGCCGGCGCCGCCGCCTTGCGAGCCAGCGGCAGCGATCGCCGACCTCGCCGACCTGCGCGGCCATGCGACCCCGAAGCTCGCACTCACCGTCGCCGCCGCCGGCGGCCACAACCTGCTGCTGGTCGGCCCACCCGGCACCGGCAAGAGTGCGCTGCTGCGGCGCCTGCCCGGCCTGCTGCCGCCGCTCGGCCCGGCCGAACGGCTCGCGGTGCTGCAGGTGCACGCCGCGGCCGGCCTGTCGCTGCCGGGCGAACGGCGACCCTTGCGGGCACCGCACCACACCAGCTCCGCGCCGAGCCTGCTCGGCGGCGGGGCCGACGTTCGCCCCGGCGAGGTGACGCTGGCCCACCACGGCGTGCTGTTCCTCGACGAGCTGCCGGAGTTCCGGCGCGACGTGCTCGAAGCGCTGCGCCAGCCGCTCGAGGACGGCCTGGTCACGGTCGGCCGCGCGCGGCAGACCGTGACGATGCCGGCCCAGTTCCTGCTCGTCGCGGCGATGAACCCGTGCCCCTGCGGCTACCGCGGCCACCGCCAGCGACCGTGCGTCTGCACGCCGGCGGCGGTCGCGCGCTACACGGGCCGGCTGTCGGGGCCGCTGCTCGACCGCCTCGACCTGCAGGTCGAGGTGCCGGCCCTGTCGCCGGCCGAACTGCGTGGCCCCGAGGACCCGTCGCTCGGCACCGCGGCCCTGCGCGAACGGGTGCTGGTCGCGCACCGCCGCCAGCTGCTGCGCCAGCGCGGCCAGCCGCAGCCGGTGCCGAACGCGCGGCTCTCGGACCGGGCACTGCTGGCCGCGTGTGCCGCCGACGAACAGGCACTCGCCGCGGTCGACGACGTGCTGCGCCGCCACCAGCAGAGTGGCCGCGGGCGGGTGCGGCTGCTGCGCCTCGCCCGGACCCTCGCCGACCTCGACGACCGCGACACGGTGCTCGACGTCGACGTCTTCCAGGCGGCCTCGCTGCGCGGCTTCGCCTCGACGTCGGGGACGCACCCATGAGCCCGTCGCCGCACGACCGGCTGTTCCGCACGGTGTTCCAGCACCTCGAACACGCGCGCGGCTGGCTCGCGAGTCGCTTGCCCGGCGAACTGATGGGGTTCGTGCCCTGGGAGCTCCTGCAGCGACGGCCGGAGCACTTGCCGGTCCCCGGCCGAAGCGGCTACGCCGCCGACCTCGTGTTCGCGCTGCCGTTGCCAGGAGCCCGGGCGCCGTTGCTCTTGCTGGTCGAACACAAGTCCCACCGCGACCACTCCACCGCCGAACAGCTACTGCGCTACGCCGTGCTGCTGCGGCGGGCCGAGCGAACGCGGGAGAATCGGCATCCGGCCCTGGTTCTGGCCCTGGTGCTGCACCACGGGCCCGAACCCTTCGCCGAACCAGCCCACCCACAGCTCGACGCCTTGCCGCCGCGGCTGGCCGCATTCCTGGCACCTCGACAGCCGCGACTCGTCCACCTGTTGGACGACTTGACCACGACCGACGAGGCCTCGCTGCGCGCGCGGGCCATGACGCCGATGGCGACCCTGACGCTGCTGGCCCTGCGCAGTTTTCCGGGGTCGGCCGGCCACACGGTTCCGGCCGCCATCGCGCGGCGGGGCGATCTGCTGCGCGCCGTCGATCGCTCGTCCGGCACCCTGTCCGCGGCGGACGCACTGGCTGCGTTCGCCTGCTATGTTGTCGAGGTCACCGACGTACTTCTCGGAGATCTGGACCTCGCGTTCGCCGACCATCTGCACGTGCACAAGGAGACGACCATGACGACTGCCGAACGCCTGCGCGCCGAAGGGCGGGCGAAGGGCTTGCGGGAAGGGCACCGGGAAGGGCACCGGGAAGGGCTGGCCACGGGGCGGAACGAAGGCCGGGCAGCCGTGCTCCGGCTGCAGCTCGAACAACGCTTCGGCTTGCTGCCGAGCGCGGTCGTGGCCCGACTCGGCGAAGCGACCGCGACGGAACTCGAGCGATTCGCGGTCAGGGTGCTCGACGCACGCACCCTGACCGACGTGTTCGAAGGCTGAGCGAGAGCCGGTCCGCTCCGCTCATTCCTGAGCTCGAAAGTCGCGCACGGCTCGACCACCGCGCGGCCCCGTCGGTCGGAGAGCCGGGCACCCGGCCGACCCGGTCACTCCATCACGTCGAACTCGCCGCCGAGCACGCGGTCCCACTTGCCGGTGCGCCAGCCGCGCACGCGATCGCGCACCTCGGGCGACGGCCCGCGGCGATAGCGCCGCACGATCGACGGTGTCGCCGCCTGGGCCGGCTTCAGGCACTCCTTGGCCATCAGCAGCTCGGCCGCACCCGACGCCGGTTGAGCCGGTTGTGCCACCACCGACACCCGCACCCGGCTCGGCCGGGTGTGCTCGTCGGCCGCCTCGAGCACGTGCAGCCCGGCCTCGAGCGACAACAGCGGCCAGGCGGCGAACCCGGACACCGCGATCACCACAGCCCCGCCGTCACCGAGCAGCCGCCACTCCATGCCGCGCCGCTTCGCCCACGCGCGATACATGCCGACCAGCTCGCGCGCGAACGCGACCGTCGCCGCTTCGTCGCCGTGCGGGTCGTGCACCGGGGCGACCCCGAGGTAGGCCTCCTGGGCCTCGCCGCGCTCGAACGCGTCGACCGCCAGCTGCAGCAGGAACGCCTTGCTCGCCAAGGCGCGCAGCGGTTCGGCGGCGAGTTCGGAGGCCTTGCCGGACAGCTCGGCCAACCGTTCGCCGGCGTTGGCGACGCTCTCCTCGATGCGGCTCATCAGCTCGGCGCGGCCGAGCACCTCGTGACGGCCGGGCGAAGTCCAGAAGTCGGCACCACCCATCGCCGCGTAGGCCTCGGCCTTGCGCGCCGCCCATTGTGGTTCGGCGAGGTGCTGCTGCAGGTCCTGCACCTCGCGCCGCAGCGACTCGAGCTCCTCCGGGCTGCCGAGCGCTTCGCGCGCCAGCGCCCGCAGGCTCTGCGGTTCGATCGCCGCGTGCGCCACGTTGGCGGGCACCGGCGCCCCGTCCGGATCGACGAACTCGACCTGCACCGCGCGTCCGTCGCTGCGCACGAACAGGAACTGGTCGCCCTGCGGGGTGTGCTGGCCGACGATCGCCGCCGCCAGCGGGGCGAGCACGTGGCGCTCGATCGCGCGGCGCAGCGGCCGTGCGCCGAGCGTCGGCGACCAGCCCTGGTCGAGCAGGAACTGCAGGGCGCTCTCGTCCCATTCGACCGCCCACGGCCGCTGCCGCAGGCCGCGCCGCTGCAGCACCAGGTCGAGCTCCTTGTGCAGCACCTCGCGCAGGGTCGCCGGATCGAGCGACTGGAACACCACCACGCGGTCGATGCGGTTCAGGAACTCGCGCCGGAACACCTCCTCGAGGGCTCGCTGCAGGTCGGGCCGCCGTTCGCCGAAGCCGAGGCCGGTGCCTTCGAGCGTGCGCACGCCGAGGTTGCTGGTGGCGATCACGATCGCGTGCCGGAAGTCGGCGACGCGGCCGCGCCGGTCGGTCAGGCGGCCTTCGTCGAACACCTGCAGGAACACGTCGAACACCATCGGGTGCGCCTTCTCGATCTCGTCGAGCAGCACCACCGCGAACGGCTGCTCGCGGATCTTGTGCACCAGCGCTTGCCGGCCGTGCACTTCGTCGGCGTCGCCGAGCAGCCGCCCGATCGACTCGGGGTGCTGGAACTCGCTCATGTCGAGCCGCAGCATGCGGTCCTCGCTGCCGAACAGGTACTCGGCCAGCGCCCGGCACAGTTCGGTCTTGCCGGTGCCGGTCGGCCCGGTGAACAGGAACACGCCGATCGGACGCTTCGGGTCGCAGAGCCCGGCCTTCAGCATCGCGATGCGTTCGCAGAGGCAGTCGACGGCCTCGGGCTGGCCCATCACGCGCGCCGTGAACGCAGTCCGCAGCGCCCGCAGGTCGAGTCCGGAGCGATCGTCGAGCACCGGCATCGGCAGTCCCGACAGGCGGCTCAGCAGCACCAGCACGTCGTCGAGCGACGCCGGCCGCACGGCCCCGCTGTCGTCGCGGACCTGCTCGACCAAGAGGCCGAGCACGCGCAGCAGGTTGCCGGGCCGCGCCTCGTGGGCCAGGTGCTGTTGCGTGCGCTGGAACAGTTCGCGCAGCAGCTCGTCGCTGCACACCGGCGGGCCACCGTCGGCGAGGCGGGCCACGTGGGCCCTCGCCAGCGCCAGTGTTTCGTCGACGCTCGCTTCGTCGAGGCGCACGGTCGCCGCCGCGGTGCGCAGCTCCGGCGCCTGGCGCAGCAGCTGCTCGTGGGCCGCCGGCTCGAGCGGCGCCAGCAGCCGCACGTCGCCGGCGACCAGGTGCGGCAGCAGCAGGTCGAGCAGGCCGGTGTTCGACTGCATGGTGCGGCCGGCGGCGAGGAACTCGGCGAGGTCCGGCACCCACCACAGCACCTTCGGCTTCTTGGCGATCGCGTGCACCAGCTCCATCACGCGCTGCTCGAGCTGGCCGAGGAACGACTGCCCCGCCAGCAGCTGGGCGGCGCTGGCGGTGAACACGGTCCAGCCCTGGCCGAGCAGGTCGACGACCAGCCGTTCGACCACCGCGGACTTGCCGACGCCGGCGTCGCCGACCAGCAGCAGCGAACGCGGCGGCTCGCGGCGCAGCGCCTTCTGCAGGTCCTGTAGCGCCCGCGTCTGCGTCGGGGCCGGCAGGTGGTCCGCGGCGAAGTCGTCCTTCGCCAGCACGCGCACCACCCCGCGCATCGCCTTCAGGTCGCCGTCGCCGACCGGCTGTTCGCGCAGCAGCGCCAGCGCCGCCTTGGCGCCCGGTGTGTCGAGCGGCTGCAGCAGGCCGACGAGCCACTCGCGCTGGCCCGATGGACACGCGGCGAGGCGCGCCCGCTGCCCCTCGCTGCCGACGACGTCGGGCTGCAGGCGTTCGGCCAGGAAGGACCGCAGCAGGTCCATGCCCATCGCCGAACCCCACGACCCGTCCGCGACCAACAGCACGTCGACCGGCATCGTCGGTGCGTCGCTGCGCGCCACCACCGGCAGCAGGAACCAGCGGGCGTAGACGCTGATGCCTTCCAGGCGCGGCACCAGTTCGAGCTCGCGGCCGCGCAGCTCCGCCCGTTCACCGAGGGCCTGGGCCGACGCGCACGACAGCACCGGGCTGTCGCCGACCAGGTAGCCGAACAGCTCGTCGAGCGCGAACTCCGCACTGGCGAGCTGGCGCACGCACTCCTGGTAGCCGTCCATCGCCGCGAGGTCGCGCGGGTGCGCCACCACCCCGAACGACTCGCGCAGCTCGGCGCCGAGCGCCAACAGCCGTTCGCGGATCGTGGGCGGTGCGGGCGGCACGACGGTGGGCCTGGGTCCGTCGTCGGCAGGAACCGGCAGCTCGCCGAAGCCGCCGTTGCCGACCGGCGGCGCATCGGCGCCACGGACCGGGGGCTCGGGCGGCCGCTGTGATCGGACGGCGCCGAGGCGATAGCCGGCGTAGCCGGCGAGAACGAACGCGACGAGCACCCACCCATCCATGGCGCGCGAAGCCTAGTCGGCGGCGCGATCGGGTGAGACGGCCGAGTGCAGGTTCTGACGCGTTCAGTCGGGGATGCGCACGGTGCCGGACGCCGGTTGCGACGGGGGGCTGCTCGACTCGATCCCCGCTGCGGGTGACGGCGACGGCGTCGACGAGTCGGGAGTCGGCGCCGCGACCGGGCGCGGCGGCACCGCGGCCCCGCGGCCGGTCGGCTTGCCCTTCTCGGCCAGCGGCCCCTGCAGACGCGGAGCCAGCGACTGGGCCTCGAGTTCGACCGAACGGCGCACGAAGGCGAAGTCGGCGGCGAGTTCGTCCCAGGCAGCCACCGGCGCCATGCAGACCAGCACCAGGTAGTGCTCGCGCTGCGGGATCACGTCGAGCGTCGCCCGGAACGGCACCCCGCCGCGGCGGCCTTCGGCGACCCGCTGGATCGCCAGCCGCTCGCGCACCGGCAGCGAGGTCGGAGCCCCGAGCCTGAGTTCGGGATGCAGCAGCGCGAACCAGTTGGCGACCGCCTCGGCGGCGGTGTCGAGGCTGGCGCCGGGTTCGAGGTGGTCGAGCCGCGACAGCGCGACACTGGCGTCGTGCAGCGAGCAGAGCAGCGCCACCTGGCCCACCGGCAGGTCCTCGCGGCGCGTCCAGGCGGGGTTCGGGATCCACAGGCCGAACGCTCCGCTCGGCTCGGGCACGATCGCGGCCGGGATCTGCACGGCACCGACCGCGAGGCGCGCGCTGTCCGCGGCACTGGGCAAGGCGACCAGCGACGGCCCGGCGAGTTCGCGCCGCAGCGTGTGGAACGTGCCGTCGAGCCATTCGCTGTTGCGGCCGGAAGTCGACGCTTCGGCGACCTCCTGCACGGTCGTGGTGACGCCGTCGTGCACGACCTTGCGTCGGCGCGTGCCGTCGTAGCTGCGCACCACCAGTTCCTCGCCGGCGGGATCGAACACGGGCGTGTCGCCGAGCGGGCGCGAGGCACTGCGCGCCAGCGTGCGCGCCAGGAGCGGGAAACTCGCGGCCTCGGGCCAGGCCAGCTCGCGTTCGCGGCGACCGGTCCGGTCGAGGTGCTGGATCCGCAGGACGCTGCCGACGACCTGCGCCTCGACGATGCGTTCGTCGACGGTGCGGTCCTGGCTGCTGCCGTCGAGCAAGCCGGACGACAGGGTCGCCAGCACCGGCTCGCTGATCCGTTCGCGGAAGTAGCAGCTGCGCGCCCGGCGATCGGCAGAAGCGGTCGCCATCGACGTGACCTGGTAGCGCTTCCGGCCGGCGGTGAACTCGTACTCTTCGCCGATCGTGAAGCCGCCGTCCTGGTTCGCGGTGACGCTGGTGCTGAGCCAGCCGACCGCCGCACCGGCCGCGTCGTGCAGCACGAACCACTCGCCGTGGGCGGGCAGGTCGCCGACGGTCGCCGGCGCCGCGCCGCCGGCGGCGCGGCGGATCCGGGCCACCTCCGCCGTGCTGAAGCCGACCGTGGCGCCGGCGTCGAGCTGCAGTTCGACGTAGCCGTCGACTTCGACGGTGACACGCCCCTCCAGCGAGTCGCCGTTGCGCAGCTCGACGACGTCGAGGGCTCCGGGCGGGGCGGGCGGCGGTCCACCGGCGGCAGGGTCCTGGCAGGCGAACAGCAACAGCAGGGCGAACGAGTGCATCGGCGGGAGGTCTCCGGCCGGACTATCGAACCGCCGATGCCACCGACTTGATCGCGGTGTCGAGATTCCCGACGCCGACCGTCACCGGGGGCCGGCGAGCTGTCCCGGATCGACGCCGAGGATCGGCAGCGCCCACCACCACAGCACCGGCACCAGCAGGGCCGCCGCCAGCAGGTCGACGACGAGGCCGGCGCGGGCCATCTGGCCGAAGGTGATGCGGCGCGACGCGAACACGATGGTGTTCGGCGGCGTCGCGATCGGCAGCATGAAGCCGCACGACGCGGCGATCACCGCCGGCAGCATCAGCACCAGCGGGTCGATCCGGGCGGCGATCGCCCCGTCGCGCAGGATCGGCAGCAGCAGGGTCGCCACCGCGGTGTTGCTGGCGATCTCGGACAGCATGGTGATCGTCACCACCAGCACGAACAGCAGCACCGCCGGGTGCACGGCGCCGATCAGCGGCCGCATCAGTTCGCCGAACGCCGCCGACACGCCGGTCGGCCCGAACGCATCCGCCATGGCGATGCCGCCGCCGAGCAGCAGCAGCAGGTCGAACGGCATCGTGCGCGCCGTCTCCCAGTCGCACAGGCGCCGGCCGTCCGGTGTTCCGGCGGGGATCAGGAACGCGAGGATCGCCACCAGCACGGCGACCGAGCCGTCGAGGATGAAGCGGTCGCGTTCGCCTTCGGGCACCAGGTAGTGGGCCCAGCCGTGCACGACCTCGCCGGCGCCGAACTGCAGGTCGCCGCGGGTCATCCACAGCAGCACCGCGAGCCCGAACAGCGCCGCGGTGCGCCGTTCCGCCGGGCTCCATGCCGGCAGCGACCGCGCTTCCTGCAGCAGTTCGCCGCCGCGCTCGAGCCGCCGCCCGGGCAGCGGCAGTGCAACGCGCGTGATCGCCGCACTGGCGACGACCGCGAGCAGCACCGCGAACGGGGCGAACGCGAGCACCCACAGCAGGAACGACACCGGCCGCGCGCCTGCCTTCACCAGCGGTTCGTGGGCGGCGAAGAAGATCGCGTTGGGAGCCGTGCCGATCGGCGTGCCGATGCCACCGATCGACGCGCCGTAGGCGATCGCACACATCACCGCGGCGCCGAAGTTCGCCATCGCCCGCGGCGGCAGCTCGCCGAGCGCCTGCGTGCGCTGCACCAGCACGGCGCCGATCGGCACCAGCAGCAGCGCCACCGCGGTGTTGTTGATCCACATCGACACCAGGGTCGCAGCGAGGAAGAACCCGAGCACCAGCCGGCGCGGGTACGGGCCCAAGGCGGCGACGAGGCGCAGCGCCAGCCGGCGGTGCAGGCCACAGCGCTCGACCGCCTGCGCCAGCACGAAGCCGCCGCCGAACAGCCACAGGATCGGATCGCCGTAGCCGCGCGTCAGCTCGGCCGTCGACCGCACGCCCAGCAGCGGCAGCAGGGCGAGCGGCACCAGCGAGGTCGCCGCGATCGGCATCGCCGCGAACAGCCAGCTCGAGGTCGTGAAGCCGGTGACGAACAGCAGGCGGCACGCGGCGTCCGGGCGCGCGTCCGGAAGGAACGGCAGGTGGCGCCCGGCGAGGGCGCAGGCGAGCCCGACCAGCAGGGCCAGGCACAGGCGCCAGAAGTGCACTTCGCGCGCGACGGACGCTGGAGCGGCGGGCGTCGGCGCCATGTCACCCTGCCGTGGGGCCCACCGCGCCGACCAGCCAGCGCAGGTAGTCCGGTGCACCCCCGACCACCGGCAGTTCGAGGACCTCGGGCACCTCGTAGGGATGCAGCGCGAGCAGCCGTTCGCGTAGCGTTGCCGCCGCAGCGCGTGTCGTCTTGACGACCAGCAGGTGCTCGTCGGCGGTGTCGACGCGGCCCTGCCAGCGGAACACCGAACGCACTCCCGGCAGCACGTTGACGCAGGCACACAGGCCGTCCTCCACGAGGCGCGCCGCCAGCGCCTCTGCGCCGAGCTTGCCGGCCACGGACGACACCGCCGGGGCGGTGCACAGCACCACCACCGCGAGCTCGTTCACTTGCCGCGCGCCAGCCGTTCGGCCAGCGCCGGGTGCAGGCCGGCGGCGTGGATCTTGGCCTGCGTGCGCCGGAAGTCGTAGGCGACGCGGTGGATCTCGACGCGATCGCCGTCGACCACGGCGAACGAGGCGCGCGGGTCGCCGTCGCGCGGCTGGCCGACGCTGCCGACGTTGACGATGCACGGTCCCTGCAGCCGGAACGTCGCGTGCTCGTCGGTCGCCTGGGTGAAGCGATAGTCCGGCCCGTGCACGCCGGGCCAGTGCGTGTGGCCGACGAAGCACGGCCGATCGAGCAGCGCGAACAGCTGCGCCATCTTGTCCGGCTCGAGGAAGCCGTCGCTCTTCAGCACGTACTCCATGACCGGATCGCGCGGCGAGCCGTGGCAGAACAGGAAGCCGTGCGCCTCCATGCGCTCGGGCAGCCCGCGCAGGAACTCCCAGGCGGCGCGGCGGCGCGGCCGCAGGAAGCCGGGGCGCAGCTGGTTGCGCGTGTAGAACAGGGCGTCGCGCGCCAGCGGGTTGAAGTCGTCGAGCTCGTGGAACAGGCCCCAGTCGTGGTTGCCCTGGATGGTCCACTTGCACCGCTGCATCACCAGCAGCGTCACCGGCAGCGGATCGGGGCCGTAGCCGACGACGTCGCCGAGGCAGGCGACCTCGCGCACGCCGAGGCTGTCGATGCGCTGCAGGACCGCGGTCACCGCTTCGAGGTTGCTGTGCAGGTCCGAGATCAGCGCGAACGTGCTCAAGGGCGCTCGACCTCCGCCCGACCGAGGGCGGCCTGCACCGAGCGTTCGAGCGCGGCTTCGGCCTCGGCCAGCGACATCCGCAGCGTCGCCCCGGCCGCCTTCTTGTGGCCGCCGCCGCCGAACAGGGCGACGATCCGCTGCACGTCGACGTCCGTGCGCGCGCGCAGGGAGCACTTCACGGTGCCGTCGAAGCGCTCCTTCAGCAGGCAGACGACCTCGACGCCTTCGAGCGAACGCAGCGGATCGAGCACGGCGTCGGTGTCGAAGTCGACACGGGCGCAGCGCTCCATCAACGCCTTGTCGAGGCTCGCCATCGCCAGCCGGCCACCGAGGCGCAGCCGATGGCGCGCCAGCGCTTCGCCCAGCAGGGCCGCCGAGTCCGGGTGGTTGCGGCGGTAGAGCGCGTCGAAGATCCTGCTGCCGTCGACGCCCGCCGCGACCAGTTCGCCGGCCATCGCGAACACCTCGGCATCGGCATTGCTGTAGCGGAACCAGCCGGTGTCGGCGACCAACGACAGGAACACGCCCTCGGCCGCGGCCGGCGACAGCGGCACGCCGAGTTCGCGGTGCAGCCGGCGGACCAGGGCCCCGGTCGCCGCCGCCGTCGGGTCGACGTAGCACACCGAACCGTCCCCGCGATCGCTGCCGACGTGATGGTCGATCACCGCGATCGGCTTGCCGCTCTGCTGCAGGCGTTGCCCGAGCGTCCCGACGCGCCCCAGCTGGCAGCAGTCGAGCAGGACGGCGACGTCGAAGGCCGGCAGCGGCGCATCGCCGCGCGCGTGCCCGAACGGCGTGTGCCTGGTCAGGAAGTCGAAGCTGCGCCCGATCGGGTCGGGGTTGACGATGTGCACCTGCTTGCCGAGCGCCTGCAGCAGGTGGAACAGCGCCACCTCCGCGCCGAGGCAGTCCCCGTCCGGGTTCTCGTGACCGGTCAGCAGGAAGCTGCCGTGGCTCTGCAGGACTTCGTGGAACTTCGTCACGGGCCGTAGGGCCCATCCTAGGTAGGCGAACCGTTCGATGCGAGGCCGCAGCGCGGCACTCCTGCCGCCACGACCTGCAGCAGGGGCTCGCCATCGAGGAACGCGGCGAACGCCTGCCAGGGGTCGTGGCGACCGGTCGCCGAGAGCACCACGAAGTCGGCCCGACCTCCTCGCACGAGCCTGCCGAGGCCCGGCCGGCCGAGGCCGCTGGCCCCATGGCGGGTCGCCATCGTCAACAACTGCTGCGGCGAGAGCTCCGGCCAGAAGCGGGCCGCGCGCTGCAGTTCCCGCTGCATCGACAGGCCGTCGTTGCTGGCCAGGGAATCGGTGCCGAGAGCCACCGGGATCCCGGCATCGAGCCAGCGGGGCACCGGCGGCGGGGTCCTGCCGAAGAACGCGATCGTGCCGGGACAGACGACCAGCGACGCCCCGCTGCCGGCGAGGCGCTGCACGTCGCCCCGCTCGAGTTCCTGGCCGTGCACCAGCAGCGTGCCCGGACGCAGCAGTCCGAGCCGTTCGAGCCAACGCACGGCGCCAACCCCCGGCGGCACGAAGTCCGGCGGCAGGCGACCGAGCCGGTGCAGCAGGTCGGCGAACGGGCCCTTGCCGGTGCGCAGGAACTGCTGCTCCTCGGGCAGTTCGGCGCAGTGCACGGCGAGATGGCGGCGGTCGTCGGCCGCAGCCTGGAACAGGGCGGAGGACACCGAGTACGGAGCGTGCGGCGACCAGCCGACCGCGACGGCGCCCTGCGCTCGCTGCCGACGGTCGCGCAGCAACGCGTGCGCCCCGTGTCGGTCCAGGTGGAAGCCGGTCAGCTCGCGGTAGCTGCGCCCGGCGAGCCCGGCGGCCGCCATCGCCGGCAACGCCAGCCCGCTGCTGTCGATGTCGCCGACCGCGGTGGCGCCCCCGCGCCACGAGGCCTCGAGCGAAGCTCGCAGTTGCGCCTGCTCGGCCCGGGCCGTCGTCCCGGCACGCTGCGCCATCACGGCGGACACCCACGGCAGGAATGCGCGCGGGGCGCCGGGCAAGGGCGGCAGCTGCAGGTGCGCGTGGGCATTCACGAGCCCTGGCAGCACGCACACGTCGGCGACCGGTCCACGCGCCCGCCGCAACGACTGCAACCGGCCTTGGGCGTCCCAGACCAGTTCCCCCGGGGCCAGCACCCGCCCCGGATCGAGCACGACGAAGCGCGCCGCCAACCGGAGCCTTCTGCTCCGGATCCGCGTCACAGCTGGACGACGACGCGCAGCTCCCTGACGACGACGTTCGGGAAGGCCGCCGTGTTGTAGGTCATCTCGAAGCGGAACCCGGTGACGTCGATCGGAGACGAGATGAAGCCACCGTTCGTGCCGATCAGGTCCAGCCACGGCGTCACCAGCCCGGTCAGCGGCTGGGTGCCCGCGCCGTTCAAGGTGCCCCCCTGGAATCGGATCCGCACGGGGCCACTGGGGTCGTTCGCGAGTTGCACCCCGGCGGCACCCGTGTCGCCGTAGGTCACGTCGACCGTGCCATCGCCGTCGATGTCGACGTCGAGCTCGTAGCTCTTCCAGACCGGCGGGAACGCGAAACCACCGCGCCACTTCGAGGTGTCGCCCGACGCATCGTCACGGTCGAGCAGGAGGCCGGTGTGGGTGGCGACGTCGAAGGCCGGAATCGTGTTCGGGTTCGAGGCGACCGACGCAGAGCCGATCGCTTCGAGCCGGTAGAAGCCCGGCGCGCCGTTGCCAGCCTGGCTGACCACGTTCAGGAAGGCCTGGGCCGGGTTGGCGCCGCCGTTGCGGCTGCCCAGACCACCACGGGTGTTGATCGCCCCGTCGACGGTGATGTCGCGGGCGGATTGCAGCAGGACGGTTCCACCGGAACCACCACCGCCGGGCGACGACCAACCGAACTCGCTGTCGAAGGTGCCAGCCCCGTCGTTCGCGGGGTTGTTCGCGGTGATCAACACGCCGTCGCCGCCGCGCGCGAGGATCGAGCCGGTCGGCTGCACCACGATCCCACCACCGGCACGCAGCGCGATCGCGCCGCCACCGCCGGTGCCACCGTGCCCGGCCATGAAGACCTGGCCCACGGTCGTGATCGCGACGAACTGGCCGAAGGGATGGGCACCGCCGCCACCACCGCCGGATCCACCGATGAGGAAGTGGTCCAGCGAGGTGTAGCCAGCGGGCGGAGACGCCGGGAAGGGCAGCGGCGTGAACGACGTGGAGACCGGTCCGGCGGGTCCGACGTTGGGCGGCAGCAGCGGTGCTGCGATCGAGGGCACCGCTGGCAGGTCGCCTGCCAGGGAGTAGCCACCACCACCACCACCGGGGGAGAAGAAGGAGCGGTAGATCAGGGACGACGGGACGGTCGGAGTGGGACCGATCGGATTGCTGGTGGCACTGGCCGCCAGCCCATTGGCAGGGTGGACTGGCGCACCCGCTCCCCCCGTCCCGACGTTCGTCCCGGCGTAGGCGTGCCCGGCCGGCAGCCGCACATCCTCACCCGGCTGACCGCTGTTGGCCGGCGTGGCGACCACGTTGCCGGGGCACTCGTCGCCGCCCTTGCCACCTGCGCTACCGCCAGGGCCACCGGCGCTGCCGCTCTGACCGAGGGCCAGGGTGCTGGCGATGCCTCGGGCGTTGAACGTCGAGATCCGCGCCCCGGCGTGGGCCGCCAAGGTGCCCAGGGCGCTCGGCTGGTCGACACCGCTCACGTCGAGAACGCCGCCGATGTCGGCTCGACCGCGCACGAAGAACTGCGGCACCACGGTGCCACGGAAGCGCACGGTGGTGCCCTCCGGCAGCACGAACTCCGAGAAGTAGAAGCGGCCGTCGGTGACCGTCACGGGGTTGCCGTCCGGCGTGTTGGAACCAGGGATGGTGAACCCCGAGGTCAGGTTCCATTCGTAGACGTTGGCACTGACCTGCGTACCCAACTCGGGCCGGAACGGACCGTGGCGACCATCGCTGCCGATCAACCCGGGACGCGCACCGGAGGCCCAGATGCCACCGGACGAAACCGGATCCTGATTGGCGCCGGTCGAGAAGGTCTCACGGATCGTCTGCAGGATGATCTGCCCTTGCTCGGTGATGAACTGGAACTGCTGCGGTACGGCCGGAGTGCCGGCCAGGTCGCGCAGGTTGGGCGTCACGAACACCGTGATGCAGGAGTTGGCCGGCAACTGCGGCGGCTGGACCGAGACGACCGTGACTTCCTTGTCGCCGACGAACTCGGTGCCGATCTGCGGCAATCCGCCCAGCGGATCGCCTTCCACGTCCAGGTTGCAGCTGCCGTCGGTGAGCGTCGAGCGCTGCGTCACGCGGATCGGCGTGCCGGCCCCGAGCTGACCCTGCAGAGGCGTCGTGTCGATCAGTTCCGAGAACCGCAGCACGATGGTCGGGGTGCGCGACGTCGACGTCAGGTTGGTCGGAGCCAGCATCACCGCGCTGGGCGGCGCCTGGTCTTCGTCCAGAACGCCGCGCGAGGCGACGACGGTGCAGGAGAACTCGCTCGACAGGCGGTCGCCGGTCAGGCTGCGCACGCCGAAGGCCGCGGACGAGCCGCCGGCGATGGTGATGATGTAGCTCTCGTTGCGCTGGAAGCCGAACGTGCTGACGCCGTTCACCGTGCGCAACTTCGGGACGAAGGTCACTTCGCTGTCCTTGACCAGGAAGTCGCCGTCCGGGGCGACACCGGACGCGGTCCGGATCGAGATGCTGGCCGAGTTCACCGACGCCGGCTGGACCCGGTCGGAGAACTTGAAGCGCAGGCGCTGGTTCTCCGAGATCTCCGACACCGAGCATCCGGTCTGCGAGCAACCGAGATCACAGCTGATGATGCAGAAGGCCTGCCCGTCGAGACAACGGATGCGGACCGACGAGGTCGGATCCTCGTTGGATCCACCGGCGCAGCCGCCGGTCGCCAACAGCACGAGGCCGGTCAGGGACGGAAGAAGGAGGGGGTGGCGCATGACGGACATGGGAGATGCGGGCATCGTGGATCAGACCCCGAAGACGATCACGACTTTGTCGATCGTCACGTTGTTGCTGACAGTGCGGTCCTGGAAGAGCACCCAACGGAAGCCGTTCAGGGCATCGGAGGCGATGCCGACCAGGTTGCCGGAGGAGCGCACGGAGGTGCGCCACGGCCGGGTCTCGAGCACGTCGCCCGAGCCGAGGTCGATGCGCGCCGACTGGAACAGGGCCTGGACCGCAGCACCAGCCTGGGCGGGCACACCGAACGCGGGATCGTCGCTGAACACGACCGGCGCGTTGTCGACGGTCGCGTGGATCTCGTAGCGCAGGTAGACCGGCCCGATCCCGAGGCCCGTGGAGTAGAAGCGCGACATCACGCTGACCAGCGGGTCGGTCTCGGCCAGCGCGGCGACGTTGTCGTCGACCGCCGCCGGCTGCATCGTCGCGAGCGCACTCAGCGGCGGAGCCGATGGGGCCTCGAGGCGCACGAAGCCATCACCGCCCTTGCCACCTTGGTTCAGGACCGCCAGCTTGGTGGCGATGACGGCCAGGGAGTTGGTTCGATCCGAGGTGCCGCCGCTGCCGCCGCGCACGTCGACCTGGCCAAGCAGCTGGTAGGCACCGCCACTCTGCAGCACCACGGAGCCACCCGCGCCGCCACCACCTGGAGCCGGAATCGGCAGGCCTGTGGTCGGGACGGTCGGGAGCGCGTCATTGGCTGCAGAACCGCCATGGGCCAGGATCTTGCCAGTGGAGCCCAGGCGCAGCAGGCTGCCTGCCCGCAGCGAGATCGCCCCGCCACCACCGCCGCCAGCGCATCCAGCCGCCCAACCGACGTTCGGGGTGGCCAGGACCGTGAGGTTCGACACGAAGGTCGGTTGCGTCGCCGCCCCGCCACCACCGCCACCGCCAACCAAGAAGTGGGCGGAGCTGCGGGTGAAACCGGTGCCAGCCGGGAAGGGGAACACCTGGATCCCGTTTCCACCGGGCGCGTCAGGCCCGCCGGCGAACGTCGGCGTCTGTGGGTTGCCGTAGTTGTTCGTCACCACCCGACCGGGCTCTCCGAGGCCCGGATTGGTCCAACCGGGCGGCAGGGGGTTCGGTGGATTGCGCAGCACGGAAGAACCACCACCACCGCCTGCGGACGCCGAACAACCCAGCCCGCTCGCAGCGGGCACGGTGATCCCGTTCGGGAAGTAGACCGCCGTGTGCAGCCCGCTGGGCGGCGTCATCTGCGACCCCTTGCCACCGGAGTTCTCGACCGAAGTGGCGTACGCGTGTCCACCGAGCACCCGGGCGTTGCCACCATCGCGCCCGTTGTAGGACTGGCCCGCCGGCGGCACCCCGGTCAGGCCGCCGGTGGTGTTGCGGTTGGCCCCGGTGCCGCCGTTGCCACCGAACACCCCGCCGAGGCCACCGACCTGCGGCACCGCGTTGTTGAAGGTCTGGTAGCCCGTCACCGAGGCGCCGGCGACCGAGATGTCGCCCAGGATCTCCAGCGTGCCCGCGACCGTGATCTGCGGCGGGGTGTCGCCGAAGAACTCGAGCCGCACGTCGGCGGGCACCTGCATCCTCGAGAACTGGAACTTGCCGTCGGTGACCGCGATCGGATTGCCGGTCAGCGTGAACACGCCAGGGATGGTCGTCAGGTTGCAGTTGACGCGGAACAGCCGCTTGCCGCCGACGAACGTGTTGGTGTCGATGCAGTAGCTGAGGCTGAACTCACCGTGCCGCGCATCGCCACCGATCTGCGCGAACGTCAGCTGGCCACCGCCCCACGAGCCGCTCGACGCGTTGGCGTCGAAGAACTGGGTGGTGGTGAACTCCTCGGTCACGTCGTCCTCGACGAGCGGCACAACCTCGGTCAGGAACTGGAACGTCTGCGGCGTCGCGCGCCGCCCCGCGAGGTCGGCGACGTTGCTGGTCACCGACACTTCGATGCACGCGTTGTTGGGCAGGTCCTGGGCCGGGTTGAACGTCAGCACCGAGATCGATCGCGCCGGATCGAAGTCGATGCGCTGCGTGCCGACCAGGATCTGCGGCTGCGACTGGGGATCGCATTCGGACCCGCCGAGGCCGTTGTCGCGCGTCTGCCGCACGTTGAACAGCACCGGGCTCTGCGAGCCGCCGACGAACGGGGTCGCGTCGATCAACTCGTTGAACTCGAGCACGATGTCGGTCGTGCGCGGCGCGCTGGTCACCTGCGACGCCGACGGCAGCACCATCGTGGCGGCCGGTGGCACCCCGTTCGCATCGACGATCCCCAGCGAAGCCTTCAGCGTGCAGGTCAGCGTCTTGCCGAACACCTTGCCCGAAGTGCTGCGCACGGTCGCGAGCTGGCCGTCGCCGCCCGGGATCGTCATCGTGTAGGTCTCGCCAGGCTGGAATCCGAAGAACGTCTGCCCGCTGGTCACCGCCAGGGTCGGCAGGAACTCGACCTGGTTGCCGTTGACGAAGAACTGGCCGACCGGCTGCTCACCCGACGCGGTGCGCAGGCGGATCGTCGTGGAGTTCACCGACAGCGGGTCGATCGCATCGCTGAACTGGAGGATGATCGTCTCGTTCTGCGCGATGTCCGTGCGCGCACAACCCGAGGCGCTGCAGCCCAGGCTGCAGTTCTGCAGGCAGATGATCCTCGTGTTGGCATCGGCACAGTTGAACGACGCCAGGCCGGTGTTGCTGGCCACGCCTCCGGTGCAGCCCACAAGACCAGTCAAGGCAACGGCTAGCGCGATTGGGTGCGAACGGCGGACGACCATTTCTGCCTCGTATCGAGAGGGGGGAAGGGCAAACCTGATGCTGTGCGCACAGGGGCGGTGGGCACAGGGAGAGGGGACGGATCCGAGGGTGAGCTAGGAAACCATACCGCAGGACGGGCTGCAAGGACGCCGCAGCAGCAGAATGCCGCCTCGATCGTCGCGCCCAGCACATCGCAACGGACCTTCCCGCGGGGAACAACTTCCATGCCTCATGGGCCGAGGCCCGGGCCAGCCCAGCCAGGCAAGGGACGCCGCAGCTCGTCGGGCCGGTGCCACGGCCCGGACGGGGCGCTGCGCGGCCGCGAACCGAGCCGGTCGCGTGCACAATGGCACGGCCGCTCGTTCGACTTCGAACACGCCCACCGGCCAACAGCTCGCCTGTGACGACGGCCGTGCCAGCGGCTAGACGCAGCCCGACGGCTTGCACGCCCTGCCGCCGTCCCTAGCCTGCCCGCCCCAATGCCCACCGCGACCGCCACCGGCTCCCGCATTCCCTCCTTGGCATGGCTCGCCGCCTGCCTCGCCTTCGGCGGCCTCGGCGCGGCTGCCTGGAGCCTCGGCGGCCAGGTCGCCGAACTGCGGCATCAGGCCGCGGCCAACCAACGCACCCTCGAGCAGATCCTCGGCGAGGTCACCCGGCTGCGCATCGAGCAACGCGCCGAAGGCAAGGGGCCAGCGGCTCTGCTGGAGAAGCTGCGCACCTACGCGCCGCTGGCGGCGTCGTCGCGCACCACCGAGCCCGACTACCGGAACGCGCTGGCCGAGATGGACGCGGTCGTGCGCGCCTTCGGCTCGCTCGGTCGCGACGCCTGGGCCCCGATCCAGGACCGCATGGCCCAGCTGAAGCCCGAGCGGGACTTCGACGAACTGAAGCAGCTGCTGCGGGCGAGCCTCGCAGTCGACAGGGACCAGGGACTGCAGCTGCTGGAGCAGGTGCTGCTCGGCCTCCGATTGCCCTCGCCGAAGCTGCGTTGGTACGCGGCCGGCGAACTGATCGACAAGGACCGCCCGCGGGCCCAGCGACTGCTGCGGCGCGTGCTGACCACCGAGAACCACCGCGGCGTGGACCCCGACCGGGCGAGGGCCTACGGCGCCGAGATCCCCGACCTGGCAGCCTTGGCGACCACCGGGTTCCACAACTTCGTGCAGTGGTACGTGAAGTCCGACGATCCCGAGGCCGAGGAGGTGCTGCTGCAGGTGATGAGCAACACCAGCCAGGACCTGATCACGGTCCAGGAGTGCATCAAGGCGCTGGCCGAGAAGCGCAGCGCCCGCGCTGCCCCACTGATCGAGAAGCTCTACCGGAATCCGCCGCTGCAGCAGGAGAACGAGATCTTCGACTTGTGCTGCCTGCGCGCGTTGGTCGACATCCGCGGGGCAGAAGCACGGCCGTTCCTCGAAGAGGCCCTGCTGAAGGCGCGCATGGAAGGCGTCAAGAAGTTCCTGGCCGAGCAGCTGGCGAAGAAGTGACGGCACTCGCGCGCCCGCTCCGCGGCCCACAGGTCAGAGAGCGGCGCCAACCGCCTCACAGCGGGTTGCACTTCACTGCGGGTTGAAGTCGATCGCGCCACCCGGCAGGAAGTACAGGATCAGCATCTCGCCACCACGCACGGTCGGCACGTGCACCGAGTTCTTGCCGTAGACGACCCAGCCGGCCGGCTTGCCGTCGAAGCGCGGCTCGCCCTTGGTGACGAAGCACAGATCGATCTCGCCGTTCGGGTGCCGGTGCTTGGGCCCCGGCACGTCCATCAGCACGGCGTCGACGCTGAAGCCGCCCAGCTCCTTCGCGACCCGGCCGAAGCGGATGCCGCCCTGCGCCTTCGGCAGCAGCCAGTCGGAGCCGATCGCCGCCACCGCGGCGTCCCGCACCTTCTGCACCGCCGCGCTCCGGTAGGCGGCGGCCCGTTCGGCCTGCGCCGCGGCATCGGGCGCGTCGACGTCCACGCTGGCGAGTGCCTGCGCCAACGGGCGCAGCAGCTCGACGAACTGGTCCTTGCTCATCGTCGTCGTCATCGCAGTCGTTCCTTCACTTCGCCTTCGGGCGGAACACCTGCACGACGGCTTCGTTGCCGTCGAGGTGCGGGCCGCCGATCAGGTCGATGCAGTACGGGATCGCCGGGAACACCGCGTCGAGGCAGACGCGGATCGAAGCGGGCTTGCCGGGCAACGTCACCACCAGCGTGCGGTCGAGGATCGCCGCGGTCTGGCGCGACAGGATCGCGGTCGGCACGCCGGCGCGCAGCGATGCCGCACGCATCTGCTCGCCGAAGCCGGGCAGCTCCTTCGTGCAGACCGCGCGGATCACCTCCGGCGTCACGTCGCGCGGGGCCGGTCCGGTGCCGCCGGTCGTGCAGACGAGGCAGCAGCCGGCGGCCGCGAGTTCGCGCAGCGCCTGCTCGATCGCCGGGGGCTCGTCCGGGACCAGCCGCAGCTCGAACGCACAGGCCGTCGCCAGGTAGTCGCGCAACGCCGCCTCGATCGCCGGTCCCGACTCGTCGGCGTAGACGCCGCGGCTGGCGCGGTCGCTGATCGTCACGATGCCGATGCGCGGCAACGGCGCGGCGAGAGGGGCTGGTCCAGCAGCGGCCATGGTCAGCCCAACGCCGGTCCGTCGTCCTGCGTCGGCGTGTCGCCGCTCGCGATCAGGCGCTTCACGTGGATGCGGAACTCGCCGCGTTCCTCGGGCTCGGCGAGGCGCCAGCGCCCCATGTGCCGGCGGCGCTCGATCGCCTGCCCCTGCATCGTCACCGAGGTCACGTGCTTGCCCTGCGGCGAGAACACGTGCACGCGGCCCTTGCCGCCGAGCACGACCACCGTGCCCTGGTCGACGTCCCAGAGGATCGCCTCGTCGTTCGCCTCGCCGGCGTCCGGGTAGGCGCGCGAGGTCGGCCGCTGGCCGGCTTCGCTGCGCTCGAGGCCGTGCTGGGTGCGGCGACCGGTGTTGCGCGTGCGGCTCTGCAGGCGCTGGGCCAGCTGCTGCAGCATCGGCAGCACGAACGCCTCTTCGTCGACCTCGCCGTGCTGCAGCTGGCCCTGCAGGCGCAGCGCCTCGACGTCGAGGTGGCGCTGGAAGCGGCTCAGCAGCTGCAACAACGCGGGATCGGCGAGATCCATCGGATCGACCGCGCCGACGGTGTGCAGGCGCAGCCGCACGCGCCCCTCGAGCGTGGTGCCACGCAGCAGCTGGAAGCTGAACGCGCAGCGGCCGGCCGCACCGAGCACGCGGAACAACCCCGCGTCGACCTGGCCGAGGATCTTGTAGACCGGCGACGTGCCGCCGAATTCGGCGAGCTGCTGGGTGCGCAGCACACGCCCCATCGTCACGCGGGTCAGCACGATCTCCTCGCCGGCGAGCAGCTGTTCGATGTGCGGATCCTTGCGCTCGATCGCCATCGTCACGAAGTCGCTGAAGATCGGCTTGCCGGTCGACGAGTAGCCGTCGAACACGTGCCGCGGCTCGGTCGGCCGGCAGCCTTCGGCGTGCGAGCTGCCCGCGAAGTAGCTGAACACCGCACCCGGGCGCAGCGCCTTCTCGTGCTCGCGCACCGCGCGCACGCGTGCGCTGATCTGCTCGACGGCGGTGCCGGCGGCGTGGCGCAGGTCGTTGCCGCCGTCGAGCGGCACGCGCAGGTTCAGTTCGAGGTAGCGCGGCATCGCCAGCGGGTCGACGCCTTCGATCGACAGCAGCGACTGCGCCATCTCGGCCAGCGCCTGCACGGCGACCAGCGCATGGTGGGCACTGTCGCGGCGATCGGGGCGGCCACGGCCCGGTCCGGCCGGGCGCGGCCCACGCTCGTGACGATCGCGGCCACGCTCCGGCCCCCGGTCGCGTTCGCGCGGCTTCTGCGCCGGCCCCGCACCACCTGGGCGTCGCTGGCCAGGGTGCCCGGGCGACGCTGCGGGCGGCGCACCACCGGCAGCCACATCGCCTGCACCCGCCTCGGCCTCCTCGCCGTCGGCACCATCGGGTCCGCCGGAGCCTTCGGCCTCGGCACCACCTGGGGCTGCGGCACCTTCGCCACCACCCGCGCCGCGGCGGCGACGACGGCGACGACGGCGGCGCCGTTCCCCGTCCTGGGATCCGTCGCCAGGTGTGGTCACCGCACCTCCGGACGAAGCCTCGGACGAGGCGCTCGCCCCGTCGCCGATCGGCGTCGAAGCAGCCGCAGGCGTCGTGTCGCCGACCGCAGGAACGGCGGGGACGGGCTCAGGGATGGGCGGCTGCTCGGGCTCGTTCACGGGGCGGAGAACGATGCGCACCCCGACCCATGCGGACAAGGCCGCACCGCGCATTTCCCTTCACCCGGCCGCCCTGCTTAGATGGCGCGAGCCCATGGCGCGTATCCACGACTCCGTTCTCACCACCGTCGGCAACACGCCGATCGTCCGCCTGGCCCGACTGTGTCGGCACCTGCCCCAGGAGATGCTCGCCAAGTGCGAGTTCATGAACCCGGGCGGCTCGGTCAAGGACCGCATCGGCGTGCGCATGCTGCTCGACGCCGAGAAGTCGGGCCGCATCAAGCCGGGCGACACGCTGATCGAACCGACCTCGGGCAACACCGGCATCGGCCTCGCCCTCGCCGCCGCGGTGCGTGGCTACCGGATGATCATCACGCTGCCGGAGAAGATGTCGCGCGAGAAGCAGGTGACCCTCGAAGCGCTCGGCGCCGAGATCATCCGCACCCCCACCGAAGCGGCCTACGACGCCCCGGAGAGCCACATCGGCGTCGCCAAACGCCTGCGCGAGGTGATCCCGAACGCCCACATCCTCGACCAGTACGGCAACCCGTCGAACCCGCTGGCCCACGAAGAGGGCACCGGCGTCGAGATCTGCGACGCACTCGACAACCAGTGCGACGCGATCGTGATGACCGCCGGCACCGGCGGCACGATCACCGGCGTCGCGCGCGCCGTGAAGAAGCGCATGCCGAACTGCCAGATCATCGGCGTCGACCCCGAGGGCTCGATCCTCGCCGGGCCGGGCCCGATCAAGAGCTACAAGGTCGAGGGCATCGGCTACGACTTCATCCCCGACGTGCTCGACCGCTCGCTGGTGCACCGCTGGGTCAAGTCGAACGACAAGGACAGCTTCCGGGTGGCCCGCCAGCTGATCCGGCAGGAAGGCCTGCTGTGCGGCGGTTCGAGCGGCTCGGCGGTGTGGGCGGCGATGCAGGTCGCGAAGGAGTTCAAGAAGGGCGCGCGCATCCTGACGCTGCTGACCGACGGCATCCGCAACTACATGACGAAGTTCGTCGAGGACCGCTGGATGCGCGAGAACGGCTTCCTCGAGGAGGACTGGGCGGTCGGCACGATCGCCGAGCTGATGCGCGCGATGCCGCGGCGCGAGGTCGTGACGATCGACGTCGCCGCCCCGCTGAGCCAGGCGGTGACGACGTTCAAGGAGCGCGGCTTCTCGCAGCTGCCGGTCACCGACCACGGCAAGCTCGCCGGCATCCTGACCGAATCCGACGCGCTGCGCGTGCTGGTCGACGGCAGCGCCACCCCGAAGACGTCGATCGCCGAGGTGATGGTGCGCAAGGTCGCCACCGTGGCGCCGCACGCCCCGGCCAACGAACTGCCGAAGATCTTCGAGCGCGGCGAGATCGCCCTGGTCGTCGACGACGCCCGCAAGGTGCTCGGCATCGTCACGAAGCTCGACCTGATCGAACACCTGACCCGGAAACCCTCCGTATGAGCATGAACTTCGGGCGCGAGCAGTCGCTGCTGCGACAGCGGCTGCAAGCGAAGGGATCCGCGGCCCACGCCGCTTCGCAGAAGGAGAGCCACGGCACGACGCAGACCTTCCTCGGCACCGCCGAGGACGAGGTCGCGGCCGCGGCGCGCGATCTCGCCGCCGCGTTCCCGGCGATGGGCCGAGCGCAGATGACCGCGTTCGTGCGCACGCTGTGGAAGAGCCGCATCCACGAGCTGCGTGCGTCCGGCGTGCACCTGCTGGCACTGCGCCACCAGCTGCTCGAGCCCGCCGATCTGCCGTTCCTCGAGGAACTGCTCGGCGACGATGCGGTCGACGCGGTCTTGCACCTGCTCGCCGACCAGGTGCTCGGCAGCCTGGTGCAGCGCCACAAGAAGCTCTGGAAGGACCTGCAGCGCCTCGCCGGCACCGACCACGAACGGCTGCGCCGCGCCGCCGCCCGCGCCTGCCGTGCACCACTGCAGGAGGATGCGGAGGCGTTCCCCCGCTTCGACGCGCTGGCCAAGAGCCTGCTGACGGTCGCCGACGCCGCGGTGCAGCAGGCGATCGACGCCGCCCTGTGCAGCGCAGCACCGCTCCACCACGAAGCCGCCAGCGCGTTCGTGCGCGAACACGGCCGCACCGTACAGCTGCCGCCGCCAGCACCGATCGCACCGGCTCCGATGCCAACCGAGGCTGCGGCCGGCAAGCCGAAGGGCCAGCCCCCCACGGACCAGCGCGCGGTGGCCGCGCCGACGAAGAAGGCCGCGAAGCCGAAGTTGCTGGCCGAGTCCGAGAGCAGGCCCGCGAGCCAACCCGCCAAGCCGAAGGCAACCAAGCCCAGGAAGCCCGCGGCGAAAGGCAAGCCCAGCCGCGGCAAGCCCAAGCCGACCGAGTCGCCTGGTGGCAAGACCTCGAACAGCAAGAAGACGGTTGGCAAGACCTCGGTTGGCAAGACGGCTACGGGCAAGCCCGCCACCAAGAAGGCGGCCGGCAAGCTCGCGGCGCGCACGCGCTGAGCGGCGCGGCTGCAGTCGACCTCACTGGCGACCTCACTGGCCGGTGAGGCGCTTCTTCAGGTCCTGGTTGTCCGGGTGGCGCTGGGCTCCCTTCGCCCACACCTGCCGCGCCTGCTCCGGGTCGCGCGCCTCGAGCAGGTTGCCGAGATAGAGGTAGGTCTGCGCCTGACTCGCCTCGACCGGCATCGATTCCTGCTGCTGCACCAGCGTCTGGAAGTGCGCGATCGCGTCCTTCTTCTTGCCGAGGAAGTCGGGGTAGAACGTGTAGCTGACCGCCTTCGAGAAGCGCGCCTCCCAGTGATGGTCGTCGAGCGCCAACACCCGGTCGTAGGCCTGGTCGGCCTTGCCGGACAGTTGCCAGCGGCTCGAGTCCATCTGCAGGTAGGCGATGTAGGCGGACGCCAGGTCCATCTGCGCCTTGGGGTCGTTCGGGGCCGCCGCCGCGAGCTCCTCGAACTTCGCGATCACGGCGTCCATGCGCCCGGCGGCGAACGCCTTCTTCCACGCCGCGCCGGCGTTCCAGAAGTTGGTGCCGACCAGCGCTCCGAAGTCGCGGTCGAGGTCGAACGTCGCGGCCGCGGCATCCCCGGTAGCCGGCGCCGCGCCTGCCACACCGGCCGGCGCTCCGTCCCGGCGCGCGAACCAGGCGGCGACGGCGGCCTGCACCTGCTCGTCGGAGACCGCCGCGGAACGGCGCCCGCTCGCGTCCGCGGCCGGGGCCACCGCGACCGCCGCCCGTGCGGCGGCGAGATCCTGCTGCATCGTCTGCAGATCCCCACGCAGCTTGCCGAGTTCCTGCTGCAGTTCGTCGACGCGCGGCTCGAGCGATGGCGCGACGGGCGGCCGCATGGCCACGGACACGCCCGCGGCTGCACCGCTGGCGACGAGGGCGGAGAGGAGAACGAGAGCGGCGGGCTGCATGGGCGTTCCAGGGGCGTCGGCACGATGCACGACGAGGCTGCGGTTACTGCACCGGGAGCCGACTATTCTGCGACCACGGTCCGTCGGCGGCGAGCCTCGAGTTCGTTCGGGGCCACGCGAGCAACCGGCGATGGCTGCGCCCCGACCGCGCCACTACCCTGCGCCGTGCATGCAGGTCTACGACACCCACTGCCACCTCGGCCTCGACGGCAAGCAGACGCCGGACGACGAACACGCCCGTGCCATCGCCGCTGGGGTCACCGGCATGCTGGTGGTCGGCATCGACACGGCGACGAGCCGCGCCGCCAGCACGCTGGCCCGCCTGCCGGGTGTGCGCTGGAGCGCGGGCCTGCATCCGAACGACAGCAGCCGGTTCGACGCCGAATGGGCCGAGCTGGTGGCGCTGGCGAAGACGCCCGGCTGTGCGGCGATCGGCGAGACCGGCCTCGACACGTTCCGCGATCGCACGCCGTTGCCGCAGCAGGAACGTTCGCTGCGCGCCCACCTGCAGCTCGCCCGCGAGCTGGACCTGCCGGTGGTCTTCCACTGCCGCGATGCCTTCGCCCCGTTGTTCGACGTGCTGCGCAGCGAGGCCAGGGTGCGCGGCGTGATGCACTGCTTCTCCGGCGGCGTCGACGAAGCGCGGCGAGCGCTCGACTTCGGCCTGTCGCTGTCGTTCGCGGGCCCGCTCACCTACCCGAAGAACGACGCGCTGCGCGCTGCCGCGGCGTTCGCGCCCGCGGCGGCCGTGCTGGTCGAGACCGACGCGCCGTTCCTGCCGCCGCAGCGCCGCCGCGGCCAACGCAACGAGCCGGCGTACGTCGTCGAGACGCTGGCGACCCTGGCGCAGGTGCGCGGCGTCACGCTGGAAGAGGCCGCGGCGACGACGTTCGCGAACGCCGTGGCCCTGTTCGGCTGAACCGGCCGCTCACTTCGGCGGCGCCGCGAAGCGCTGCGCCACCATCTGCACCGCCGGATCGAACGGTGCACTCGCCTGCAGCGCGGCGAGCTCACGCCTCGCCTCGGCGACGCGGCCGAGTTCGCGCAGCAGCAGCACCCGGTCGGCGCGCACTCCGTTCGGCGCGAGCCCGCGCGCGATGCTGGTGTCGAGATGGGCCAAGGCCCCCGGCAGATCGCCGAGCCCGCGCCGCGCTTCGGCCGCGAGCTGGAACACGTAGCCCTTCGGCTTGGCGATCTCGAGGCACGACAGCGCCCACTGCTCCGCGGCGCGGAAGTCGTCGGCGTTGCGATCGTGGTGGCCGCGCTGCAGCAGCGCACGGACCAGCAGCGTGCGGAACCACGGATCGTCGGGCATGCGGCGTTGCAGCTCGACGGCACGTTCGTGCGCCAGGGCCGGCTGTGCTGCCGCGGGCGGCACACCGACGAGTGCCTCGACGAGGTTGCGCAGCGCGTCGTTGTTCTGCGGATTCAACGCATGCGCGCGCTGCAACGGCGCCACCGCGGCGACCAGGTCGCCCTGGCGCATCGCCAAGGTGCCGACCCCCCACCACGCGGCGAACGAGTCGTCGCGCTGCGCCAGTTCGGCGGCCCACAGCTGCGCTTCGTCGTGGAACAACCACGAACGGCGCGCGGCCCCGACGGCGAACACGACCAGCAGTGCGACGAGCGGCGCGTGCTGCAGCCAGGCCCGGGGTGCTGGGTTGCCGGCGGCGAACGGCTGCCGGAGCTTCGCGACGAGCCACGGCCCGGTCGCCACCACGACGGCAGCGAGCCCGCACAACGGCAGGTACATGCGATGCTCGGCGTAGGGCATGTTCAGCGGCACCACGATCCACGGCAGCGCCACCGACCAGGCGAACGCGACACCAACGCGGCGCAGCCGGGCCGACGGGCCGCCACGCAGCGCCGCGACGGTGAGCCCCAGCATCAGCAGCCACCCGCCCCACACCGCCGGCTCGGCGAACGAACTGCGATAGACGACCAGCGGATCGACCGACAGCGGCCACGGCCAGAGGCACTGGCGCAGCGCGGTCGGCAGCAGCGTGCCCATCGTCGCCAACTGCACGGCGAGCGTGCGCCCATAGCCGACCCGCGGATCGCCCTCGGGCCGCTCGAGCAGCGGCACGGCGACCGCCCCCAGCAGCAGCTTGCGCACGACCAGGTAGGCGACGACCAACGCCACCACGGCGGCGATCGGCGCCAGCGTCCGGGCCAGGTCGGCGCGATCGAAGCGCCGCTGCCGCAGCCAGAACGTCTGCGCCGCCAGCAGTGCTGGCAACACCGCCCCGGTCTCCTTGCTGCCGCACGCGATCACGGTGCCGACCAGCATGCCGACGAGGGCCGACGATCCGGCCGTACCGCGCAGCCATGCGAGCTGTGCCGACAGGCCGAGCAGCAAGCCCACGGCGCACAGCAGTTCGCTGCGCGCCGAGACGAAGTTGACCGCTTCGGAGGCGAGCGGATGCGCGGCGAACAGTGCAGCCGCTGCCGCAGCGGGCAGCAGCCGGTGACCCAGTGCGGCGAGCCAGCGGAACAGCAGCACCACGACGGTGCCGTGCAGCAGCAGATTGCCCAGCTTCAGCGACCACGCGGCTGAGCCGAGCAAGCCGTTCAGCACGAAGCTGCTGACCAACATCGGCCGGTACATCTTGCCGGCACCACGGCTGAACGCGTCCGGATCGAACCAGCAGGTCAGCGCCACCCACGGGTCCTTCAAGGCCGGGTTGTCCGAGACGCTGTGGATGTCGTCGAACAGGTACTGGCCGGCGAGCGACGGCACGTAGGCGAGCAGCGCCAGGCCGAACAGCAACCAGCCGAGCCGTAGGCGCAACCGCGCGTACGTGGAGCGATCGATCATGCTGCGTCTCCGAGGGAGGTGCGGGACAAGCGGTCGAGCAGTTCGCGCCAGCGAGCCGCCAGGCGCTCGGTGCCGAAGTGGCGGTCGTAGGCGGCGCGGGCGACGGCCCCCGCCGCGACGACGGCCGCCGGGGTGTCGGCCAGTTCCCGCAGGCGCGCGGCGAGTTCCACGGCGTCGCCGGCAGGTGCCGTGAACACGGCACCACAGCCGTCGAGCCAGCCGAGGACCGCCGGCGTCGAGGCCGTCAGCACGGGCCGGCCGGCCGCGAGCGCGTGCACCAGCTTGAACGGCACGACGCGCTGCGCCTTGCCACTGCTGCCGAACACGCCGGCGACCAGCTGGCTCTGCGCCAGCAGTTCCTGCAGCCGGACGCGGTCGACGAACGCCGGCTCCAGACGCAACCGCGGGCCGAGTTCGGCAGAAGCGCGCGCCCGATCGACGGCGGTGCCACCGACCAGCGTCAACTGCACGGCGGGCACGGCGCGCACGGCGTCGAGCAGGGTGCCGAGGCCGTGCAGCGGCACGCCGGTGCCGAAGAACAGCACGCGCAGCAGCTCCGCCGGTCCGCCGCACCACGGCAACGCCGCAGCCGGCGCCTCGGGGTCGTGCACCGGCAACCACCCGAAGCGCTCCGCGGGCAGGCCGGTCAGGGCCTGCGCGTAGGCGGCGTTCGCCGGCGTGTCGAGCAGCACCAGATCCGCAGCCGCACACGCACGCGCGTCGAAGCGCTGCAGCCACCACGCCAGCAGCGAGCCGGGGCGCGCCAGCTCGCGGTCCTCGACGACGGTGTCGTAGGCCGACAGGAACAGGTCGAGCACGACCGGCACGTCGACGGTGTCGCGCACCGCTTCGACCACGGCGTGGCCCGGATAGGGCACGACGACGCAGCGCGGCTGCAGTTCCTGCATGGCCGTGCGCAGGTCCGCCAGCAGCTGGCGACGCTGCCGCCGTTGTGCGGCCCATGTGCCCGGCCAGCGCCACGGCGCTCGCAGCAGGTGCTGCTTGGCGCGGCCGAGACCGGGCCGATGGCAGGCATGCACCGCGAGCCCGGCGGCCTGCAGGCCCAGGCGCAACGAGGTCGTGCGTGGGTAGCCCGGGCCTTCGTCCCAGGCGCCACAGAACAGCACACCGCCGCCGTTCACCGGTCGTTCCCGTGGTCGCGCGACAGGTTCTGGAAGCGCAGCGCGGCGATCTGCTCGGCGATCAGCCCGAGCGCGAACAACAGCCCAGCCTGTGTCATCAGCAGCACGGCCATGTTGGTCAGGCGGCCGTCGGTCCACCACGTGTGCACGTACCACGCGACGCCGAGTGCGCCGGTGGCGAGCGACGCCGGCAGGAACACGCGCAGCGGCGCGAACATCGTGGCGATGCGCAGGATGATCAGGAAGAACCGGCTGCCGTCGGCGACGAGGCGCACGTGGCTCTTGCCCTTGCGTTGCCGCACCTGGAACGGGTGGAAGCCGACCGACCAGCCGCCGCGCAGCATCGACATGGTGATCGTCGTGGGATAGCTGAACGTGTTCGGCAGCAGCCAGACGAGGTCCTTGGCGACGTCGGCGCGCAGCAGCCGGAAGCCGCTGGTCAGGTCGGGGATGGTGCGGCCCGACACGTAGCTGGCGAGGCGGTTGTAGACCTGGTTCGCGAAGTTGCGGTGGATGGCGCCGCCGCGGCC
>JAEUHU010000410.1 GCA_016793305.1 Planctomycetota bacterium
GACCAGCACGTGCCGACGCCGTTCCGCGCCAGCCTGCCGCACATCCTCTTCCAGACCTACGAGGTGATGGGGCAGGCGCTCAACGAGCACAACCTGCACCGCTTCGTCGACGAGCGCACGGTGCTGATCAAGCCGAAGGTCTCGCACCTTGGCCTGCTCGACATGCCCGACGTGCAGGAGATCGTGCGCATCGGCGAACGCGAGGCGCTCGAGGTGCTGACCACGCACCCGATGACGCGCTACCTGTGCGAGCCGCGGGTCGTCGCCGAGGAGGACCGCATGGTCGCGCGGCCGCGCGACCACGTGGTGCTCGACGTCGACATGAACGCGTGCATCCACTGCGGCATCTGTGCCGCGACGTGTGCGACCCAGGGCTACGCGTCGGTGCCGCTCGGCTCCGTGGTGCGCAAGCTGCACAACTACGAGTGCACGCGCGACATGGCCTGTGAGCGCAACTGCCCGACTGGCGCGATCCGGCTGCAGAACCTGTAGGAGCCGGCTCAGCTGCCTTGGCGCGCGGTCACTCGTCGTCCAGGTTCCCGTCCGGGTCCATGCTGCCGTGCAGCACGCGATGCACCAGAACGGTGTCGGTGGTGAGCGTGTAGAAGGCCACGGGCCGTCGGATCAGGACCGAGCGGTAGCCGGGGCGAAGGTCGTCTCTGCGTCGGCCTCGGTTGGGCGAGGTGGCGCAGGCTCGCAGACCCGATGCGAGGCGCTCGAGGTAGCGGTCGGCTTGCGACACACCGAAGGACTCCGCTGTGTAGGACCCGACCTCCAGGAGCCAGATCTCCAGGAGGTCGGCTTCGGCCGCCTTGCTGACCAGCAGCCTGCGCTTCACGCCGGCTTGCGGCGCGAGGCGCGACGTGCGTGCTTCTTGACCTTCGCGAGGTCGAGCGGGCCCGCGACCCCGCTCTCTTCACCCTCGACCAGCGTCTTGCGGAGCGACTGGAGACGTGTCTCGCGCTCTTCGAGCAACCGCAGGCCCGAGCGGATCACGTCGGTGGCGCTCTGGTAGCGACCGGCTGCGACCTGGGCCGCGACGAAGGCGTCGAAGTGGTCACCGAGGATGAAGGACGTGTTCTTCGGCATCGATTGGCTCCAGGAGGTGTGCGAGGTACCAGTCTCTGGTACATCGGTCGAGGGCCGGTCGCCCCGGAGCGGCGGGCTTCTCGGATCACCGTGGGTCACGGCGGAGCTGGGGGTGGAGGCCGCTCGAGCTCGCGGCGTGCCCGTGCGCCCCACTGCGTATTCTCCTGGTCGGCAGGAAGGCGGAACGTCCCGGCGCTGCCTGCGGCGCTGCGAGATCCTGTCGCGGCTCCCGGGGCGCGTGCCGGGGTCCGGCTGGCGGCTTGGACGAACCGGCGCGATCGCCGACGCAGTGAGCATGGGCAACTTCGAACGCTTCTTGTCGTGGTGGGTGGCGCTGGCGATCGCCGCGTGCCTGGCCGGAGCTGGTCCAGCGCCTCGCCGCGTGGGAGATCGCCGGCATCAACCTCGTCGTCGCCGGCCTGATCTGGGCGATGATCTACCCGATGATGCTGGCGATCGAACCGCGCTGCCTCGCGGCGGTCGGACGCCGGCCGGGCGGGCTCGTGCTGACCCTGGTCGTCAACTGGCTGGTCAAGCCGTTCACGATGGCGGCGCTGGCGTGGTGGTTCTTCCGTAGCCTGTTCGCCGCCTTCGTGCCGCCGGCCGACGCCGAGCAGTACATCGCCGGCATGATCCTGCTCGGCGTGGCGCCGTGCACGGCGATGGTCTTCGTGTGGAGCCAGCTGGTGCGCGGCGACGCGGCCTACACCCTGGTGCAGGTCACGGTGAACGACCTGGTCATGGTGGTGGCGTTCGCCCCGATCGCGGCGTGGCTGCTCGGTGTCAGCGACGTCGTGGTGCCGTGGTCGACCCTGCTGCTGTCCGTCGGCTTGTTCGTCGTGGTGCCGCTGCTCGCCGGCGTGGCCACGCGCCGGCGGCTGCTGGCGCGCGGGGGAGAGGCCGCCGTGGCGGCGCTGCAGGCGCGCTGCAAGCCGCTGTCGGTGGCGGCACTGCTGGCGACCGTGGTGCTGCTGTTCGCCTTCCAGGCGGAGACGATCCTCGGCTCGCCGTGGCGCGTGCTGTGGATCGCGGTGCCCCTGCTGCTGCAGAGCTACGGCATCTTCGCGATCACCTACGCCGCAGCGTGGTGGTTGCGCCTGCCCCACCCGGTGGCCGCCCCGGCGGCGTTGATCGGCACGTCGAACTTCTTCGAACTCGCGGTCGCCGTGGCGATCGGGCTGTTCGGCCTGTCGTCCGGAGCGGCGTTGGCGACGGTGGTCGGCGTGCTGATCGAGGTGCCGGTGATGCTGTCGCTGGTGGCCTGGTGCAACCGGACGCGGCACTGGTTCGAACGGGGCTGACCGCATCGGCGAGGCGGTTCGGGCACGGGACCGACGAGCCGACTGGAATCCGCGATGCCGATCCCCATCATGACTCCGCTTCGCCGAGTTCCTCTCCGCAGACGGATTCTGGGAACCTCCGGCTACTGGGCTCACTCGCCCGACCCGCTGCCGATCCGGCGGCCGCACCTGCCCAGCTCGTTGGCATGAAACGCTCGACCAAGATCCTGCTCTTCCTCGCTGCCTCGCTGGTCGGAGCCGTCACCTGGAAGGCCCTGCAACCCGCTCCACCGACCCTGGTGGTGACCACGCGCGTCGAGAAGCTCGCGAAGCTGCGGTCGGTCGTCACCGCGTCGGGCGAGATCCGCGCCAAGGAGTTCGTCGACATCCAGGCCGAGGTCGCCGGCGTCATCCAGGAGCTGAAGGTGCGGGAGGGCGACAGCGTGCGGGTCGGCGACGAGCTGTTGCGGCTCGAGGACCTGCAGCTGAAGGCCGAGGAAGCGTCGGCGCGCGCCCAGGTCGGCGCCGCCGAGGCCGACGTGACCAACAGCGAGGTCGGGGTGCAGACCGCCGAGGCGAGCCTCGCCGCCGAGAAGCAGGCGCTGGCGAACGCGCGGCTCGAGCGCGAGCAGTCGGCGACGTCGGCGGAGCGGGCGAAGGCGTCGTTCGCACGCAAGCAGGAGCTGCACCAGAAGCAGCTGATCGGCAGCGAGGAGTTCGAGGTCAGCGCCGCCGAGGCGCGGCTCGCCGAGCAGCGACTGCAGTGGAGCAGCGCGCGCATCGTCCAGTCGGAAGCGGGGGTCACGGTCGCCGAGACGCGCGTCGCGGCGGCGAAGGCCGGCCTGCTGGCGGCTCGGCAGCGGCTCGAGTCGACGCGGGCCGGCCTCGCGCGCGCCAGCGACATGGCGGGCAAGACCGTGTTGCGCGCGCCGCTGTCGGGCCTGATCACCAAGCTGAACGTCGAGAAGGGCGAACGCGCCGTGCCCGGCATCCAGAGCAATCCGATCGCCACGCTGATGACGATCGCCGACATGTCGGTCATCGAGGCCGAGATCCGCGTCGCCGAAGCCGACATCGTCGAGGTCGCGATCGGCGCACCCGCCGAGGTCGAGGTCGAAGCGATGCGCGACGTGAAGCTGGTCGGCAAGGTCACCGAGATCGGCCAGAGCCCGATCCAGGAAGCGACGACCAGCAGCCAGAACCAGCAGAGCAAGGAGTTCAAGGTCGTCGTGCGGCTGATCGATCCGCCGGCGACGCTGCGGCCGGGCTTCACCGCCAACGCGCGCATCACCACGGCCGAGCGCAGCGACGTGCTGGTGGTGCCGTTCCAGGCGCAGACCGCGCGCGAGCTCGAGTTCGACGAGAAGGGCGCCTACGTGCCGCCGCCGGAGCCGAAGGAAGGCGACAAGGAACGCGTGCTGACCGCTGCCGAGCGCCAGCGCCGCAAGGAGACGAAGGGCGTGTTCGTGCGTCGCGACGGCCGCGCGCGCTTCCTGCCGGTGACGTTCGGCGTCATCGGCGAGACGCAGGACGTCGAGGT
>JAEUHU010000421.1 GCA_016793305.1 Planctomycetota bacterium
CGCAGCTGCAGGGCGTTCTCGAGCCACGCGCCGTAGCGCTGCAGCAGCGGGCGCGGCTCCAGCGTCACGGGGTCGACCATGCCGTACTGCACGCGCAGGCGCAGCAGCGAATGGGCGCGCGAGTGCACGGCTTCGGCGCCCTCCTGGACGGCCGCACGTTCGAGCTGCAGGTCGGCGCGGTCGACCGGCGCGCGATCGAGCACGACGAACGTGACGAAGGTGATGCCGAGCACCGTCACCAGGAGCCACAGCAATCGGATCAGCAGCCAGCGTCGCACGGCTCAGGACCCCAGGATCACCGCGAGGATCGCCGCGCGTGTGTCGAGCCAGTCGGCGTGCGGATCCGAGCCGCGCTCGTACTCGAGCGTCAGGATCGGGATGCCGAGCGAATTGCCCACCCACGAGCCCAGCGAGCCCGGCGTCGGCGGGATGTGGCGCGAGTCCTTCACGCGATAGCCGGAGCGGCGGGAGAACTCCTGCGCCGCCTCGAGCCCGGGCCCGTCGAAGTTGACGAAGTGGTCGCCGCGCCAGGCGTGTGCCACGATCACCAGGTGCGGCTGCTCGCGCAGGATCAGTTCGTGCAGGGCACGCGACTCCGGCTGGTCCAGCGGCTCCTGGCCGAACTGGGCACTGGGCAGGAAGTTCCTCGCCGGGTGGTTGCGGTTCAGGTCGATGCCGTTGCGGTTGCCGCGGGTGCCGTGGTGCGAGCCGTCGGGATTGGCGTCCTCGAGGATCGTCAGCGTCACCAGCGCGTCGGCGCCCGGCACGTCGAGGAACGCGTACGGCAGCTCCTCGGTGGCGATGCGGCCTTCGCGCTCGTCGCCGTGGATGCCGCCGATCCACAGCACACGCCGCGCTCCCCGACCGACGCGCGCGATGCGCAGCGGCCGACCTTCGACGCTCTGGCCGATGGTCTGCCAGTTGGCGCGCCAGCGCACCGCGGTCGCGTCGGCCGTCTGCGGCGCCGCGGCGCGCTGCAGCGGGTGGAAGTTCACACACCCGGCCAGACCGACCAGCACCGCCAGGGACCAACGCATCCTGCCGACGATAGCGACGCGGCGCGGCATCGCCATGCGGAGATCGTCGCCCCGAGCCACCACGGCGCGGGCCTCCTTCAGAGGCCGAAGCGGCACGGATCGTCGGGGTCGATCACGAACGTCGGGAAGCCGGTGATCCAGGCCGACCCGGTGACCTCCGGCACGATCGCCGGCCGGTCGCCGACCTTCGTCTCCCGGACGATGCGGGCCGCGAACTCGGTCGCCAGCACGCTCTGCGAGCGGAACGGTTCGCCGACGGCGAGTTCCCCTTTGGCGTGCAGCACCGCCAGCTTCGCCGAGGTGCCGGTGCCGCACGGCGAACGGTCCCAGGCGGCCCCGGGGCACAGCGTCAGCGCCTTCGCCCCCACCACCTCGCCGTCGAGCGGCGCGAACAGCTTGACGTGGTCGATCAGCTCGTCGGCGCCCCGCTCCGGATGGCGCCCGCGCACCCCTTCCCGGACCAGCGCCTCGCGCACCGCGGTCGCCGCCGCGAGCAGCACCGGCAGGTGGCTCTTCTCGACCATCAGGCCCAGCTGGTCGGCCTCGACGAACGCGAACCAGTTGCCGCCGTAGGCGATGTCCGCGGCGACCTTGCCGAAGCCGTGCACCGGCACGACCACGCGCTGCGCGAACAGGAACGACGGCACGTTGGTGATGGTGACGCTGCGCACCTTGCCGCCCGCGACGGCGACCTTGCAGGTCACCGCCCCGGCCGGCGTGTCGAGCACCACCTCGGTGACGGGCTCCTGTGCCGGAAGGAGGCCGGTCGCCACCGCGACCGTCGCCACGCCGATGGCGCCGTGGCCGCACATGCCGAGGTAGCCGGCGTCGTTCGCGAACACCACGCCGAGCTGCGCCCCGGGCGTGCACGGCGGCAGCAGGTAGGCGAGCACGATCGCGTCGTGGCCGCGCGGCTCGAGCACCAGCGCGCGCCGCAGCTCGTCGTGGTGGCGCTGCAGCGTGGCGCGCTTCTCCGCCATCGTGGCCCCGGCGATCGCCGGCAGGCCACCGGTGACGA
>JAEUHU010000462.1 GCA_016793305.1 Planctomycetota bacterium
CTTCTTGCTGGGCACGGAATAGACCGTGCGACTGAAGTCGGTGTCGCCGTGTTCGTTCATTCGGGCGAGGAGAGGTCTTTGGATCCTAGCGCGCAGAAGCCGGCGGTGCAGCCCGACGTTGCACGAGCTGCAGCAGCACGAAGGCGGCCGCGGCAGCACCGCCGAGGCAGCCGACGGCCTCGCCCCAGTTGCCGAAGATCAGCGCCCCGATACCGGGCAGGGTCAGCCAGACGACGGTGGTACCGAGGGCTGCGCACAGCAGGCTGCGGCCGAGGTCGCCGTCGGGGCGCACGTCGGGGGCGGCGGCCGCGATCGGCCGCCAGCCCGGGCCGTCGGGGCGGATCCGCCGGTAGAACGCGACCAGGTGGTCGCGCGGCTCGGGGCGGGTCAGGAAGGTGGCGAGCAGCCACAGGGCGAGCGAGCCGAGCGCCACCAGCAGGCTCTGGTATTCGTCGCGCCAACGGTGCGCCTCGGGGACGCTCTCCTGCCAGAGCCAGACGAGCGCGAACACCAGCAGCGAGCCGAACATCGCCACCAGCTCGCTCCAGACGTTGATGCGCCACCAGAACCAGCGCAGCAGGAACACCCCGCCGACGCCGGCTCCGAGCGCGGCGAGGAACTTCCACGCGGTGTCGACCGAGATGCCCTGTGTGACCATCAACCAGCCGACGAAGCCTCCGAGCAGCAGCACGAGGAACGACGCGACGCGCGACGCGCGCAGCAGCTGCGGCTCGGTTGCGTGCGGGCGCACGAAACGCTTGTAGACGTCGTTGACCAGGTAGCTGGCGCCCCAGTTCATCTGCGTGCTGATCGTCGACATGAACGCGGCGGCGAACGTCACCAGCATCAGCCCGCGCAGGCCGGCGGGAGCCAGTTCGCGGATCAGCTGCGGGAAGCCGGTGCCCGGGTCCTTGCTGGTCAGCAGCTCCGGATGCATCACGATCGCCGCGAACGCGACCAGGATCCAGGGCCACGGTCGCAGGCAGTAGTGGGCGAGCTGGAACAGCAGGGTCGCCTTCACCGCGTGGCGTTCGTCGCGGCACGACGCCATGCGCTGCACGATGTAGCCACCGCCGCCGGGCTCAGCACCCGGATACCACGTCGCCCACCACTGGGTCAGGACCAGCACGGTGAACACGCCGATCGTCAGCTCGCTGCCGCTCGCGCCGAAGTCGGGCACGAAGGCCATCGGGTCGCCGTCGCCGGGGAACGTGGCCGCCGCCTTCTGCGCCAGCACCTCGAGGCCGCCGACATGGCCTACCGCGACCACCGCCAGGGCGACACAGCCGCACATCGCCAGCACGAATTGCACCACGTCGGTGATCGCCACGCCCCACATGCCGCTCAGCACCGAGTAGAGCCCGGTCACCGCGAGCATGATCGCCACCAGCCAGAAGTCGGTCGCCGGGTCGGCCGTGGTGCCGAAGAGCACCGTCTGCTGCAGCACCGTCGCCATCGCCTTCGTCACCCAGCCGATGATGATCGAGTTCATCACCACCGCGATGTAGAAGGCGCGGAAGCCGCGCAGCGCTGCGGCGGGTGTGCCGGCATAGCGCTGTTCGATCAGTTCGACGTCGGTCAGCACCTCGGCTCGTCGCCACAGCTTGGCGAACACGAACACCGTCAGCATCCCGCCGAACGCCCAGGCCCACCAGAACCAGTTGCCGGCGAGGCCGTTCTTCGCGATCAGGCCGGTCACGGCGAGCGGCGTGTCGGCCGCGAACGTGGTCGCGACCATCGACGTGCCGGCGATCCACCACGGCAGGCTGCGTCCCGACGCGAAGTACTCGACGAAGCTGGCGCCAGCGCGGTTCTGGAACCACAGACCGATGCCGAGGCTCAGCACGAAGTAGCCGACGATCAGGACCCAGTCGATCGTGTCGAGCTGCATGTTGCGGGCATGTTGCGGCGGCCGAGCGGCCGACGCCACCGACGCGTGGGAAAGCCCGCGTGCCCTTGCTCCGCGGTCGCGCCGGAGCAGAATGCCGCGCCCTTCCACCGAGGAGAGCCAACCCATGCACCCGTCCGTGTCGTCGTTCGTGCTGCTCGCAGCCCTGTCGTTCGCCCCACTGGTCGCCCAGGACCTCGTCGCCGGCAAGCCGGCCCCGTCGCTGCACGTCGCCAAGTGGGTGAAGGGCGAGGCG
>JAEUHU010000489.1 GCA_016793305.1 Planctomycetota bacterium
GCAGGCCGAGTTCCTGACGACCGTGACGCACGAACTCAAGACGCCGCTCGCCGGCATCCGGCTGCTCGGCGAGATGCTCGCCGAGGGCCGTGCGCGCGGCCGCGAGCAGGACTACTACCGCATGCTCGCCGGCGAAGCCGAACGGCTGTCGCAACTGATCCAGAACGTGCTCGACCTCGGCCGCATCGAGCGCGGCGAACGTTCCTACGACCTGCGCATGCACGACGTCGTCGAACTGGTGCGTTCGACGCTCGCGTGGTTCGCGCCGCTGGCGCAGCAGGCGGGCCTGGCCGTCGACGTGTCGCTGCCCGAGGGTCCTTGCTCGATCCAGATCGATCGCGACGCGTTCGTTCAGGCGCTGGTCGCGGTGCTCGACAACGCACGCAAGTACGGCGCTGGCGGCGGCCGCATCGACGTGCTCGTGGCGCAGCAGCCGGGCGCGCTGGTGGTCGCGGTGCGCGACCGCGGCCCCGGCGTGCCGGCGGCCGAGAGCGAACGCGTGTTCGAGCGCTTCGTGCGCGGCGAAGCCCATCGCCACGGCAGCACGCCGGGCGTCGGTATCGGCCTGTACCTCGCGCGCACGATCGTGCGGCGGCTCGGCGGCGAGCTCTCGGTGGTGTCTGTGGCCGAAGCCGAAGCGCTGTTCGTTGCGCGCGCTGACGACGCTGCGGCGGTTGCGGCCGCATCGGTGGGCGCTGGCGAACTGCCGGCAGTGCGTCAGCGCGACGAAGGACGTCGACCTGTGGGCGACGGCGAGTCGCGCTGCGAGCCCGCCGCGGCCCATGGCCCTGGCGCCTGCTTCGTGTTCCGCTTGCCGACGGAGAACCCCGCATGAGCTTTCGCATCGCCCTGGTCGAGGACGACCGCACGCTGCGCACCGGCCTCGGCGACGCGCTCGCCGGCGAGGGCTACGTGGTCGCCGCCGCCGCCGACGGGCACGAAGCGCGCGCGCTGCTGCGCGGCCAGCGCTTCGATCTGGTCGTGCTCGACGTGATGCTGCCGGGCCCGAGCGGGCTCGAGCTGCTGCGCGAACTGCGCGCACGCGACGGCGACACGCCGGTGCTGCTGCTGACCGCGCGCGGCGACGAAGGCGACAAGGTGCTCGGGCTCGAACTCGGCGCCGACGACTACGTGACCAAGCCGTTCTCGCTGCGCGAACTGCTGGCGCGGGTCAAGGCGATGCTGCGGCGGCGCGCGCGGCCGGACGCGGCGCTGGTCGAGCAGTTCGCGCTCGGTGCGGTGCGCATCGACCTCGCCGCGTTCACCGTCGTGCGCGACGGCGCCACCGACGCGCTGTCGCCGAAGGAAGCGGCGATGCTGCGGCTGCTGCGCCAGCGGCAGGGCCGCGCCGTGTCGCGCGCCGACTTCCTGCACGAGGTCTGGGGCGGCAGTGCGTTCGTCGGCGATCGCACGATCGACATGCACGTGCTGAACCTGCGGCAGAAGCTCGAACAGGACCCGAAGGCGCCGCGCCACCTGCTGACGGTGCACGGTGTGGGCTACCGGCTGGTCGACGAGCCGGAGGTGCCTTGACCGTCGCTTGACGCGGATCTGATCGGCAGCGAACGGGCGCGGCGGTGCGCCGCCGTCCCATACGACCATGAAGACCAAGGCACTCGTGTTGACGTTCGCCGTGTGTGCGGTGTGCACCGGCTCGCTCGTGGCCCAAGCGACGCCGAGCCAGGAACTGGCACCGATCGTCGCGGTCGAGGACCAGGAGCGCGATCTGGCCAAGGCCGAGCGGCTCTACAAGGAAGCGATCGAGGGCGGCAAGCTGTCGGCGGCGGCGAAGGAGCTGGCGACGCTGCGGCTCGCGGAGCTCCTGATGAGGCTCGGCAGACGCGACGAGGCGAAGCAGTGGATGGGCAAGCTCGCGGCCACCGGGCAGGGCGCGGTCGCGACGCTCGACGACGTGACCGAGCCGTCGCCGCAGGAGCGCGAACGGCAGGAGGCGCTGCGGGCGAAGGCGCGGGAGCTGGTGAAGAAGGCGCTCGAGCAGAGCGTGTTCCCGTTCCCGGCGGCGACCGGCATCCTCGACGACGAGCTGCGGCGGCAGATCGAGTGGCTCGGGGATTCCGTCGTGCCCGAAATCGGGGCGGCACTGGCGGCCGCGAAGCCGACGTTCGCCGACACCGCG
>JAEUHU010000278.1 GCA_016793305.1 Planctomycetota bacterium
CGCCCGCTCGCGGTCGCCGGTGCCGACGTCGTCGAGTTCGGCTGCGGCACGGGCCGCCACGCCCCAGGGCTGCTCGCGGCTGGCGCGCGCTCGTTCACCGGCGTCGACGGATCGCAGGGCATGCTCGAGGCCGCCCGCCGACGACTCGACGACCCGCGGGTGCGTTGGCTGCACGCCGAACTGCACACGGTGCCGCTGCCGGCCGCCTCGTGCGACGTGGTGCTGGTGGTGCTGGTGCTCGAACACCTCGCCGACGTGGCGCCGATGCTGGCCGAAGCGGCGCGGCTGCTGCGTCCAGGCGGCGCGCTGCGCGTCGTCGACATCCATCCCGACCTCGTGGCGCACGGCACCGGTGCCCACTTCGCCGACCGCGACGGCGAGGTGCACTTCGCCCACTTCGTGCATGCGCTGTCGCCGCTGCGCACGACGCTCGCGGCACACGGCTTCGCCCTCGTCGAGCTCGCCGAACATGCCGCCGAGGGCGACCTGCTGCGCGCGGTGCCGAAGCTCGGCAAGCACGCCGGGCGGCCGGTGCTGTTCGACCTCACCGCGCGCCGCGGCTAGCCAACGGCAGCGCCGTCCGACCGCGGCCGGCCCGCCTCAAGGCCGACACCAGGACCGGCCGATGCCATCGGGAACTCCGGCGAGTCCCCCATGGCCCTACCCGCGCGTTTCCCGCTGCCGACCAAGGAGATCCACGTCTGGGTCGCCTACCTGACCGCGCGCTGCAACTTCGCCTGCGACTACTGCATCCAGAAGCCGCAGATGATCCCGGGCCAGAAGCGCAAACCCTGGGGGCGCTACCAGGAGCTGACCGGAGCGCAGTGGGTCGACGCGCTGAACGGCTTCCCGGTGCGGCCCGAGCACCCGCTGATCCTGACCGGCGGCGAGCCGTCGCTGCACAAGGACTTCGCCTTCATCGCCAGCCGCCTCGAGGGCTATACGCTCGACATGACGTCGAACCTGACGTTCGACATCGACGCGTTGGCGCGCGAGATGCGCGCGCACGGCAAGCAGTTCGTCACCAGCTTCCACACCTACCACCCGAAGTTCCTGTCGCCGGAGAAGTGGCTCGACCAGGCCGAACGGCTGCGCGACAGCGGCCTGGTGAAGGAGCCGACCTTCTCGATGGTCAACCTCGAGCGCTTCCCGCACTTCCGCGACGACGAGCACGACCGCAACCTGGCGAAGCTGATGCAGCTCGCCGACCGCCGCGGCCTCCCCTACCAGGCCAACGAGTTCCGCGGCACGCACATGGGCGTGCCGTACGAACGGGCCGGCAAGCAGGCGATCGAGTGCACCAGCGCGTGGGTCAACATCGATCCCGAAGGTGCGGTCTACAACTGCCAGTACCACCTGACCGAGCGCAAGAACGCGTTCGGCAACATCACCACGATCGACCGCTGCCGGCCGCTGCCGGCGATGGGCGAGTGGTTCGCCTGCAGCGACTTCGGCCACTGCGACCCGTGCCACGAGAACAGCGGCCACGGCGCCTTCCGCGACGCCAACGGCACGATCTTCCGCCGCACGGCCGACGACGCGCGCGTCTACCTGAAGTGGATGGAGCCCGCGGCGATCCGTTCGGTCGCGCGCCGCTACTTCGCACAGGGCGACGGCAAGGAGGCCGAGTTCGCGCTGCTGGCGGCGATCGGCAAGGAACGCGACGCGGGCCAGGAGAACGGCGACACGTGGGCCGACCTCGGTGTCACGCTCTACGAGGTCGGCAAGAAGAAGCAGAGCCTCGCAGCACTGCTGCACGCGATCGACGCCGGCGTGACCCGCACCGAGATCGTCGCCAGCGCCCTGCAGGTGGCGCGCGAGCTCGATCTGGTGGCGCACGCAAAGGCGACGATCACGCGGCACGTGCCGGCACAGGTCCTCGCGCGCCTCGAAGCGGCGCTGGACGCCCTGCCGCCGGTGCCGACGCCGGCCCCACCCGCCGGCCGGTGACCGCATGGACGTGCTGATCGACTACCAGGGTGCCTGGGGCCTCGGCGACCTGCTGTGCAGCGACCCGATGCTGGCGGGGCTCGTCGAGCGGCACGGCCCGGACACGCGGATCTGGCTGCGCGGCAAGGTCGGCAACGTGATCCACAACCCGCTGGCCGCGGGCATGGCCACGCCCGGGCAGCGCTTCGACCGCACCGTCGAGGTGAAGCTGTTCACGCACATGGACCGCGCGGCCTACGCGCGCCTCGAGGCGCTGCCGAGCCTGATCGACCACATGGGCAGCTACGCCGATCTCGCCCCGAGCGGACGGCGGCCGCAGTTGCACCTGCACGCCGACGACCTCGCGGTGCGGGCCCAGCTGCCGCGCACGAACGGGCCGCGCATCGCGATCTGCGCCGACTTCGTCGACCCGCTGCGGCACTGGCCGGTCGAACGGTGGCGCACGGTCGCGCGCGTGCTGCACGACGCCGGCGCCCAGGTGGTCGGCATCGGCGTGCAGGACCGGCTCGGCGTCGGCGTCGACGCGGTCGGCCGCCTGTCGATGCGCGAGACCGCCGGCCTGCTCTCCGCCTGCGACCTGTTCGTCGGCAACAACTCGGGACCCTTCCACTACGCGCAGGCGGCCGGGCTGCCGTGCGTGACGCTGTTCTCGCTGGCGACGCCGAGCCGCTTCGTGCATCCCGGCGCCACCGTGCACGTCGTGCAGGCCGACGGGCTGCCGTGCCTGCACTGCATGAGCCGCTGCTTCGCCGCGATGCAGCAGTCCGGCTGCATCGCCTCGCCGCGTGGCCGCTGCATGCTCGAGATCGGCGAGGAACAGGTGCTGCTGGCGATCGACCGGGCGCTGCAGGAACTGCCGCAGCAGCGCCGTGCCGAAGGCGCGCTTCAGCGCGCGTAGATCCCGGCGACCGAGGCGAGCGCGCCAGGGCCGCCGGTCATCGCCACCGGCGGCACGTGCACCACGACCGGCTTGCCGTCGATCACGACCTCGACCCGCCCGGCCTTCGCCTCGAGCGCATGCTGCGCGAACGGCATCGGCTGGCCGATGGCGCGCTGCACCATCTCCGCCCCGCCGAGGCCGTGCATCGTCACCTCGAAGCGACGGCCGGCGACCTCGACGCGCGACGTGGCGCGGTCGTCGAGGATCTGCGTGTCGATGCGTCCGACCAGCGCCGGAGCCTTCTCGAACGGCGTGCCGGCGAACACGTGCGGCCCGAACCAGGCGGCGAGCTTCGCATCGCTGCTGACGAAGCCGATCACGACCGGCGGCCCCTTCGGATCGGGCTGCCACAGCACCATGCCGGACGGCGCCGATCCGATTGGCGTGTGGACCATGCGGGCCACGTGCACGATCAGGTTCGGCATCGGCGAACCGGGAACGGTGGCGGCGACCAGATCGACGCCACCTTCCCACGACATCCACGACGAGACGGGCATTCTGCCAGTATCGGCGCAACCTGCCGTCGGACGAAAGGGGTCGATCAGCCCGGCTTCTTCGTGTTCTGCACCGACAGCTCCTTGAGCTGCTCGTCGGCGACGACGCTCGGTGCCTCGGCCATCAGGTCGAAGGCCATCGACGTCTTCGGGAACGCGATGACGTCGCGGATCCCCTCGCGGCCGAGCGCCAGCGTGACGATGCGGTCGACGCCGAGCGCGATGCCGCCGTGCGGCGGGCCGCCGAACTTGTACGAATCGAGCAGGAAGCCGAAGTTCTGGCGCTGCTGCTCCGGCGAGATGCCGAGGAACTCGAACACCTTGGCCTGCAGCGCCGGCTTGTGGATGCGGATCGACCCGGAGCCGAGTTCCCAGCCGTTCATCACGAAGTCGTAGGCACGGCTGCGGATCTGGTCGGTGCCGACCGAGAAGTCGGTGACGTTCCAGTCGACCGGCGCGCTGAACGGGTTGTGCGCGAACTGCCAGCGCGCCTTCTCCTCGTTCCATTCGAACATCGGGAAGTTCAGCACCCAGCAGCAG
>JAEUHU010000529.1 GCA_016793305.1 Planctomycetota bacterium
TGTGCTCCTCGATGACCGGCATGAAGCGGTCCGAAACCCAGCTGCGCACGGTGTCGCGGATCGCCCGCTCCTCGTCGGAGTAGAGTTCGTCGACGTTGTAGAAATCGAGTGCCTTGTAGGGATCGGCCATGGTGCGATGGAAGATGCGGGGCCGCGCAGGATACCGTCGCGCCTCGCCATTGAAAGACGACCGCAGCGCTTGCCGGTCGACCCGAGCACGGATGGACACCCACACTCTCGCACCGACCGGGACCGACGCCGCCTGCCCGGTCTGCGGCCATCGCCGCGTCGAGGCTTGCGGTCATTGCCACGCCGAGCTGCGCGCGCTGCGCACCCGCTACGAACTGCGTCCCGGCCGGGGTGCGGCGATCGTCGACTTGCTGCGGGGCCTCGGCGACGTCGGCGGGGCAGGCTTCGCCCTGATCCACGATCGCGCGTTCGTCGGCCGCCTGCGCCTGCCGGTGCTCGGCAACCTGGTCGCGTTCGTCGCCCTGGTGGCGGTCGGCGTGCTGTGGCTCGCGCCACTGTGCAAGGCCGCGTTCGCCGGCCCGTGGTGGCTGTTCGACGGCGTGCGGCAGGCGAGCGAGGCCCATGGGCCAGCCTTGTGGCTGCTGACGATCGTGCTGCTGCTCGGTCCGCCGCTGCTCGACGTCGCGTGCGGGGCGCTGCAGGAACCGCTGCGCGTGGCCACCGAGACGGCGATGCTCGGGCCACCGCGCGGCACGCCGGACGAACACGGCGTGCTGCGGCTGCACGAGCGCGCCCAGGTGCTGGCGGCAGCCCTGCTGTCGCTGCCGATCGCGCTGCCGCTGGCGCTGGTGCCGTACGCGGGCCTGCCGGTCGTGCTGCTGCTCGGGGCGGCGATGGCGGCGGTGGTCTGGTTCGAGCCGCCGATGGTCGTGCGTGGCCTCGGCCTGCGCGCACGCCTGCACGTGCTCTGGCGCAACCGGTGGCGCGCGCTCGGCGTCGGGGCCGGCCTGCAGCTCGCCGTCGGCGTGCCGTTCCTGAACCTGCTGGGCCTGGCACCGGTCGCGACGATCGCGACCACGGCCGCCTACCTGCAGTTCGAGAAGGTGCCGCCCGCTCCCACCTCTAGGGTTGCAGGGTGAAGGACAAGCCCGGCGAGGACGACCAGCCGGAGAAGCTCGGCGCGCACGTCGACGCGGGCCACTCCCAGGCGCTCTGCGCGTGGAGCGTGGCACCCGCGAGGGTCGCGGAGTTCGGGATGGGGAACGCGAACTCCGCGACGCCGGTCGGTCCGGCCGCGTAGGGCACCATGACGAAGAACGGCGACGACAGCTGCAGGTGCGCCAGGATGCCGTAGCCGAAGTCGCTCCCGACCGGATCCGCGTCGCTGGCCAGCGCCATGACGCCGAACCCCGAGGGTGGCACCGCGGTGGTGCGCAGCGCGAACTGCGGGTGGCCGATCACCGCGGAGCTGTCGGCGGACAGGGTGTGGCCGCCGCTGCAGCCGGGCGTGCCGACGCCGAACGGGACCACGCCGACGAGGGACGGGGTCACGGGGGCGATGCGATAGACCCTGCCCGAGTGGTCGCACAGGTAGAGCTCGCCGTAGGCGTCCTCACCGAAGGCCGTCGGACCGACCAGCACCTGCGGTGCAGGCGGCGTCAGCTCCGCGGTCCGGTCGACGACGTCGGTGACGCCGAGCGGGGTCCGACGGAAGGAGCCGACGGTGACCAGCGAGTAGTCGGCGTGGAAGTAGGTCCCACGCAGGTCGGGGATCGCCACGCCGCGGTAGACGTAGCCGCCGATCACCGCGTGCGAGAAGAACCCGCCGTACTCGAACAGGGGCATCGTCAGCTGCGGGTCGAGGCAACCGCACGCCGGATCGTTGTTGCAGTAGGTGCCGGCCAGACACTTCCAGCCGTAGTTGCGGCCTCCCGCGCCGGGAGGTTCGAAGTCGATCTCCTCGTTCACGCCGCCGACGTCGCCGATGTAGAGATCGCCGGTCAGACGATCGAACGAGAACCGCCAGGGGTTGCGCAGGCCGATCGACCAGATCTCGTCGAGAGGATCGCCGGGCCCGACGAACGGATTGTCGGCCGGGATCCCGTACGCCGACGGCGGCTGCACGTTGTCGACGTCGAGCCGCAGCATCTTGCCGAGCAGACTGTCGCCGCGCTGCGCATGGTTCAGCGGGTCGTTCGCCCAGGCTGGTGGAACGCTGCCCCCGTCGCCGGTCGAGACGTAGAGCTTGCCGTCCGGACCGAACGCGATCATGCCGCCGTTGTGGTTGCCGTAGAGCCCAGGCCACTGCAACAGCACCTGGCCGCTCATGGGATCGGCCAGGTCGGGGTTCTGCGCACTCGCCGTGTAGGCCATCAGCACCGTCGACGGGAACGGGAACGTGCTGAACAACACGAAGAACCGGCGGTTGTTCGCGTAGTCCGGGTGGAACGCGAGCCCGAGCAGTCCCATCTCGCCGGCGTTGGCGACCAGTCCGGTCGAAGCGAGGTTCAGGAACGGCGTCGGCAGGAGCACGCCGTCCCGCACGATGCGGATCCGTCCACTCTTGTCGACGATGAAGATGCGCTCGAAGTCCGCGCGAGGTGCGGTCACCAGCACGGGCACCTGCAAGCCGGAGGCGACGAGTTCGAGTCGCAGCGGCGTCTGGGCCGAGGCAGGTTCGACCACGAGGCTGCCGGCGCACGCAGTGAGGGCGAGGGCGCCGAGACGACGGCGGACGGAAACGATCGACATGGGACGGACCTCCGAGGGTCGGACGATAGCGCTCGGACGGCGCCGTGGCACGACGAACGCCTCGCCACGTGCATCCGGCCGGCGGGCCTCCTACCCTGCTCGGCCGCCATGAGCCGCCAGATCCTGGTCACCAGCGCCCTCCCCTACGCGAACGGTCCGATCCACCTCGGCCACCTGGTCGAGTACATCCAGACCGACGTGTTCGCGCGCTTCCAACGCCTGCGTGGGCACCGGGTCGCCTACCTGTGCGCCGACGACACGCACGGCACCGCGATCATGATCCGCGCGCAGAAGGAAGGGCGCACGCCGGAGCAGCTGATCGCCGACATGGCGGTGCAGCACCAGCGCGACTTCGCCGCGTTCGGCATGTCGTTCGACCACTACGGCTCGACCAACAGCAAGGCCAACCTCGAGATCGCGACCGGCATCTGGCGCAACCTGCGCGCGCGCAACCTGGTCGTCGAACGCTCGGTCGAACGCCTGTACGACCCGGTGCAGAAGACGTTCCTCGCCGACCGGTTCGTGGTCGGCACGTGCCCGCGCTGCGGGGCGCTGGACCAGTACGGCGACAGCTGCGAGAAGTGCGGCGCCACCTACCCGGCGACCGAACTGAAGAACCCGCGCAGCGTGCACTCCGGAGCCACCCCCGAGCTGCGGCCGAGCACGCAGCTGTTCGTGCAGCTGCAGCCGCTGCA
>JAEUHU010000540.1 GCA_016793305.1 Planctomycetota bacterium
GGCAGCGGCCGCGCCGTGTTCCCGCGCCTCGCGGTCTACGGCGCCAGCGCGCGCGGCCAGCTGTCGGGTGGCATCGCCAACCTCGAACTCGGCTACTACGAGTCGCGGCAGGACGGTGGCGGCGCCGATCCGTTCGTCGACAATTCGCAGCTGCGGGTGCTCGCCGGCTACGAACGCGACGTTCCCGAGCTCGCCGACTCGCTGACGATCGGGGCGCAGTACTACCTCGAGGCGATGCTGCAGCACGACGACTACCTGCGCACACTGCCCACCGGCGTGCCCGTTCGCGACGAGTTGCGCCACGTGGTGACGCTGCGGGTCACCAAGCTGCTGCTCGAGCAGCGGCTGCGCCTGTCGCTGTTCGGCTACTTCAGCCCGAGCGACCACGACGCCTACCTGCGGCCGAGTGCCAGCTACGCGGTCGACGACCGCTGGACGGTGACGGTCGGCGCCAACGTGTTCGCCGGCGAGGACGACTTCACGTTCTTCGGCCAGTTCGACCGCAACACGAACGTCTACGCCGCGGTGCGCTTCCGCTTCTGAGCCACGCGGTGCCGGCCGCCGCGGTCACGCGGACAGGCGGCTCGCCAGCAGGTCGCGCAGGTCCGGCGGCATGCCCGACTCCGCCAGCCGCGCGCAGACGTCGTGCGTCAGGTCGAGGGTCGCGAACACCGCGCGGCAGCGCTCGCAGACGATCTGGTCGCCGTTCGGCATCGGCACGCCGCGGTCGAGGCTCTCCTGCTTCGTGCGCAGCAGGTCGAGGCAGACCTGGCGCGAGTAGGCCGGCGGCGGCAGTTCCTGGTGCGGGAGGCCGCGGGCGAGCGCGTCGCGCAGGCGCAGGCGGGCGCGATGCACCCGCGTCTTCACGGTCGCGGGCTCGAGATCGAGCACCGCGGCCACTTCGGCGACCGAGAAGCCGACCACGTCCTTCAGGACCAGCGGCAGGCGGAACTCGTCGGGCAGCTCGGTGATCGCCGCCTGCAGCGCCGCCTCCTGCTCGGCGCGCACGACCTGGTCGAACGCGTCGAAGTCGCTCGGCAGCACGGCCACGCGTGGTTCGCCGAACGGCCCGGTCTCGTCGAGCGACTCGAGCTTCCGGGGTTCGCCGGAGCGGCGGCGGTGCAGCCGCTGGCAGGTGTTGCGCGCGATGGTGAACAGCCACACCTTCGGATCGCTGCGGCCCTCGAACGTGTCCCACGAGCGCCAGGCCCGCAGGAACGTCTCCTGCACCAGGTCCTGCGCCTGCTCGGGGGCGCCGCACAAGCGGCTGGCGAGGCTGTAGAGGCGATCGCCGTGCTGCTCGAGCAGGCGCGGCACGGCAACCTCGCGGGGCACGGCCCACTCGCCGAGCCCGGGGCCTTCGGGTGTCGGCTTCGGTGGGTTCGCGGCGTCGCTCACCGGCGCAGCGTAGCTGCCGGTGCGGGTCCGGTGCGAGAGGCGGGGCCGACGGACCACGCCGGTCAGAGCAGTTCAGCGGCGCGTTCCTTCGTGGAGTCGAACAGGAACGTCGTGCGCAGGCGCGCCTTGTCGGCCCCGTCGAGCCCGCGCCAGTGCGGTGCCAGCAGCTCGAGCGCGCGCAGCCGATCCGAGTCGAAGCTGAAGGCTCGCAGCAGCTGTTCGGCGGTGCGTGGGTCGACCGATCCGCTCAGCTTCGGGCCGAGCAGGCGCACGCAGCGCAGCTTCGAGTCGTCGAACAGGCACAGCCGCACCAGGTCGAGCAGCTGCGAGTCGCGCAGTCGCAGTCCGTCCGCGTTCGCCAGTGCCGCGAACGCTGCCTCCTTGCCGCTGTCGAACGTGAACGTCGCCACCGCCGCGCCGGTCTGCTCCGGGGTCAGCTCCGCGAAGCGGCCGCCGAACAGGGCGAACGCCTGCACACGCCCTTCGTCGAACGAGAACCGGCGCAGCACCGTCAGGCAACGTTCCCCGTCGATCGGCTCGGGCCGCGCCAGCAGCGTCGCCAGCACCGCCAGCCGGTCCTCGTCGAACACGAGGCTGTCGAACGCCGCGTCGCCGCGGGCTCCGGCGAGGGCACCCCGTTCGGCGAGCAGCCGCACGAACGGTGCCGTCGCCGGGGAACCGGTCATGCCGGCGAGGATCTCCTGCAGGGCTGCGGCGCTGCCGTCGTCCAGGGACACGAGCTTGCGTTCGACGTAGGCCCGCAGCACGGTGTCGCTCTGCGTGTGGCCGAGCAGTCGGCCGAAGCTGCGCCGATCGACGCCGTCGAGCCGCTCGAGCCCGAGCAGCAGCAGTTCGTCGGTCGCCGCCGCCGCGACACCGCTGCCACGCGCCGGCCACGCATACGAGCCGGTGTCGTCCTGCGCGACGCGCTGCTGGCGGCCGCCCATCGCCGCCGCCAGCAGCGCCAGGTGTGGAGCATCGATCGTCTCGACCGATCGCAGCAGGTCGAGCATGGTGCCGTGGTGCGCTTCCCCTGCGGGGATCGCGACCTGCTGCAGCTGGCGGTAGGCGCCTTCGGGATCCTGGGTCGTCAACAGCTCGCGTGGCTCGGGGAACGCTTCGGCGAACGGGCGCGGCCCGGAACTGCAGGCTGCGGCGAGCAGGGCTGCGGCGAGCAGGGAAACAGCGTGGCGGTGCAGGCGCATGGCGTCGCGGACTCTACCGGTCGAGGAAGTCCGGCGGCAGAGTGGCGTGGCGTTCGCCTGCAGCGTGCGGCTCGGCGGGCGATCGTGGTGGGTGCACCCGGCGGGTGGGCGCCGAGAGTCGGCGTGGCTCAGTGGCCGCGCATCTGCTCGCTCGACAGCACGTCGTAGAGCTCTTCGATCGAGATCACGCCTTCGGTGACCAGTCGCAGCGCATTGTCGCGCAGCGTGACGGTGCCGCTGGTCCGCGCAAGCTGCCGGAGGTCGTCGACCAACACTCCCCGTGCGATGGCGCGGCGCAGTTCAGGGCCGACCTCGAGGAACTCGACCAGGGCGATGCGCCCGCGCGTGCCACTGCCACTGCAGCGTTCGCAGCCTCGACCGACGAAGCAACGGAACTCGTTCGGGGCCCCGTCGGGAAACAGCTCCGCCAGCGCCGCGGGCTCGGGTTGTGCGGCAGTGCGGCAGCCGGTGCAGATTCGCCTGGCCAGCCGCTGCGCGATCACTGCCGTGAGTTCGCTGGCGATCGAGTTTCGCTGCATGCCGAGATCGGCGAGGCGCTGCACGGCGTCGACGGTGTCGTTGCAGTGCATCGTGGCCAGCACGAGGTGCCCGGTCTGCGATGCGCGGATCGTCTCCAGCGCGGTCTCGGGGTCGCGGATCTCGCCGACCAGGATCACGTCGGGATCTTCGCGCACGAACACCCGCATCGCGTCGGCGAACTGGAAGCGCACGGCCGGATTGACCTGCGTCTGTTGGATGCCGTCGAGTGCGAATTCGATCGGATCCTCGATGGTGATGACCTTGCGCGTCGTGTCCTGGGCGAGCAGCTGGAGCCCGGCGTAGAGCGTCGTCGACTTGCCGGTCCCGGTCGCGCCGACGACGAGCAGCAGTCCGTGTGGTTCACGCAGCAGTCGGCGGTAGCGCTCGGCGCTGGCCTCGGGAAAGCCCAGTTCTTCGATCGTCGGCGGGCGCTTGTCCTGCGGCAGGATGCGCAGCACCAGGTTCTCGCCGTGCAGGGTGGGTTGGGTCTGCACGCGGAGGTCCATGGTGTGCCGACCGCAGCGGCGGTGCATGCGGCCGCCTTGAGGCGCGCGGCGCTCCGCGATGTCGAGATTGGCGGCCAGCTTGGTGACGTTCACCAGCGCCAACACCTCCTCGGGGGAGAGCTGGTATCGCTGGATCTCGTGCAGGCTGCCATCGATGCGGAAGCGCAGCCGGGCTCCGTTGCTCCTTGCCTCGAGGTGGATGTCGCTGGCCCGTTCGGCGACTGCGTCGAGCACGATGGCGTCGAGCAGGCCGACGGTGCGAGGGTCCTCTGGCGCCTCGACCTCCGTGGGATCGCTGGCTGCACCGCTTGGTGAGCCGACCTGTGCAGGGCCGACGAAGCCGAGGTCGATGGCCGTCCAGATGCGCTTGAGATCGGTTGGGCTCGTGAACTCGACGCTGACCTGTACCGCATCGAAGACGCTGGCGATCTCCCAGTTGGGCAGATCGAGATTGGTCGTGACGACCACGAGTCCTTCGCGGCTGTTGCAGACCGGGAGGAACTGGTAGTGGTCGAGGTACTTGCGCGGCACCCGCCGCACCAGCTCGGCATCGAGGCGCGGCAGCACCTGGCTGGTGTCGACGTAGGGCAGGTGCCATTGCCGGGCGAGTGCGCGGTGCAGGTCTTCTTCACGGACCACACCGCTGCGCAGCAGTTCCATGCCGATCGGCACGCCGTTCTTGCGCGACCGTTGCAGCGCGGCGTCGATCTCCTGCCGCATGACGAAGCCGCCGTTGACGAGGATGTCGCCGAGCAGCGGTCGGAACGTGACCAGGTCGAGATCCTCGGTGGCCAGGTCCTGCGCCTCGGTGAGAAGCAGTCGTTCGGCGCGGCGGTTCCACGTCAGTCCGTCTGCTGGCACCACCGCAGCGCCGTTCTCGCGCAGCAGTGCCGGGAGATCGGCCTTCTGTTCGCGGCTCGCGAGGCGCAGCGCGATGATCGCATCGAACCGGGCACCGTCGCGCGCCGTGTCGAGGAACGACGAGAGCATGACCTTGGCCAGCTGCCCGCGCGAGACTTGCTCCGCGATCAAGCCCGCACGGGCTGCAGTCGAACACACGACCAGCACCTCGGTCGCGAGGCGATCGAGTATCGCCGGCAGCAGGCCGCTCGGCGGGTCGATGACGAGCATCCTGCCTTCGACCCGACTGCCAAGGTCCTCCAGCACACGAAGCAGGCTGTCGCGCGACAGCTCCTCTTCCTGGGGCATGCGTTCCCCGAACGACGCCGCATCGACTGCAGCCAAGGCGGCCAGCAGTGCCGGATTGCGCACCCGGCACGCGTCGGTGGCGCGCTCGGGCTTGGCGATCTCGTGCAGGTGCGACATGGCGATTTCGTCATCGGTGCGTGCAGTGCCCTTGGGTGAGACGGGCGGGACGAGCCGATGGCACCGGCCTGCCACCAGCGGGCGACGCCGCCTGCCGCGACCTTCGCGTATGCCTCGGTTCGTGGATGGCCCCCAGTAGGCGACGGGCCCGTTCCTGGCAGACCAGGATCTCGCTCTGGAGCCGTTGCAGCAGCTCCGCCCAGGAGCCGATCCGCCCGGCCCACGTCTTCACCTTGCTCTCTCGATCCAAGGGCGATCCGATGTGTCGCGGTCCGTGGGGATCTCGCCTCGCAGAGACCGACGAACGCGAAACTCGCCCGCCCATGCGCAACCACCTCGCCGCCGCCTCTCTCCTCGTGGTCACGAACCTGGCCAGCGCCCAGGTTCGACCGGCCGAAGCCTCGCCGGACGCGATCCGCTACCTCGAGGCTGCGCTCACCCAGATCGAGCAGGGCTCGCGGGTCTACACGACCGACTGGCAGGCGCTGCGCACGAAGGCCCTCGCGGCCATCGCCGCAGCCGGAGCGAGCACACCCGCGGACACCTACCCCGCGATCCGCGCCGCGCTCGGGAGCCTCGGGGACCCGCACGGCCGCCTGCTCGAGCCTGACGCCGCGAAGTGGATGGCCAGCAGGCGTCCGGCGAAGTCGACCGGTCTGCTCGTCGTGCCGCGTGACGCGATCGTCGCACAGGTCGTGCCTGGCAGCCCGGCGGCGGCTGCGGGCCTGGTCGTCGGCGACCGCATCGTCGCGGTGGCAGGAGCGTCCGACTTCGCCGAGCTGCCGCGCTTGCAGTTCGACCGCCTGCTCCGATGTGGGCAACGCCCGGACCGCAGCACGGCGCCGCTCCAACTGTCCGTCCGCACCGGCACCGCGGAACCGCGCGCGGTGCAGGTGGCACTCGAGGCCTTCGACGAGTACCTGGCACCGACGGGTCGCCGGCTCGAGGGCGACCTCGGCTACCTCGAACTGCCGGGCGCCAGCGGTCCGAAGGCCGCGGACTACGACGATGCGGTCCACGCGCTGCTCGGCCAGCTCGACGACGGCAAGCTGCGCGGCTGCATCGTCGATCTGCGGCGCAACACGGGCGGCAAGGTCGAACCGATGCTCGCCAGCATCGGTCCGCTGGCGGGCAGCGGCAAGCTCGGGGCCTACGTGAGTGCCCACAACAGCTCCCCATGGAGCTACGACGGCGCGCGTGGTGCCGCGATCTTCGAGGGCTACGAGCTCGCCAACGTCGCGAAGCCGCATCCCGTGCGCGAGGACCTGCCGATCGCGGTGCTCACCGGGCCGATGACGGCGCAGGCCGGCGAAGCGCTGGTGGTCGCCTTCGCTGGCCGCGCGCGCACCCGCCGGTTCGGCGAAGGCACCCGCGGCGTGCCGGTCGGGACCACGACGAAAGCGCTCCCCGACGGTGCCATGCTCGTGCTCACGGTGACCGTGCAGGCCGATCGCAACGGCACGCGCTACGAGGGCGTGATCCCGCCTGACGAAGCTCTGGCGACCGACTGGACCCGGTTCGGTGCGGCGGACGACCCGGTCGTGGTGGCGGCCAGCCGCTGGCTGCAGTCGTTGGACCAGGCGAAGTGAGGTCGACGGTGCGGGCGCTCGCGGGTGCCGCGCCGAGGCTCGAACCGGTGCGACAGCCGGGTTGCAGTTCCTCGGTCGTCGCCGACTAGACTGCGCCGCTCCACGGAGGTCCTGGTGCCCGTTCTCGATCGCCTCGTCCGCGCCACCGCGCTCGCCCTGCCGTTCGCCATGTTCGCCGCCTGCCACACGCCTGCACCACCGCCGGTCGTGCCGGTGCAATGGGCGATCGCCGTGCACGGTGGGGCGGGGGTGTTGTCGCGCAACACACCGCCCGAGCAGATCGCCGAACACGAGGCCGCGATCGGCAAGGCGCTGCAGCTCGGTCGCGATCGCCTCGCCGCCGGCGACAGTGCCCTGGACGTGTGCGAAGCGGTGGTGCGCGTGCTCGAGGACGACCCGCACTTCAACGCCGGCGTGGGTGCCGTGTTCAACGAGAAGGGCGAGCACGAGCTCGACGCGTCGATCATGGACGGCAGCACGATGCAGTGCGGGGCCGTCGCCGGGGTGCGCACCGTGAAGAACCCGGTGTCGCTGGCGCGTCTCGTGATGACGAAGACCCGCCACGTGCTGCTGATGGGCGACGGCGCCGAGCAATTCGCGACCCTGCAGAACGTCGAGCGGGTGCCCAACACGCACTTCGACACCGAGCATCGCCGCAAGGTCCTCGAGGAGGTGTTGCAGGAACGTGCGCGCACCGGGCGCGTCGACGGCCCGGTGCAGCAACGGGCCGGCTACGGCACTGTCGGCTGCGTGGTGCGCGACCAGCAAGGTCGACTCGCCGCGGCCACGAGCACCGGCGGGCTCACCGGCAAGCGCTGGGGCCGCGTCGGCGACACGCCGGTGATCGGGGCCGGCAACTACGCCGACGGTGCGGTGGCGGTCAGTTGCACGGGCACCGGCGAACAGTTCCTCCGGCACGCGGTCGCGCACTCGATCAGTGCGCGCGTGCAGCTCGCCGGCGAGACCCTGGCGCAGGCCGCCGACGCGCTGGTGCGCCGCACGCTGAAGCCCGACGACGGCGGGCTGATCGCCGTCGACCGCGCCGGCAACCTGGTGGCGCCCTTCAACACCGAGGGCATGTATCGCGGGCTCGCCGACAGCAACGGCCGGTTCGTCGTCCGGATCTTCGAGGACTGACGTGCGCACCCTCGCTCCACTCGCGATGTTCTGCCTGTGCGTCGCCTGCCAGGCGCCGTCGGCCGGCCGCCTGCTGCTGGTCGGTGGTGGCCTCGACGACGACACGCGCAGCGTGCACGAACTGCTGCTGCAGGCGCGCGGTGGCGCGCCGCACGTGGTGGTCGCGACCGCGGCGACCGGGCCGCAGGACGACGAGGCGACCGACAAGACGGAGGCGCTGCGCACCTGGCGCCCGGGGGTCGCAGTCGACGTGATGCGGCGCGAGACACCGACCGCCGACGCGTTGGCGGCGCTGCAGCGCGCCACGGCGGTGTTCTTCACCGGCGGCGACCAGAAGCGCATCACCGAGCGCTACCGCGACGATGGCGCGAACTCGCCCGAACGCGACGCGCTGTTCGCGGTGCTGGCGCGCGGCGGGCTGGTCGGCGGCGGCAGTGCCGGGTGCGCGATGATGGGCGAGCGGATGCTGCTGTCCGGCCAGAGTGCGCAGGCGCTCGGGGTGCCGGACACCTACGACGACGGCTCGCCGGTGCCGCTCGGTCCGCGGCTCGGCCAGGGCATGGGCTTCCTGCCCGGCGTGCTGACCGACTCGCACTTCTTCGAACGCGACCGCATCGGCCGGCTCGCGGCGGGTCTGTTGCACGGCCCGGATCGGTTCGGCCTCGGCGTCGGTGAGGACGCCGCGGTGCTGGTCGACCTCGGTACGCGCACGATGACCGGGGTCACACCGAGCGAGTCGCTGTTCGTCGACGGCACCTTCGCGCGGCGCGACGGGGCGGTGCTGTTCGGGTTGCGCGCCCGCATGGTCGGCCAGGGCGACACGTGCGCGATCGAGGCGCTCGGCGACGCTCCGCCGCCGCGTCTGCCGAGCGAGCCCGGGCGGGTCGTGCCGATCGTCGAACCAGGCCAGAACCGCCAGTTGGCGTCGTGGCGCCTGTTCCGCCAGGCAGCGGTGCCGGGCAGCGGCGTGCACGAACTGCGCCTACAGGGGTTCACGGTCCGCGCGATGGCGGCGGGGGAAGGGGTCGTGGTGATCGAGATCCAGGTGGACATCCCGAAGACCTGATCTCGAGCTCGGCGTCGCGACAGTCAGTGGTCGTCGTCGTCGTCGCCGCGGACCGGCGGCGTCTGGCCCTGGCTCGACGGACCGACGGTCACGAACGCGTTCGCCGCACCATGGCGGTAGACCAGCTCGCCGCCTGCCTGGCCGACCTGATAGCCGAGCCACAGGATGCCGAGGCTCCCGGCGGTGGTGGCCAGCGCGGCCCAGTGCGCCGTGCCGCGTCGCCGGTGCAGCAGCAGGGGTGAGCACGACACGAGCAGCAGCAGCCCGGCGGCCCAGGTGAACCGTTCGGCAGCCTCCTCGTGGGCTTCGAGAGCGGCCTCGGGCACGAAGGGCTCGACGCGGTCTTCGTCGGCTTCGCCGGTGCGCATGGCGAGCAGGCTCGAGCCGAACAGCAGCGCCTGCGTGCCGATGGCGAGCAGCCAGCTGCGGAGTGGCAGCCAGCCGCGCAGCAGGGCCGCCGACAGCACGGCTGCCAGCAGCGGCATCAGGATGGCGAGGGCGATCGGGAGGTGGACGAGTTTCGGGTGAAGTGGCAGTTCCATGGTTCCTCGGAAGGGGACGTGGCGGACAACGACCAGGTCGGCCGAACATCCCAGCGATCCTCGTCCCACATCCGTGGTAGGGTCGATGCCATATGGACTTGCCGTCGCCGTCTGCGTCGGATGCAGGATCGGAACGGGCCCTGTTCCGCACCTTGATCGCCCTGTTCGGCCTCGTGGCGTTGTTGGCCATCGGCGACCTGTTGGCCGATTCCGACGGTGGTTCGTCGCTCGGCCACCTGGTCACCGAAGGCGCGATCGTGGTGGCGGGTGGATTCGGCATCGTGGCGGCGGCGCGCCACATCCGGCGCCTGCGTACCGCGGAGTCGCAGGCCCTGGCCGAAGTGCGCAGCCTCGACGAACGGCTGGCGGCCATCCGCATCCAAGCGGAGCGCTGGCTGCGCGAGACCCGCGAGCTGCGGCAGGGCCTCGGACTCGCCATCGACCGCCAACTCGACGCGTGGGCGCTGACCAGGGCGGAGAAGGAGATCGCCCTGCTGCTCCTGAAGGGGCTCAGCCACAAGCAGGTGGCGGCCGCGCGTTCGGTCGGCGAGGCCACCGTGCGGCAGCAAGCGCGGGCGATCTACCAGAAGGCGAACGTCGAGGGCCGCCACGATCTGGCCGCCTTCTTCCTCGAAGGCATGCTGGCTCCACCCGGTGGGGACGGGCCTGGCGACGGATGAAGGAGCTGCCGCGTTGGCAGCGGGTTCCTCGATCCGGCCGCCCGCGTGCGCCTGCAGGAGGAGGAGTGATGCCGATGGGAAGGGCGCTGCGCCGCGTCGGTCCCGTTCGCTATGGTCTCGCCCCGTGACTTCGCTCGTCCTTCGCCAAGGCGCCCGTTGATGTCCAAGCCGCTGGCGCGTCGCCTGGCCCTGGTCGCCATCGCTCTGGTGCTGCTGGCGGTCGCCGTGCGCGTCGCGTGGCTGGGCGACGACGCCTACATCACGCTGCGCACCGTCGAGAACTGGTGTCTCGGCTGCGGCCTGCGCTGGAACCTCACCGACCGCGTGCAGACCTTCACCCATCCCTTGTGGATGTTGCTGATGGCCGGAGCGCGCGCGTTGACCGGCGAGGTCTACTTCACCACGATCGCGCTGTCGCTGCTGGTGTCGGCGTCGGCGATCCTGCTGCTGCTGCGCCGCGCCGTGCGCATCCCGGCGATGCTGGCGATCGGCCTGTTGTTGCTCGGCACGCGCGCGTTCACCGACTACACGACGTCGGGGCTGGAGACACCGCTGCTCTACCTGCTGCTGGTGCTGTTCGCGGGCGTGGCGGCCGGCGAACGTCCGGCTCGAGAACGCTTCGCGCCCGCGGTGCTGTTCGCAGCCCTCGCGGCGACCACGCGCATGGACATGGCGTTGCTGTGCGCGCCGGCGGTGCTGGCGATGGTGCCGGCGGTCGGCTGGCGGACGGCGCTGCGGCACGGCGCGCTGGCGAGCGCGCCGTTCCTCGCTTGGATCCTGTTCGCCGCGATCTGGTTCGGCAGTGCGCTGCCGATCACCGCGCACGCGAAGGCGTTCGGCCTCGGCATCCCGACGATGGACCTGGTGGTGCAGGGGCTGCGCTACGCGACGTTCGCGCTGACCGACGACCCGCTGTTGCTGCCGACGGTCGGGCTCGGCCTCCTCACCGGCCTGCTGGTGCCGGCGACGCGCTGGCTGGCGCTGGGTGGCGTGCTCTACTGCGGCTACGTGGTGAAGGTCGGCGGGGACTTCATGGCGGGACGCTTCTTCCTGCCACCGTTCGTGATCGCCGTGGCGATCCTGGCGCGGGCGCTCAGCCGACGGCCGCAGCGGGCGTTCGCGGTCGCGATCGGGGCTCTGCTGCTCGCCGCGATGGGCGGCGTGCCGCAGTGGGCGCGGGAGCCCGCCAGCGACACACCACCGACCGAGGAGCAGATCGTCGCGCAGCACGGCATCGTCGACGAACGGCGCGTCTACCACGGGCTGCTCGGGCTCTGGTCGCCGACCCGGCGCATCCCGGTGCGTGGCGAGCTCGAGGAGCTGGGGTTCCCCGAGGGGCGCACGGCCCCGTGGATCTTCGTGAACGGGGCCGTCGGGATCCCGGGCTTCCAGATGAGCGAACGGGGCCACCTGCTCGACCCGCTGCTGTGCGATCCGCTGCTGGCGCGGCTGCCGGCGCGCGATCCGACGCGGTGGCGCATCGGCCACGTGCTGCGGCGCGTGCCCGAGGGTTACTACGAGAGCCTCGCGACCGGCGAGAACCGGCTGCACCACGCCGGCCTGCGCGCCTACTACGACCAGCTGCTGCAGCAGACGCAGGCGCCGTTGTTCGCGGGCAGCCGCTGGGCGGCGATCCTCGGCATGGGGGTAGGTGCCTACGACCAGGGGCTGCGCGACTTCGTCGCCACCGACTACCGCACGCCGCCGCGGCTGCCGGTGGCGTTCGGCGAACTGGCCACGGAAGCACCGCTCGGCGCCTACTGGTTCGACGTGCCGACCTGCCGCGTCGTCTACGAAGGCGGGCTCGCAGTCGATCTCGGCGGGGCGCGGCGCGAACGGACGGTGCGCATGCAGGTGTTCGGCCACTTCGTCGGCTACCGGCTGCAGTTCGTGCGCGACGGCAGGGTGCTCGGCGCAGCGGTCGGTGTGCCGGAAGCGGTGCAGGGGCTCGCCGAGATGCGGGCGATGGCCGGGGTGCACGAGCAGCGGTTCGTGGTGCCCGCCGAGGTCACGGAGTTCGACACGCTGTGGGTCGACTTCACGATCGGGCCGATATCGTTCCGCAGCGTCGGGCCGGCGGCGATCGGGGCGCTACGGTTGCTGCCCTGACGCGATCTCGCCCGGTGGTGTCGCCTGGGCAAGAGACGGAGTGCGCGGTCGTCGATCAGCCAATCGGAGAACTCGTGCGATCCTCTCGGCAACGCAGCGTGGTGGTGGGCCTCGGCCTGCTGGTGCTCCTGGTGGGCGCCTGGTGGTGGTTCGGCGCGAATGCGCTGGCCGGGCCCGAGGTGCCAGTGCTGTCCCGTTCGACCGAGGCTCACGATGAGGTGGCTCCAGCCGGATCGTCCGGCTCGGCAGTGCCCGCTCCTCACGCGTTGGAAGAGCGACTCGAGGTCGTGCTGCCCGCTGCGCCCCCGGGGCCGATCGTCGTCGTGCGCGCGGTCGACGCGTTCGGCCTGCCGGTCGAAGGGGCGCAGGTGCTGGTGCGTGGTGAGAGTGATGCAGTGGCGCAGCCCTTGGCGCGCACGGGCGCCGACGGCGGGTGCCGGGTGGTGCTCGCGGCTCCGGTGCAGTTCGTGCGCGCCCAGGACGAGGCGGTCGGTAGCAGCATCGAGGTCCGGATCGTGGCCGCCGCCGCGAACGACGAGCCGATCGTGCTGCCGCTGCTGCGACCGGTCATGGTGCGTGGGCGCGTGGTGTTGCGCGACGAGCCGGTCGGCGTGGTGCGCATCCAGGTGCTCGGGGAGCTGCGCCTTGCACGGGCGGAGCCGGGGATCGTGGCGCCGCTGCACGCGATCGAGGTGAGCGGGCCGGACCGTTCGTTCACCTTCGAAGCCGCGGCGGGTGCGACCCTGCAGTTGGGTGCCGTCGACGAGCAGCGATCGCTCGTGCCGGTGCAGGAGGTGGTGGTCGTCGACGGCCTCGAGGTGGTGCTCACCGCGCCGGATGCCAGCCCCAAGTTCGAGGTGCGCGGAGTGGTGCTCGACCCAGATGGTCGACCGGTGCAGGGGCCGTCGTTGCTCGAGGACGGCAGCGATCCGTTCTTCAACGGGCTGCCCATGGCCATGGTGAGCGACGGCGTGTCCTCGACCTTCGTCGGGCAGGACGGGAGGTTCGTGCTGCCCATCGGGTCGGCCAAGACCGTGGTGCGAGCCCGCTCGGGCCACCAGTCGTCGGAGGGGGTCGCCTGCGAGTTCCATCCGATGCGTCGGCAGATCGAGGTCGTGCTGCAACTGCGCCGCAACGTGGCGACCCGTGGCACGGTCGACCTGGCACCGGTCGACCCCACCGCGGTGCGCGTGTCGGGGATCGAACTCGCGGACGACGTACAGTTGTGGTGGATGTTCGACTTCGTCGGCACGGACGGGACCTTCGAAGTCGCCCTGCCGGTCGGGAGCCGTTGGCGGCTTGCTGCCGGCGGGGACCCTGTCGAGGTCGTCGCCGGGCAACAGGGCGTGCGGCTCGGCGTGACGAGGCGGGTACCCGAGCAGACCGAGGTTCGACTGCAGTTGGCGCCGGTCTCCGGGAAGGCCCTCGGGTTTCCCTGGGCGGAGTGGGTGCGGGTCGACGAGACCGGCATCGATCGGAATCCCGCCAGCTTCGTCTGCCAGGATGGGGAGGCCGTGGTGCACCACCCGCGCGCGTCGCCGTGGCGACTCGTCGTGCACGATGGTGCGGCAGCGGCGCATGTCGACGTCGACGCGACCACGATCGACCTCGGGCGGGTCTTCCTTCTGCCACCGGCGCGGCTGCTGGCGACCGTGCGACGATCCGGGCGACCGATGCGTGGCCTCGACGTGCTGGTCGAAGGCTGTGGCCCGTCCGAGACCAGTCCGGGCAATGCGCGCGGCGTCCACCACTTCGCACACTTGCCACACGGCCCTGCGTTCGTGCACGTGCGCCGCGGCGCCGAAGTGCTGGCGAGCCAGCGGGTCGAGTTGGTATCCGGTCAGACGAGCGAGGTGTCGTTCGACCTGCCGTGACCCCCCGCGCGTGCCCCGTCAGCGCCAGCGGAACGGCAACGGCGCGCTGCGCGGCAACGTCGCCGGGTCCTCGTCGGTGGTGCGTGGCACGCGGCGGAGCACCAGCGACATCGGTTCGCCGTTGCGCAGCATGCCGAGGGCCGGTTCCGGCACGGTCGCTTTGCCGTCGCGCAAGACCATACCACCGACCGTCCACTCGAACGTCGCGAGCCAGACGCGGCCGTGCTGGTCGTAGGCGTAGAGCGTGTAGCCGGCGTCGACCGGGGCGCCGTTCTCGCGCCACTGCAGGTGTGGCGGCGTGTCGCTCCGTTCGGGCGGCAGCGGCGGCAGCCATTCGATCGTCGGCGTCGTGTCGTGGTGCACGATGCCGGAGACCAGTGTGCGGTGTTCGGGCGGGGCTTCCGCCAACGTGCGATCGAACGCGGGACGGAACCACGCTGCGAACACCAGTGCGGCTACGCCGATGGGCAGGACCTGCAGCCAAGCGCGCCAGCGGGTGCGCGGGGCCAGTCGCACCAGACCGGCCGCCAGCAGCACGGCCGCCGGTGCGATCGCCGGGAACAGCAGCCGGGCCTGCGGCTGCGGCGCCGTCCAGTTGAAGCGCGCCGTGCCGGCGAACACGAGCAGCAGCGCCGCGAGCAGCAGCCAGAGGTGGCGAGGCGCACAGGTGTCGTCGCGATGCCGTTCGGAGGTGCGCAGGCCTTGCAGCAGGCCGACCAAGGCGATCCCGGCCACGGCGGCGCCGACGGCGACCAGCAGCGGATGCGGGGCCAGGCTGAACCAACCGAAGGCTCCGAACAACGACGCGAAGACGTGGGGGAGGAACGTGTCGAGGAAACTCGACCAGCGCTGGTCGGGTGGGATCGTCGGGAACGACACGTCGTGCACGGCCAGGGCCAGCGGGTCGCCGTAGAGCTGGTGGTTGCGCACGAACCACCAGCCGGCGATCGCGGCGGTGAGGCCGAGTGCGACGAGCCCCGTGCGCACCGAGGCGCCGGTGCTGCCGTTCCTGCGGTCCTGCACGAATCGAACGGCGTACACGAGTGCTGCGAGCGGCAGCAGGAACAACGTCGTCAGCTTGGTCAGCAACGCGAGGCCGAGCAGGGCACCGAGGCGCAGCCCATGGCCGAGGCGCAGCGTGTCTGCCTGCAGCACGCGCACCAGCGCCAGCACCGTCGCGGCACTCACCGCGGTCGCCAGCACGTCGTTGTTGAGCACGCCGTGCAGGAACGAGTGCATCGGCAGGCACGCGACCAGCAGGGCCGCGAGGTCGGCGACGCGCGGTCGCCCCGGACAGACGGCGCGCCCCAGGCGGTGCACACAGACCAGCGTGACCACGCCGAGCAGCGCCGACAGGCAGCGCAGCCAGCGGAGCACACCTTCGCCCTGGCCTCTGCCGTGCTGGTACTTCAGGTGGCACGCTGGTTGGCCGGCGGCGGCGAACGCCGGATTCAGGCGAAGGCTGAACACCGTGTCGTCGCTTCGCGTCACCGCCATCGCTGCGCCGAGCAGCGCGTAGTAGGCGGGCGGGTGGTGCGCCAGCATCGCTCCGTCGGTCTGCGGCAGGCCGCGCGCCTCGACGAGCCGGGGCGCGAGCGGTAGTTCGCCGGCGTTGGCGAGGTGCTGCGCGTAGAAGAAGTGATCGCTCTCGTCGGGGCCCTCGAAGGCGGGAGCGGTGTGCGCGTAGGCGAACGCCAACGCCAGGTGGCACAGCAGGGCGAGGGCGAGCGACGACCGCGGCATGGCCCCTCACTCTACGTCGGACCCGAGGGCGATGCGCGCAACGTCGTGCGGCTGGGGTTCGACGTTCGGACCCGGCGGCCGCAGCGCTAGCATGGGTGAGAACGGCCGCGTGCTGCGGCATGGGCTCCTCGCTGCTTGACCAATCCCTCGTCGACTTCGCCCTTGGTCGCGCCGGCCGTGCCGGGGCTCGCCGGTTCTGCCGCAGTCGCGGTGGCCGTCGGAGCATTGGCGACGATCGCCTACCTGCTGTTGCCGCGCGTCGAGCCGCACCAGTTCGACATCTACTGGATGCTGCCGAAGCTGCTCGCCGGCGACCTCGACTATCCGCGCCACCCGCTCGCCCTGCACCTGGCGGACCTGGTCGGCCGCTGGACGCCGGGACCGACGCTGCACGCACGACTGCAGGCGGGCTGCGCGGTCGCCGCCGGACTCGGCGTCGCGATCGCGACCTTCGCGGCGATCGTCTGGTGTGGGGCACGAGCGCGCGGTGCGCTGGCTGGGCTGCTGTTCGCCTGTCTGCCAGCGACGGTGCACCATGCGACCGTGTTCGAGTTGCATGCGCTGTCGCTGCCGTTCTTCGTTGCCGTGGTCGCCGGAGTGGTGCTGTGGGTGCGGCGGCCGACGACTGGGTTCGGCGCCGTCGTGTCGCTGCTCGGACTCTCGGTGCTCGCAGCCGTGGCGACCAGTGCGCATGCGACCGGGCACGTGCACGTGCTCTGGCTCGGCGCCTTCGTCGCCCTCGAGGCCAGAGCCCGGGGAGTCGGTTGGATGGCACTCGTCGGGGTCGCCCTGCTCAGCGCCATGACCTACCTCACTGGCGTGTTCCTGATCGCTTGGTCGGTGCTGCCGGCAGGCGCGGCAGCACCGCTGCGCGCGCAGGCAGAGTTCGTCGGTGGCTATGTCGCGACGTGGTCGGGTTGGCTCGACGTGTTGGGCTGGGAGTGGTTGGTGCCGTTCGCTCCGGTGTCCGTGGCGGTGCTGTGGGCCGCGCGTGGTCGCGCCGCGTGGCGATTCGCCGGGCCGATGCTGCTGGCCCTCGCACCGCTGCTGTTCGTGTGCCAGCGCATGCTGGTGTTGCCCGAGGTCGGCTACGTGCTCGGCGAAATGGGTGCCTACCAGCTGCCGATCGGACTCGGAGCCTGCTTGCTGGTGGCGTCGTGCACCCGAACGGGTTGGTGGCCGCTCCTGTTGGGGATCGCCGTCGCGTTCTCCGTCTGGGACAGGGCGCGCCCGGACAAGCCGCCGCCGGATCGCGCGTTCGGTGCTCTGGCCTGGCAGTTCGCCGATCGGCTGGGCGACGGCCATTGCACCTGGCTCGGCGACTACGACGACTACGGTGGCGTGTTCGAACTCGGCTGCACGAGCCTCGAACGGAGCCGCCAACTACCGCGGTTCTTCTGTGTCCGGACCGGGGTGCTGTGGGCCCGGCATCGGCCAGGCATGAGTGCCGTCGAGTTCGGGCAGCTGATGCACCCGGCGACCACTGGTGGCACGGTGCACGTGCTGACCGAGGAAGCGCTCGCGCGGTTGCGCGGCGAGGGCGGCATCTTCCGGGAGCTGGTCGACGAGCTGCTGCCCCAGGTGTTCCGGCTGGAGCCGGTCGAGCTCGGCGCGGTCGGGCCGCGCGTCGTTCGTGGCGTCAAGCTCGTGCCGAAGTGACCTCGCCGGTGTGCCCGGTCACAGCAGGCCACGGCGCTTCAGCAGCGCCTTGGTGTCGAGCTCGCGGCCGCGGAAGGCGGTGAACATCGACATCGGCTCGCGGGTCATGCCGCGGCTCAGCACGAGGTCGCGGAAGCGCAGGCCGTTCCTGGCCGTCATGCCGCCGTTCTCCATCACCGCGGCGAACGCGTCGGCGGCCAGCGCCTCGCTCCACATGTAGGCGTAGTAGCCGGCCGAGTAGCCGCCCGGCCAGACGTGCGCGAAGTAGGTGCTGCGGTAGCGCGGCGGCACCAGCGGCGACAGCACGCCGCCCTTGCGGAGTGCTTCGGTCTCGAACGCGGCCACGTCCTCGACCTTGGCGTCGGCGGGCAGCGTGTGCCACGCCATGTCGAGGATCGCCGCCGCCACGTACTCGAGCGACGCGAAGCCCTGCCCGAACGAGCGGGCGGCCCGGACCTTCTCGACCAGTTCCTTCGGCAGCACCTCGCCGGTCTTCCAATGCTTGGCGCAGCGCGCCAGCACCGCTGGGTCGAACGCGAAGTCCTCGTGGAACTGCGACGGGAACTCGACGAAGTCGCGCGGTACCGACGTGCCCGACAGCAGCGGGTAGCGCACGCGGCTGAACAGTCCGTGCACGCCGTGGCCGAACTCGTGGAACAGCGTGGTGACCTCGTCGAAGCTCAGCAGCGTCGGCTGGTCCTTGCCGGGCTTCTGGATGTTCATCACGTTGACCACCACCGGCTTCTGCGCGAGCAGTTCGCTCTGGTCGACGAAGTCGTTCATCCAGGCGCCGCCGCGCTTGCTCGGCCGTGCGTAGTAGTCGGTGTAGAACAGGCCGACCGAGCTGCGGTCGGCGTCGAACACCTCGTAGACCCGCACGTCCGGGTGGTAGACCGGCAGGTCCTTGCGCTCGACGAGTTCGACGCCGTAGAGCTGCTTCGCCATGAAGAACAGGCCGTTCTGCAGCACCGACTCGAGCTCGAAGTACTGCTTCACCGCGCCTTCGTCGAACGCGTAGCGCTCCTTGCGCACCTGCTCGGCCACGTAGGCCCAGTCCCACGCGGCGAGCTTCTGGCCGCCCTGGTGCCGGTCGAGCCAGGCCTGCAGTTCGGCGGCCTCCTGTTCGGCCTTGGCGACGATCTGCTTGCTCATGCCGGCGAGCATCGTCTGCACGGCCCCGGCACTGCCGGCCATCTGGTCGGCGAGCACGTAGTCGGCGTGGGTCGCGTAGCCCAGCAGCTTGGCGCGTTCGGCGCGCAGGGCCGCGATCTGCAGCACCAGGGCCTTGGTGTCGTGCTCGTTGCCGCGGTTGCAGCGTGCGTTCGAGGCCTCGAACACCTTCTGGCGGGTCTGCCGGTCCTGCAGCGACGACAGCACGCCCTGCGAGGTCGGCAGCTGCAGCGTCAGCAGGAACTTGCCGGGCTTGCCGGCTTCCTTCGCGGCGTCCGCCGCCGCCGAGACGGCGCTCGGGTCGAGGCCGGCGAGCTGCTTCTCGTCGTCGAGCACGACCGCCAGGGCCTTGGTGTCGGCCAGCAGGCTCTCCTGGAAGCGCGTCGTCAGCGTCGACATCGCCTCGTTGATGGTGCGCAGCCGCTGCTGCGCGTCCGGGCCGAGCCGCGCGCCGTTGCGCACGAACGCCGTGTGGTAACGCTCGACCAGCCGCTTCTGCTCGGCATCACCCAGCGACTCGCGCGCTGCGAACACCGCCTCGACTCGTGCGAACAGCCGCGCATCGAGCCAGATCGCGTCCTGGTGCTGGGCGAGCTTCGGGGCCACTTCGGCCTGCACGCTCTGGATCACCGGGTTGGTGGTCGACTCGGTCAGGTTGAAGAACACCTTGTTGACGCGGGTCAGCAGCGCCCCGGCCCGTTCCATCGCCTCGATCGTGTTGGCGAACGTCGGCGCGTCCTTCCGGGTGGCGATCGCCTCGATCTCGGCGCGATGCACGCGCATGCCCTCGAGCAGGGCCGGCAGGAAGTGGCCGTTGGTGATCGTGTCGAACGCGGGCGTCGAATACGGGAGGGTACTCGGTGCGGCGAACGGGTTGTCCTTGGGGAGCGCAACGGCGGTCATGAAGTCCTGGGCTGCAGCGGCGGAGGCACCGGCGGCGACGGCCGCCAGCAAGAGCGTTGGGAAGGCTATCGGTCGCATGGCGGCAGCTTACGAAGCAGGGTGACCGACGGCGAAGTCCGAGTCGGGCCGAGTGGCGCATGAGTCGGATGGCCGGTCGCCGCTAGAGTCCGGTGGTGACCAGCGGACTCGACCTCGCCACGGCGCTCGACTTCGGCAACGCCCTGCTGCTCGGCGCCCTGCTCGGCATCGAGCGCGAGAAGCGGAACGTGCGCGAGGGGTTCGGCATCGCCGGGCTGCGCAGCTTCGTGATGTTCGCCATGGTCGGGGCGATCGGCGGGCATCTGTCGCACACGCTGCAGGCACCGTGGGTGCTGGTCGCCTCGATCGCGGCCGTGGCGGCGATCGTCGTCGCCGGCTACCTGGCCGCTGCGAAGGTGCGCCCGGGGGAACTCGGGCTCACGACCGAACTGGCGGCGCTGGTGACCTGCCTGCTCGGCGCGTTGTCGACCAGCGGGCATCGCGAGCTGGCCATCGCGCTGGGCGTCGGCGCCGCGGCGTTGCTCGCCTACAAGAAGCCGCTGCACGACCTGGTCGGGCGGCTCGGCTGGGACGACGTGCTGGTGGGGCTGCGCCTCCTGCTGGCGCTGTTCCTGGTGCTGCCGTTGCTCGAGGACCGCGCCATCGATCCGTGGGGCGCGATCAACCTCTACAAGCTGTGGCTGCTGGTGCTGCTGATCTCCGGCCTGTCGCTGGTCGGCTACGTGGCGACCCGCTGGCTCGGGCCAGGCCGCGGCATCGCCGTGACGGCGTTGGCGGGAGGGCTCGTCAGCTCGACTGCGGTCACGCTGGCCATGGCCAAGCAGAGTCGCGACGAAGGTGCGCTGCCGGAGCCGCTGGCCGGCGGCGTGGCGCTGGCCTGGGCCGTGATGTTCGCGCGCGTGGTGGCTCTGGCCGCCGTGGTGGCGCCGGCGACGTTCGTGCGCCTGGCACCCGCGTTCCTGGCGATGGCGGCGGTGTGCGGGCTCGCCAGCGTGTGGCTGTTGCGCAGCGGTCGTGTGCCGGCCACGGCCGCGGCGTCGGTGCCGATGAAGAACCCGTTCTCGCTGCTCGCAGCCTGCAAGTTCGCGGCGCTGTTCGCGGGGGTGCAGCTGCTGCTGAAGCTCGGCCAGCAGCACCTGCCGCAGTCGGGGATCCTCGCGGTCGCGGCCCTGGCGGGTCTCACCGACGTCGACGCGATCAGCCTGGCGATGGCGGAGCGGGCCAGGTCCGTGGCCGCCGATCTGCCGCTGGCCGTCGTCGCGATCGCGGTCGCCAGCGCCAGCAACACGTTGGTCAAGGCCGGCCTCGCGGTCGGCATGGGGCGAGGGCTCGGCCGCAGCGTGCTGCCGGTCGCGGCGGCGTCGCTCGTGGTGGGCGGCGTCGTGCTGTGGGCGTCGTCCTGAAGCGGCGGCACGAGAGCCGGCGAACGGCTCGCCCGGAAAGCAGACGACGCGATGGTGCGCTCGGCACCACCGCGTCGTCGTCGCCGGCGAACGCCTGCCAGAGGCAAGCCTGCCCCGCGAACGGCGGAGCGATCGCCGTGGCGATCAGCCCTTCATCGCCTTCTTGGCGGCCTTCTCGGCGCGCTTCTCCTTGAGGGACTTCTCGGGCTTCTTCTTCGTTTCCTTCTTGCCTTGTTGGCCCTTGGCCATGGTTGCCTCCGGTGGTCTCGAGGATCAGGGGCGCGCGTGGCTCCGTGCCACGCACGTTCGCATTGCGATCCGCACAGATTGCGGTCGAGGCGACGGAGATTCCAGTGGGCAGCCTGTGGCATGCTGCGTGGGTGAGCGAGCGCCCCGTCGATCCGCAGTCGAACCACCCGCAGCCGAACAACCCGCTGCACGGCGTCACGCTCGCGGCGATCCTCGAGCACCTGGTGGCGACGATCGGTTGGGCAGCGATGGCGCGCGCGGTCGACATCCGCTGCTTCACCTTCGAGCCGAGCATCACGTCGTCCTTGAAGTTCCTGCGCAAGGTGCCGTGGGCCCGCGCCAAGGTCGAAGAGCTCTACCTGCGCACCAAGGCCCGCCAGCGCCGCTCGTGACCGTGGGCGCGGCTGCCGCGCGAGGTGGCGTGCGAGGTTGGCGTTCCTAGCGAGCCTGGCCCTCCGAGGCGTCCTCGGCACCGCGTGGATCGGCCACCCGCCCGGCGAACAGCACGAGGTCGGTGCGCACGTCGCGCAGCACGAACGCGAACGGGCGGTCGGCGACGAAGTGCTTCGGCAGGCCGCCCGGCGCTGCCGTGCGCTTCATCACCACCGCGGTCGCCGCCGCGGCTTCGACGCCGTTCTCGTCGCACTGGACCCACGTCTGGTGCACCACGTCGGTGACGACCAGCCGGTTCGTCGGGGCGATGCCGCGGAAGTCGACCTTGCCGCCGTCGAACGCGGCCCAGAGCCCCAGGGCCTGCAGTGGTTCCTTCAACCGATGCCTCGACGCGGTGCGGAAGCGCGGCAGCTGGACGTGGACCTGGGCTTGCTGCAGGGCCTGCCGATGTTCGCCGGCCAGCAGCACCCGTTCGGCCACCGCGAGCTCGGTGCCTTGCTTCGGCACCAGGAACTCCGCCTGCAACGAGCCACCCGTGAACGGCAGCACCACGGCTTGCCAGTGCGCCGACTCGGCGAAGGCGAACTCCTCGATCGTGTGCATCGTCGGCACCGCGACCGCCTCGCCGTTCGCCAGGTGGAACGGGTCGTCGGTGGTGCCGCCCTTCATGAACGGGTGCAGCCAGGCGGCCTTCAGCCACAGTGCATTGGTCAGCACCAGCTCGGTCGAGGCGTCGACCAGGTCCTTCGGCAGCAGGTCCCGGATGCGGTCGTCGGTCGCCTTGGCGACGTGCGCGTTGATCCGTCGGCGCGCGGCCTCGGAATCGCCGTGGAAATCGACCTCGTGCTGGCCGGCGAGCAGCGAACGGCGCAGCACCTGCAGGTAGCCGGGCACCAGCTGGTTGCCCTGCTGGTTCCACAGATCGTTGGCGAGGCGCAGCAGCGGCGCCTCGGCATCCGGCTTGCCGGTCGGGGCCAGCGAACTCGCCTGCAGCAGCGCGTGGGCGGCGTCGTGCAGGCGCTTGCCCTGCAGTTCGGCTGGCAACTGCAGCACCCGCACCAGCTCGTCGTGGGTGGTGCCGCGGGCCCCGGGTTCGAGCAGCAGCAGCGCCAGCGCGATGCTCGCCGGCGACACGGTCGGGTTGCTCGCCGGCTGCAGTTGCGCGTGCAAGGTCGCGCCGAACCGATTGCAGGCCGCGGCGAGCAGCTTCGCGTCGGCTGGCACTGGGTTTGGTTCCTGGGCGAAGAGGCTGGCGGCGGCCAGCAGGAAGGTGGGGATCGTCGTGGTGTTCATGGAGCGTCGCTGGGTCGCGAGCGGCGGCCGAACGCTGCGGTCGCGGTGGGGTTCCCACGCCGTGCCTCTCGTCGGTGGTGGGATCGTCGCTATCGTCCCACGGCCCATGGCCACGTCGAAGAAGTCTCCCTCCGCGCGTGCGCCGCGCCAGCCTGCGGCTCGGACCAAGGGCACACCCGCGAAGGCAGCCAGGTCCGGCGATGCCGTGTCGCGCTGGCTCGCCGGTTGCCGCCACCCGCTGCGTCCCGTGCTCGACGCCCTGCGCGCCGTTGTCGTCGCCGCCGAGCCGCGCCTCGTCGAGGGCGTCAAGTGGAACGCGCCGAGCTACGCGGTCGGCGGCGGCGACGACCGCATCACGTTCAATCTGAGCGCGCCCGATCGGGTGCGGCTGATCTTCCATTGCGGCGTGAAGAAGCGTGCCGCGAAGGGACGGGTGCCCGTTGCCGATCGCGGCCTGCTCGAGTGGGCCGCCGACGATCGTGGCATCGCCACGTTCCGAAGCCTCGCCGAGGTCCAGGCGGTCGAGACGGCGCTGGGCGAGCTGGTTCGCGCGTGGCTCGCGGCGACGACGATCTGATCGGGCGGCTTGCCGCCCGATCAGACCGCCAGCTTGGCGAGATCGGCGACGCGGTTCATCAGCGCGTGCAGCGCCGAGAGCAGCGCCAGGCGGTTGCCGCGCAACACGGGATCGTCGGCGTTGACCATCACCGCGTCGAAGAACGCGTCGACCGGTGCCTTCAGCTGGGCGCACGCCAAGAGGCCGCCCTGGTGGTCGCCGGCGTCGAACTTCGGCGTCGCCATTGCCTGCACGCGCAACAGGGCTTGGTGCAGGTCTCGTTCCTGCGGCTCGACGAGCCGCGCCGGGTCGACGTTGCCGAGCGCTCCCTCGCTCTTCTTCAGGATGTTGCCGATGCGCTTGTTGGCGGCGGCGAGCGACGCCGATTCCGGCAGGGCCGCGAACGCGCGCACCGCGGCGAGGCGCTTCTGCACGTCGGCGAGGCGCTGCGGCCGCAGGCTCAGCACCGCGTCGATCTCCTGGGCGGTGTAGCCCTGGTCCTTCAGCATCGCGGCGAGGCGGTCGAACACGAACTCGGTCAGCGGCGCCGACGGGTCCTGGATGCGCGCGCCGAACGGCGCCTTCGCCGCGTCGATCAGCGACGACAGCTCGACCAGCAGCTGCTTCTCGACCAGCATGCGCACGACGCCGAGCGCATGGCGGCGCAGCGCGAACGGGTCCTTGTCGCCGGTCGGCACCTGGCCGATGCCGAACAGGCCGACCAGTGTCTCCAGCTTGTCGGCCAGCGCCACGCACACCCCGACCGGGTTGCGCGGCAACTGGTCGCCGGCGAAGCGCGGCTTGTAGTGGTCCTCGATCGCTTCGGCGATCGTGTCGACCTCGCCGTCGTGCCGCGCGTAGTAGCCGCCCATGACGCCCTGCAGTTCGGGGAACTCGCCGACCATCTCGGTCAGCAGATCGGCCTTCGCCAGCTCGGCGGCGCGTGCGGCCTGCTGCGACAGGGTGGTGCCACCGAGCATCGTGCCGATCGAGCCGGCGATCCTCTGCACGCGCTCGACGCGTTCGCCCTGGGTGCCGAGCTTGTTGTGGTAGACGACCTTCGCGAGGCCCGGCAGCCGGTCGCGCAGGCTCTTCTTGCGATCCTGGTCGAAGAAGAACTTCGCGTCGGCGAGGCGCGGCCGCACCACGCGCTCGTTGCCGGCGATCACGGCGCTCGGGTCGGTGGGGCGGATGTTGGCGACGATCAGGAACCGGTTGGTCAACCTGCCGCTGCGGTCGAGCAACGGGAAGTACTTCTGGTTCTGCTTCATCGTCAGGATGAGGCACTCCTGCGGCACCTGCAGGAACTCCTCCTCGAACCGGCAGAGCAGCACGTTCGGCCGCTCGACCAGGGCGGTGACCTCGTCGAGCAGCGCCGGGTCGTCGATCGGCACGAGGCCTTCGGCAGAGGCTTGCTGCTGCAGTTGGCGTTCGATCGCATGGCGTCGCGCCGCGAACGACGGCAGCACGGCGCCCTGCTGCTCGAGCGTCGGTGCGTAGGCGTCGGCATCGGCGATCGACAGTTCGGCGCTGGCACTCTCGAAGCGGTGGCCGCACGTCGTGCGACCGGCCGACAGGCCGAGGGCCTGGACCGGCACGACCTCGGCACCGTGCAGGGCCAGCAGACCGTGGGCGGGGCGCACGAACTTCACGTTCGACCAGCCGTCGGCCAGCTGGTAGGTCATCACCTTCGGGATCGGCAGCTTGGCGAGCGCTTCGTCGAGCGCTTTCTGCAGGCCGGTGGCGAGATCGATGCCCGGCTCGACCTTGTCGAGGAACAACGTCTCGGCCTTGCCGTCGACAGCGCGCTTGAGCGCCGGGACCACGCTGGCGTCGGCACCGACCGCGGCGAGCTTCTTGAGCAGCACCGGAGTCGCCTGGCCGCTGCCGTCGAGGCCGACCGCGACCGGCACGAGCTTGACCAGCACCGGCTTGTCGGCGGCGCGCGCGAGCACGCGCGTCGTGTGCACGGCCAACCGCCGCGGCGAGGCGAACGTGGTCGCGACCGCGTCGGCGGCGAGCAGCCCCTGGGCGCGCAGGCTGTCGGCGAGCCCTGCGCCGAACGCGTCCCCGAGCTTCTTCAGGGACTTCGGCGGCAGCTCCTCGACGAACAGTTCGACCAGCAGGCTCTTCGTGCTCATGACGGGGCGAGGATCCTACGGCCAGCGCCTGGGCAGGCCAGCGCGAGCCCGGCCCGCCGGTCTCAGAACGACAACCGCGCCCCGATGCCGAACAAGGTGAACTCGCTGCCGAGGTCCAGCTGGGCGATCAGGCCCCAGCGGTCGTTCAGGTTGTACTGCCCGGCCAGATCGACGATGAACTCGGTGTCGAACACGGTGCGGAGGCCGAGCCCCGCACGCAGTTCCCACTGCTCGTCGAGTCGGTAGCGGCCGCCGGCGCGCAGCCGCAGGCCGACCTCGCTGTCCGAGACCTCGAACGGGCCTACCTCGACGGTGAGCCGCGCGTATTCGAGTTCGGCGGTGAAGACGACGTCGAGCGGGCGGCCGCCGACCTGGAGCGGCAGCCGGTAGCCCGCGCCGGCCGACAGGGTGGTGAAGCTGGTCGGGCTGTCGTTGCCGTAGAGCACGTGAGCGGTGCCGAACCAGTTCTCGTCGAACCGGTACGAGCCTTCGATCGCGAGGCCGGTCAGGTCCCCGAACACGATGCGGGCGTCGACGTAGTCGTAGGCGAGGTCCGAGTCCTTGCGGACCGGCGGCGCGAACAGGGCTTCGTTGGCGGAGCGGTCGCGACGCAGCGGCGCGGCCGCGGGCTCGGCGGCCAGTTCGCGAGCGAAAGGCCGCAGCCGCTCGGGGCGACATGCTTCCGCCTCCGGGGCGCCCGGCTCGGCCGCGGCGAGGTGTTCCTCGGCGGCGAGTCGGCGATCGCGGCCGAGCAGAGGGGAGAGAGGTGCCGGAGCCTCGATTCGGCCGCCAAGTTCGAGGCGGGCTTGGGCCTTGGAGTCGTGGCGGGGACTGCCGGCCGCACGCAGGGCTTGGGATTCCTGGGCCGCGAGGGCCGAAGCGAGGGTGGCAGCGAGAAGCAGGGACACGCGGATCGGTTTCATGCTGTGTGAGGCCGCCGGCGTTCGCCGGTCGTGCTGGCTGCCTTCCAGCGCGGCGGGCCCGCAAACCCGCAGTCGGCCGAGTCGATTCATGCCGAACTTCGAACAGGCCGATTCGCCGCTCCGCGGCCGATCTGGGGCTCTGCGCGCCGAATCACCAGCCCGGTTGGGCGGGTGAGCTTCGGGATTGCTGGCGGATGCGGATCGCGTCGGGTATGATCTTTGCCCGCATGGATCCACTTGCCACGATCGTCGAGCGACTCTGCGCCTGGAAGGACGTTGCCCGGGAGAAGCGCGACGGGAAGGACAGCTTCCTGGTTCGCGGCCAGGTGTTCGCCTACCTCGGCAAGAAGGGCGTGGTGGTCAAGCTGGCCCCGCCGCAGGTGACCGAGGCCCTGAAGATCATCGGTGCGAAGCGCATGCCGGACGACGGCGACCCGCACTCGCGCGAGTTCGTCGAGATCCCGGTTACCGGGCCGCGGGAAGTCGAGCGCGCCATGATGTGGCTGCGCCGCGCCTGCCGCCTGGGCCGCACCGCCGCGGGCCCGGTCTGATCGCAAGGAGTCTGGTCCCAGGGAGTCTGGTCCCGGCGGTCAGGGAGTAGGTCGCGGCCAGCTCGCTCCCGCCACTGTCCGTGCGTGTCAGCCGCCCTTGCGGGTCCTGTCAGCTGCCCTTGCGGGTCCTGTCAGCTGCCCTTGCGGGTCCACGGCACGTCCGCCTTGCCGGCCTGCAGGTTCGCGCGGCGCGCCCACGAAAAGCACAGGTCAGACAGACGGTTGAGGTAGATCCCGATCGCTCGCGGCACCGCCAGGTGCGGCTCGAGCCCCACTTCGCGCACCAGGGTCCAGTAGCGCCGCTCGGCGCGTCGCGCGACCGTGCGCAGCACGTGCAACAGCGCCGCCGTCCTGGTGCCGCCCGGCAGCACGAAGCTGCGCAGCGGCGGCAGCATGGCCTCGCTGGCGTCGATCCACTGTTCCAGTTCGAGGATCGCCGGCTCGACCCGCGGCACCGAGGCATGGCCACCTTCGGTCGCCAGGTCGGCGCCGACCTCGAACAGCGTGTCCTGGATGCTCTTCAACTGGGTGTCGAACGCAGCGTCGACCGGTTCGGCGCGCAGTAGCCCGACCAGGGCGTTCAGTTCGTCGACCGTGCCGTAGGCCTCGATGCGCACGTGGTCCTTCGAGACCCGGCGGTTGCCGAACAGCCCGGTATCGCCGTCGTCGCCGGTGCGCGTGTAGATGGGCATGCAGGAGCGGGCTTCGCCGGAAGTGCGGATGCGGCCGCGTTCGGAAGGAAAATCCGGCCGGCGGCCGAAGCCGCCGGCCGGAATCTCTGTTCCACACTTGGTGGGATGCCCTTGCGGGCCATTTGGAGAGGTGTTCCCACCAGGGGCCGTGGCTCACCGGCTCTGGCGAAAGAGCCGGTAGCCGCCCAGGTCTCGACCCCATGCAGACAGAGAGCTGTGTAGTGCGCCAGTTGCGCCGGGAGCAGTATTGCCATGGGGGCTCGTGCGTCAAGGCTGCGTCGTGGCATGCTCATGCCCTGCTTCGCGGCGGAACCATGCCCCCGAAGCCGAGGAGTCCGCATGAACCCGACCTTCCGTCTCGCTGCGGCAGCCTTCGCCGCGACTGCCCCGGCACTGGCCCAGACCTTGGCGCTCGACGCTCGGGGTGGGTCGATGCCCGGCACCATCACCCTGGAAGCTGCGCCGGCGGCCTTCCCGTTCGAGCCCGGCGTGCTGCTGTTCGCGCTGACCCCGGGCCCGACGTCCATCTCGCTCTACGATCCGTCCGATCCGCGTGATCTGGCGATCGGCAGCGACCTCCTGTCGGCCTACGTGCTGTTCTACTTCGGGTTCGACCTGGCGATGCAGGTGTCGTTCCCGGCCCCGGTCTCGCCGAGCTTCGTCGACCAGCCGATCTACTTCCAGGTCGCGACGCTGACCTACTCGACGCCGATCCTCGGCCAGCTCAGCAACGGCAACGTCGTGCGGCTCGGCAACGCCGGCTCGTTCCGCAATCGCGGGGTCTCCTTCCAGAACGACCGTGCGTTCGCCACCGTACTGCCGCGCCCCGACCGCACGCTGTTGCTGGTCGGTGGTGCACGCGGGCAGTTGCTCGCCCAGGTGGCGACCTCGAGCACGCAGATCTACGACCCGATGACGGATGCGTTCACACCAGGGCCGACGTTGAACGCGCCGCGTTCGCTGCACACGTCGACCCGGTTGCTGGACGGCACTTGGCTGATCGCCGGCGGTGTCGACGCGAACAACGATCCGCAGGCGACCTGCGAGCTCTACGACCCCGTCACCGACACGTTCACGCCGATCGCGAGCATGGGCACGGCGCGCACGGGGCACACCGCGACCTTGCTGGCGAACGGCAAGGTGCTCGTCACCGGCGGCATCCAGGCGATGCCGGTGACGCCGACCCAGCTGCAGCCGATCCGCGAGGCGATCGCCACGACCGAACTCTACGACCCGAGCACGGGCCTCTGGACCGCAGGGCCGACGATGGTCACGCCGCGGGTCGGCCACGCCGCCATGGTGCGGCCGGACGGCAAGGTGCTGCTGGCCGGGGGCATCAGTTGGGACCCCAACCTGGTGTTCGGTTGGGTGCCGGCGGTGCGCCGCAGCTGCGACCTCTACGATCCGGTCGCCAACACGATGGGCCCGGCACCGCAGATGGCGTTCGCGCGGTCGCTGATCGATCCGGTCGCACTCGGCAACGGCAGGTTCCTGGTCGCCGGCGGCATCAACGGCATCACCGTCATCCCGTTCAACCCGGGCAACCCGACCAACACCGCCGAGATCTACGACGCCGTCGCCAACACCTGGACGACGGTGGGCTCGATGGCCACGGCGCGCGGCAACCACCGGGCCTTCTCGCTCGGCAACGGCCAGTTCCTGCTCGCCGGCGGGGCGAACGGGTCGATCCTGTCGCCGAACGCGCTGTCGAGCACCGAGGTGTTCTCGACGGCGACCAACCTGTTCACGCCTGGACCGGCGATGGCGAACGCGCGCGCGGGGGCCGCGGCGTTCCCGACCCCGCAGGGCCAGATGATGTTCTTCGGTGGTGGCTCGACGGGTGGGTCGATCACGAACACGACCGAGTGGTACTACTTCTGAGCCAGCCGCGCGAAGTGCTGCAGCGCCTCGGCGCCGCGGTGCGCGCCTTGCGCAAGGAGCGCGGCTGGAGTCGGCGCGACCTCGTCGAGCACACCGGCATCAGCGAGCGCTTCCTCGCCGACGTCGAGGCCGGTGTCGCCAACCCGTCGCTGCTGCGGCTGCAGACGCTGGCGCAGGCGTTCGGGGTCGAGCTGCCGGCGCTGCTGGCGCAGGTCGCCGGCGCACCCGGGCCGCGGCACGTGGCGCTGCTCGGGCTGCGCGGGGCCGGCAAGAGCACGATCGGCCCGCTGCTGGCGCAGCGCCTCGGCCTGCCGTTCCACGAACTCGACACCTGCATCGAGCGCGCGTCGGGGCTGCGCGTCGGCGAGATCTTCCAGGTGCACGGCGAGGCCTACTACCGGGCTGCCGAACGCACCGAGCTGCTGCGGCTGCTGGCGGGGGAACCGTGCGTGATCGCGGTCGGTGGTGGCGTCGTCACCGACCCGCAGAGCTTCCAGGCGCTGCGCCAGCGCACGCGCAGCGTCTGGTTGCGCGCGCAGCCCGAGGACCACTGGCAACGCGTCGTGGCGCAGGGCGACATGCGGCCGATGGCGAACAACGAGCAGGCGTTCGCGGACCTGCGGCGCATCCTCGGCGAGCGCGAGCCGCTCTACCGGCAGGCGGAGATCGTCGTCGACACGTCCGGTCACATGATCGACGCGGTCGTCGAGCGGCTGGTGCAGGCCCTCGCGTCGGCGCCGGCGAAGTGACGCCTACAGATCGCTGGGCAACTGGTCGGGGACCTTCTGGCCTTCCCCGCGCACCAGCACCAGGATCGCGCCGTACGGCACCACCAGGTACTGCTCGTCGTCGAACGTGATCTCGATCGCCGCCTTGCGGAAGAACAGCGCGGTGTCGCCGAGCTGAACCTGCATCGGCAGGTAGCGCGCCGCCTTGTAGCCCGACTTCCACGGCTCCTGCTCCTCGGCAGGCGGCGGCAGCGGCGTGCCTGGACCGAGCGCCACCACGGTACCGCCGCGCACGTCCTCCTTCTCGACCACTGTCGCCGGCAGGTAGAGGCCGACCTTGGTCATGCTCTCGGCCTTCTCCGGCTTCACCAGGACCCGGTCGCCGACGACCAACAGCTGCTTGTTGCCGCGCTTCATGAACGGGGCGCGAGGATACGGTCGACGCCGCACGACTGCATCCCGATGGTCGGGATCGTCGAAGCAGGCCCCCGATGTCCGCAGTCCCCGAGGTCCGCTGCACCGTCGCTGCCGATCGCCCCGTTCGCCGCGACGGACGCTACGTGCTGCACTGGATGATCGCGCAGCGCCGCACGCGGGCGAACTTCGCGCTGCAGCGCTCGGTCGAACTGGCTCGTGAGCTGCGGGTGCCGCTGCTGGTGTTCGAGCCGTTGCGCTGCGGCTACCGCTGGGCGAGCGATCGGCTGCACGCGTTCGTGCTGCAGGGCATGGCCGACAACGCCGCCGACTGCAGCAAGGCCGGGGTCACCTACCTGCCCTACGTCGAGCCCGCCCCGGGGGCCGGCAAGGGCCTGCTCGCGGCCCTCGCCGAGCACGCCTGTGCGGTCGTCACCGACGACTACCCGTGCCTCTTCCTGCCGCGCATGGTCTCGGCCGCGGCGCGCTCGCTGCCGGTGCGGCTCGAAGCGATCGACGGCAATGGGCTGCTGCCGCTGCGCGTCGGCGACAAGGTGTTCGGCCGTGCGTTCGACTTCCGCCGTTTCCTGCAGAAGGCGCTGCCGGCACACCTCGGCGACTTCCCGGTTGGTGAACCGCTGCGTGGCTACGACCTCGGCCCCGTCGAGTTGCCGCGCACGATCCAGAAGCGCTGGGCCCCGGCCTCGACAGCCCTGCTCGCCGCCGAACCCGCGGCCCTCGCCGCGCTGCCCATCGACCACACGGTGACGGTGGCGCCGTTGCGCGGCGGTGCCGTGGCCGCCGGGGCGGCCCTGCGCACGTTCCTCGGCACGCGCCTGCCTCGCTACGGCGAAGAGCGCAGCGAACCGGACGCCGACTGCGCCAGCGGCTTGTCGCCGTACCTGCACTTCGGCCATCTCGGCGTGCACCAGATCTTCGCCGGCCTCGCCAAGCAGGAAGGCTGGACGCGCGAACGCATCAAGACGACCCAAGGCGGCCAGCGCGGTTGGTTCGGCATGAGTGCCACCGCCGAGTCGTTCCTCGACGAGCTGCTGACGTGGCGCGAGCTCGGCTTCAACTACACGTGGCAGCGGTCCGACTACGAGGAGTTCGCGTCGTTGCCCGACTGGGCGAAGGCGACGCTGGAGGAGCACGCGGCCGATCCGCGCGAGCACGTCTACACGCTGGAGCAGTTCGCCGCGTCGAAGACGCACGACCCGGTGTGGAACGCGGCGCAGACGCAGTTGCGCGAGACCGGCGTGATGCAGAACTACCTGCGCATGCTGTGGGGCAAGAAGGTGCTCGAGTGGACCAGGCGGCCCGCCGACGCGATGGCGATCCTGATCGAGCTGAACAACCGCTACGCGCTCGATGGCCGCGACCCGAACTCCTACACCGGCATCTCGTGGGTGCTCGGCCGCTACGACCGGCCGTGGGCGCCGAAGCGCCCCGTCTACGGGGTGATCCGCTACATGAGCTCGACCAACACGGTGAAGAAGCTGCGCATGAAGCAGTACCTGGCGCGCTGGTCGGAGGCCGCGGGGTCGCAGCCGAGCCTGTTCGGTCCCGAGTGACCTGGAGTGAGCCGAGGCGAGTTCTCGCCTCAGGCCGCATCCCACCCCGGCGATGCGGCGATTGCCCACGCATGTTCGCCTGGCTCCGTCGTCGTCGGCTCACCAAGGAACGGCAGCGCCTCGAGCGCTTGCACCTGCAGCTGCTCGAGCAGGCTCGGGACCTGCAGCGCGGTGGCGACATCCGCGGCTTCGCGGCGAAGACCGATGAGGCGGCCGACGTCGAACGGCAACTCGACACCTGGCTCGCGCAGCACGGCGCAGGCGAATCCTGACCGTGGACTCCTGATCGCGAGTGCCTGCCCCGCCGTTCTAGGCGGATGGCGGTGCGCCTGCCGATTGCTCCGTGGTCTCTCCTGGCGCAGCCTCGGATCCCGGCGGCAACAGACCCGCTGCGCGCAGCCGCCCGTGCACGTCGCTGCGCGAGGCCACGAACAGGTGCTCGACGTTGCGCAGCCTTCCGACCGTGCCGACCTTCTCGCCGCGCGCGTTGTGGATGCCGATGCGCGCACCGACGTAGCGGGGGTAGTCGATCGGCAGCGTGACGACGTTGGCGCGGCCGCCCCACAGCGAGCCGAGCAGCTCCTCGATCTGGGCCCGCGACACGTAGCCTTCGTCGTTGAACGACAGCACGACGGTGCGCGCGCTCGTGCGTTCGAGCACGGCGCGCAGCGCCGGCAGGATGCGCGGCCGGCTGTTGAACGCGCTGGTGCGCGCCTGGCAGTCGACGCGCTTCCTGGCCTTGCCGTAGACCTCGGGATGGTCCCAGCGCACCAGGGTCTCCCAGACGTGGTAGTTGCCGAGGTAGCTGTGCTGGTTGTAGGGCGGGTCGACGTAGAGCAGGTCGCCGTGCAGTCGTTCGGCGGCGTCCAGGGCGTCGAGGCAGTGCGATTCGCCCTTGCCGCGCCTGGCACGGGGCAGCACGTCCGGAACGCGCAGCCGCAGGTCCTCGAGCGCACGCGGCGCCCACTGCTTCAGGTAGGCCATCTGCACCCCGGTCGTCGAGTCGACCCGGTCGGCGGCCTCCATCAGCGCCACCAGCAGCACCGACTCGAGCTCGAACGGCAACGCCATCGCGGCGATCGCCGTCCGGATCGCCTCGACGCGGGCGCCGTTCTTCGGGTGCAGGTAGCGCGCCGCCTCGCAGTAGGTGGCCGTGAACGGACCGGGTGCGCCGGGCAGCCGTTCGAGTTCGCCGAGCAGGCGCTCTGCGTCGGCCAGCACCTCGTCGCGGTCGGCCTGCACGTAGCAGGCGGCGAGGCGGTGCGCGTAGGCGTTGTGGTCGTTGGCCAGCACCCGGTAGCCGGCGCGCTTCAGCGCGTGGCCGACGCGCGAAGTCCCGGCGAACAGGTCGACGACG
>JAEUHU010000548.1 GCA_016793305.1 Planctomycetota bacterium
GCGCACGCGTTCGGCGTCTGCCTGCTCGACCGGGCCGGTCGCCTCGACCTTGTCCTTCTTGTCGCCGTCCTCGCGCAGCACTTCGTCGATCTCGCGCACCACCGGCAGCCCGTTCTCGAAGCCGCCGACGGCCTCGACGAAGCTGCCGGGCTGCAGCACCGCGAGCGTCGGCGGTGGTTTGCCCGGGCCACTGCAAGCGGCCAGGGCGGCGAAGGCCACGAGCGGCAGTGGCCGCGCGGGCTCTCGAACAGCGGAACGGGGGCTCACGGCGTCTCCTTCAGCAAGGTGAGGGTCTCGAGGGCGAGGCGGTCGACGAGCGCGCGCCAGCGCGGGCGCAGCGCGTAGACGCCGCACAGGCGGGCGCGCACCAGGGCGCGGAAACGGGTCAGGGCGGGTTCGTCCGCTGCGTGGCCGCAGCGGGCGAGGAACCGTTCGGCGAGGCCGTGGTCATCGCCGAGCTGCTGCAGTTCGCGCAGTCGCAGGTGCTCGGCGAGGTTGGCGACGTCGAAGCGCGGGTCGCCGAGCGCCATGCCCTCGAGGTCGATCAGGCTCACACGGCCCTCGGCGAGGAACAGCTGCTTGTCGTGCAGGTCGCCGTGCACGAACGCCGGCCGGCTCGGGGTGGGCGGCAGGGCGGCGTCGGCGAGCGGGGCCTGCAGGTCCTCGAGCTCCGGCACCAGCTGCGTGCCTTGACGCAGCGCGACCAGCGCCGCGTCGCGGGCTCGGGCCGCGTCGTGGTTCGGCAACGCGCCGTGCGTCGCCGTGTAGGACAGCGCCAGCACGGCCCGCGCCAGCAGGGCCCACGGCAGGGCGTCGCCGCGTGCCAGCAGCGTGCGCAACGACACTCCGGCCGCGTCCTCGGCCAGCAGACCGCACACGTCGTCGAGCACGAACGTCGGGCGCTGCAGCGCCAGCGGCTCCAGCGTCGCCTGCAGGGCGGCGAACGCGGCCTTGGCGCGGCGGTGCGTCTTGCGATCGAGCAGCTTCAGCCAGACGCGCGGACCAGCGACCGTCTGCACGCACAGCACCGCACGGCGGCCCGGGCGCCACGCGACGAGGCGGGCGCTCGCGATCGGCCCGATCCGTGGCTCGAGGTGGGCTGCGAGACGCGCTGGATCGGCGAGCAGTGCGGCACCCGGCAGGTCCCGGTCCTGCTCGGGGCGCAGTTCGTGCACACCGTCGGCGTCGAGGGCGAACACCTGCGGCGCCTGGCCGTCGGTCCGCACGGTGGCGACCGCACCTGCGTCGTTGGGGCGGAGGATCAGCTCGGCGCCGGCGGGCAAGGCCGGCAGCGCGGCGAGGGCTGCTTGCAGGCTCGGTTCGGTGTGCCCGGTCACGACGCACCTCCGCGCGAGCCATCGAGGCACGCTCGGGCCCTGGCCAGCAGCATCGCGGTGGCCGCGGGCCAGTCGGCGCTCAGGCTGCGGAACGGTTGCGAGGCGATGCGCAGCAGGGCCACGGCGTCCCACCAGCGCTGCACTCCGGGATGCGGCAGCGGGGCCCGGGTCGCGTAGGCGTCGGCGAACGCGTTCGCCGCTGCTTCGCCGTGCCGCGGATCGAGCAGCAGGCTGTGGGCGCGGAACACCGCGAGGTCGTGGGCGGCGGGGGCCCGGCAGGCGCGATCGAAGTCGACCAGCGCGAAGGTGTCGTCGTCGCCGCGCAGGAACTGCCCGGCGTGCAGGTCGCCGTGCGCCAGCACCGAGACGTCGTGCGGCGGCAGCTGGGAGGCGAGGCGGTCGGCGAGCCGATGCGCCGTGTCGCCGAGGTCCTGCGCGAGGCGGGCCAGGTCGTGCGTCGCGCGCAGGGCGAGGTCGAGGGCCTGCACCGCGCCGTGCACCGGCAGGCTCGGCGGTGGCTCCGCCTCGTGCAGACGTGCCAGCGTCGACGCGGCCATCGGCAACGCGTGCGGGTTCGTGGCCGGATCCCAGGTGGCGCCGTCGAGGTGCGGCTCGAGCACGAGGCGTTCGTGCACGACGGCGAGCGGCACCGGGCAGCGCACGCCGGCGGCGGTCGCGGCGATGGTGGCCAGCGTGGCCGCAGCGGGTGGTTCGGCGTGGCACCGCAGCCACACGGGCCGCAGGGCCTGGCTCGCGCCGGCCTGGTCGACGGCCCCGATCTGCCACTGCAGCACGGCGCGACGTTCGGGCTTGTAGCGCACGAGACGCAGGTGGCTCCTGCTCTTCGAGAAGCGCTGGCCCGCCGGCAGGAAGTCGGGGCAGGCGTTGCCGAGCAGCGAACGGAACTTCGAGGCCTGCACCAGCCGGCGCAGGTCGTGCATCGCGCGATCGATCGGGAACGCGAGCAGCAGCAGGTTCTGCTCGCGCAGCAGCGCCACGGCGGCGAGGCCGCGGTGGTCCTCGTCCTCGCGGTGGCGCAGCCGTTCGGCTTCGTCGGCGAGCCGGTGCGGTGCGGCGGTCCGGATCGTGACGTAGGTGCTGCCGAGCCCGTCGGCGTCGCGCACGACGACGCGGTAGCCGAGCAGCGAGCCGTCGTCCTCCTTCCAGCGCACGTAGTCGGGATGCAGCGCGACCAGCTCGGTCGAACGCACCAGGTGGTTGCGCACCAGGGTCGTGACCGCGGCCGGATCGAGGGCGAGTCGGAACGCCGGATCGCGCGCACCCGTCGGAATCGGCACGGGCATCGGCACGGCGTTCATGCGACACCTCCGACCGACGACGCGACCGGGTGCAGCACGCCGTCCTGCAGGCGCACCACGCGGTCGGCACGGCGGCGCAGGCGCTCCGAGTGGGTGATCAGCAGGACGGTGCGGTCGCGCAGGTGCGGCAGCACGCGGTTGCAGAGCAGCTCCTCGGCCTCGGCGTCGAGACCGGTGGTCGGCTCGTCGAACACCAGGATCGGTGCGTCGCGCAGCAGGGCGCGCGCCAGGGCCACACGTTGCCGTTCGCCGCCCGACAGCGTGGCGCCGCGCTCGCCGACCGGAGCGTCGAGGCCGCCGGGCAGGCGGGCGCCGATCGCGTCGACGCCGGTGCGCACGCACACCGCGTCGACCTCGGCGTCGGAGGCGGACGGGCGGCCGAGCCGCACGTTCTCGCGCAGCGTGCCGGCGAACAGCAGGGTCTCCTGCAGCACGACCGCGACCAGTTCGCGCACGCGCGACAACGCCAGCTCGCGCACGTCGACGCCGTCGATGCAGATCCGGCCGGCGGTCGGGTCCCACAGGCGCGGCAGCAGGGCCGCGAGCGTCGTCTTGCCGCTGCCGTTGTCGCCGACCAGCGCCACGTGCTCGCCGGGGCGCAGCGACAGGTCGACGCCACGCAGCACCACGTGGCCGTTGCCGTGCACGAACTGCACGCCGTGCAGCGACAACGCGCCGGCGACCTTCGGCAGCTCGCGCGGCTGCACGGGTGCCGGCAGGGCACTGCGCGCGTCGAGCAGTTCGAGCACCCGCTCGGCGGCGGCGGCGGCCTTCACCATCGCGGCACTGCGGCCGAGGCCCTTCCGGATCGGCCGGTAGAAGGCGCGCACGTAGGCGAGCACGACCAGCAGTTCGCCGGGGCTGAGCCTGCCGCTCCGCACCGAGTCGACGCCGAGCCACAACACGAACGCGATGCCGAGTGCCGAGGCCAGTTCGGCCGCGGCCCCGAGCTTGCCCTCGAGCCGCGCCGCGGCGAGCCCGGCGCGGGCGCTGCGGCGGTTCTGCCGGCCGAACGTCGCCGACGCCGCACCCTGCAGCCCGTA
>JAEUHU010000552.1 GCA_016793305.1 Planctomycetota bacterium
TCCGTCCTTCGCAGCGGGCGGCCGCTACACCGTCGTGTTCATCAAGGAGTACGCCTTCGTGAGGTACGCGATGATGAAGCAGGTTTCGGCCAGTGGCGGCCTGGTGACGACGAATGCGTCCAATCTGGACGGCTTCACCGCATTCATCGAAACGAGTTCTCCGTCGATCTCCAAGTCCTGTGGCTCGCCGAACGGGCTGCAGCAGTGGCTTCTCACGTGGGAGGCCCGCGACCCGACGATGGCGGTCCAATCGACAGCCGCCCGGGCGAGGTACGTCAGTTGGAACGGCGTGGTCGGTCCCCTTTTCAACGTCGTCGGCGCCTTCGGGCTCGAGCAGCAGACCAAGCCGTCGGCGTGCTCGCCGATCGACGTGGGTGGCCAGCGGTTGTGGCCCGTGGCGTACGAGTGGGCGAGTGCCCCGGGACAGACGCGCGACGTGGTGTGCCGGGTGCTGCGCGCCGATCGCACCGTGTCGTCGACCTTCCTGGCGAACCTCACGATCCCTGGACTCGACGACTTCGCCCCGGAGATCGACTCCGACGGCACGCGCCTCACCATCGTCTACTCGAAGGGGACGGACATCGACCTCGTGACCTTCGCGGTGCTGCCCGACGCCACCGTGCGCGAAGAGATGCGCAGCGGCATCCTGCAACCCGTGGCCAACAACTGCGGGCAGGTCAACATCTGCGCCGATCGCAGCGGCGGCGGGCTCGTCACCAACCGCTACGTCGCGGTCTACACCGACCTGACGACCAACACGTTCACGTTGCAGGCCTGGGCGGGCCACCGCGGCGGCGGCTACTCGAGCCGGCCCTACGGCTGCGGCAACTGCCAGATCGCCGCCTTCGGAGCGCCGGCGATCGGCCAGCAGGTGCACTTCCTGGTCGACAACGGCAGCCCGAGCTCGGTCCTGCTGTTCAGCGAGCCGGACACCATCTACCTGTCGCTGTTCTTCGGCTGCAACTGCATCCTCGGCGTCCGGTCCGACTTCATCCTGGCCCCGAGTTCGACCTACTGGACCATTCCGAACGAAGTGCAGTTCGTCGGGGCCCAGCTGTCGGTGCAGGGCGCGAACCTCGTCGGATCGCAGTGCGACGGCTACATCGACCTGAGCGACACCCGCGACTTCTCGCTGCTCTGACCTTGGCAGCGAGCTCCAGCGGCCACTTGCCCGACCGGCCGGCAGTGCGGGTCGCCTTGACAGAGTGGGTGTGGGTTCGTCGCATGCACCCCGTGCCGACGCCCGCACCCGACACCCGAGCCCTGCTCGCGCGCTGGCATGCCGGCGACACCTCGGCCCTCGCCGAACTCGTCGAGCTGCACCTGCCCTGGCTGCAGCAGCACGTGCGGGGCCGCCTCGGCGACTTCCTGGCCCGGCACGCCGAGCCGCAGGACTACCTGCAGGACGCCGTGCTCGACTTCCTGCGCTACGCGCCACGCTTCGTGGTGCGCGACGAGAAGCAGTTCCGCGGCCTGCTGGTCCGCGTGGTCGAGAACACCCTGCTCGATCGCAACGAGTGGTTCCGCGCCAAGCGCCGCGACATGGCGCGCAACGGTCCGCTGCCGACCGACAGCGTGCTGGCGCTCGACCCGGCCTTCCAGCGCAGCGAGACGCCGAGTCGCGAGGTCGCGGCGCGCGAGCAGCGCGACTGGGTGCGGCTCGGCCTCGAAGTGCTGCCCGCCGCCGATCGCCGGATCCTGGTGCTGCGCGAATGGGAGGATCGTTCGTTCGCCGAGATCGGCGCCGAACTCGGCCTCACCGAAGCCGCGGCGCGCATGCGCTGGGTCCGTGCGGTCGGGCGGCTGGCCGCGGTGCTGCGGGACCTGCGACAGGGCATCGTGCCGGCCGCGGGCCAGGGCGATCCGCAGTCGTGACCAGCAAGCTCGAGCGGGCGATCGCGATCCACGAACGCTGGCTCGCCGAGCAGCAGCGGCAGCCGGTCGCAGCACTGCTCGCCGAGCATCCCGACCTGGCGGAGATCCTGGCGGCACTGGTCGTCGACGCGGGCGAGGTCGAGCGCGCGATCACCCTGCTCGACGGCGAGCACTGCGAACTCGGCGACCTTCGCCTCGTCGCCGAGATCGGCCGGGGCGGCATGGGCGTCGTCTATCGGGCGCGCCAGCTGTCGCTCGACCGCGACGTCGCGGTCAAGGTGCTCGCCGGCCACGTGACCCGACAACCGGAGGCCGTCGCCCGCTTCAAGCGCGAGGCCACGCTCGCCGCCTCGCTCGAGCATCCGAACATCGTCGTGATCCACGGCGTCGGACAGGTCGGCGACACCCACTACTTCGCGATGGAACTGGTCGAGGGCGGGCCGCTGACCCGGCTCGATCCGGCGACCGGCGAGCCGCGGTCGGTACGGAGCATCGTCGAACTGTGCGCCAAGATCGCCGAGGCGCTGGCGCATGCGCACCAGAACGGCGTTCTGCACCGCGACGTCAAGCCCGGCAACATCCTGTTGCGCGCCGGCGGCGAACCGGTGCTGACCGACTTCGGCCTGGCGCGGCAGATCGAGGATCCGGGCGTCACGCGCAGCGGCGCGTTCGCCGGCACGCCCTGGTACGCATCGCCCGAGCAGCTGTTCGACAGTGCCTCGGTCGACGCCCGCAGCGACGTCTGGAGCCTCGGTGCCACGCTCTACGAACTGCTGACCGGGCGGCGGCCGTTCGACGGCGACTCGGCGGCGGGCGTCGCGGAGCGGATCCGGACCAGCGAACCACCCGATCCGCTGCGCCTCGTGCCGGACCTGTCGAGCGACCTCGCGGCGATCGTCGGCAAGGCACTCGAGAAGGCGCCGGAACGGCGCTACCCGTCGGCGGTGGCGTTCGCGGCCGACCTGCGGGCGTTCCTCGAGTTCCGGCCGGTGGTGGCGCGGCGGCTCGGCTGGCCCCAACGGTCGGCGCGTTGGTTGCGCCGGCATCCTGGTTGGCGGGCGACGCTCGCGATGCTCGCCGTCGCCCTGTTCGTGCTGCCCGTGGTCGTCTCGCTGGCGGTCGCGGCCCAGCGCGATCGGGCGATCGAGGCCGAACAGCAGGCGCGGCGGCGGGCCTACGGTGCGAACGTCGCGGCCGCGGTCACGGCACTCACGGTAGGGCATGGCGTGCAGGCCGCGCAGCGACTGGCCGCGTGCCCCGAGGACCTGCGCGACTTCGAGTGGCGACTGGTCCAGCAGAGCCTCGATCGTTCGCTGTGGGCGACCAAGGTCGGCGAGCGCCGCGTGGTGGCCGTGGCGCTCGCCGCCGAGGCGCGTCGCGTGGTGGTCGCCGACGACGAAGGGGCGCTGGTGCTGCTCGACACCTCGTCCGGCGCGGTCTGCTGGCGACAGCCGTCGTCGAAGGAGCGGTTCGGCGACGTCGCCGCGGTCGGCTTCGCCGCGGACGGCGGCGGGATCCTGGTCGCGCACACGACGGGCTGCTTGCGGCGGTTGGCCGTCGAGTCGGGCGAACCGACGAACGTCGTCCAGGGTGCGGGGCCGACGGTCGTCGCCATCGAGGCACGCGGGGACCATGTCGTGCGGAGCCTGCCTTCGGGGCGGATCGAGCGCTTCGACGCGGCGCTCTCGAGTCGCCAGGAGCTGTCCCTGCCGGGAGCGTTCGAGCGGCTGCACCTCGGGCTGGTGGGCGACGGCACCCACTTCGTGGGCTCGGCCCAGCTCGGCGGCTTCGTGCTGTGGAACGCGTCGACGGAGCAGATCGTGCGGCGCGCGAGCGGGTCGGCGCCGGAACGGCCGGTGGCCGACGACGCCCTGGCGCGCATCGTCGGCTTCGACGTTCTCGCGGGGTTCACCTGGTGGGATCGCCCGTCGGACTCCGTGCACCGGATGCACCACGGGGCGCGCCAGGTCGCGAGCTTCGACGTGTCGCCGGACGGGCGGTGGTTGTGCGCGGGTGGTCGGCGCGGCGAGGTCCTGGTGTTCGATCTCGACCAGGCCCGGCTCGTCCGCACCCTGCTCGGCAACGCGGCGTCGGTGGAGGCGATCGCCGTGGGCGCCGGTGGATGGCTGGCCACCGGGGCCGCCGACGGCACCGTGCGCTTCTGGAACACCTTCGCCGACGCCGGGGTCGGCGAAGTGGCGGGAGTCGGCTACCACGCGTCGCTGTCGGGGGCGAGCTTCGGCCGAGGACTCGCCGTGGACCGCGCCGGCACGCTGTTCACGGGCGGACTCGACGGGACCGTGCGCTGCCTCGAGCCGCGCTCCGGCGCGTTGCGTTGGCAGCGTCAGTTCCCGCACTGGATCAACGCCGTCGTGTCGCTGCCCGACGGCGGCGACGTGCTGGTCACCTGGCACGATCGGCTGCAGCGCCTCGCGGCTGCGGACGGGCGACCGATCGGCGCGTGCTTGTCGACCGGCATGGCCTACGTCCGGCGGATGGTGGTCGGACCCGACGAGGTCCACTGCGCGCTGCTCGACGATGCGGGGCAGGTCGCCCTCGTCGATCTGCGGAGCGGGGCGGTGCTGGGGCCGCTCCCGGTGGCCACGCTCACGGACCCGCGCAGCGGCGGCCTGGTGTTCGGGCCCGACGGCTCGTTGTGGGTCGGGGACGAGCAGGGCTTCGTCCGTCGACTCGACGGGACCACGCTCGCGGCGGTGGCGGCGTTCCGCGCCGATGCGGGCGTCACGGCGCTGGCCTGCGATGCGGACGACACGCTGCTGGTCGCCACCTGGAACGCCGCGGCGCGGCGCGGCCGACTGGTCCGGTACTCGCCCGCGGGCGAACCGCTCGCCGCGGCCGACCTGCCGAGTCTCCCGACCGCGATCGCGACCTTCGACCAGCGGGTCGCGGTGTCGCGCTTCGACGGCCGCCTGTCCCTGCACGACCGGGCCGATCTGTCGTCGGTCGTGGAGTTGCCGCAGCCCGCCACCGCGCTGTGGAACGTGGTCGCGTACGCCGGCGGGCCGTGGCTCGCCGTGCAATGCCACGACGGCGAGCCGCGCGTGCTGGCGGCCGACGAGGGCGAGCTCGACGTGGCCGTTCGTCGGGAGCGCGCGATGCGCTCGGCGGCGGTCCATCTGGCTGCCGAAGCCCTGTTGCCGACCGGCTGGTCGCCGGCGGCGCGGCAGTCGCTGCTCGTTCGTCCGGGGTTGCCCGACGACATGCGGGCCGCGGCGGTCGAGGCCCTGCCGCCGCCGGCCTGGTGGCGGCTCCGCGACATCGCGCTGCATCTCGGCTTCGCCGGCCACCTGGACCAGGACACTCGCCGTCGACTCGTCGAAGTGCAGGCGTGCTTGTCGGAATCGCTGCCGATCGTCGAAGGATCGGACCGCCCGGCGCACCAGGTGGTGCTCGCCCTCGTCGCGATGCGCCTTGGCGAGCACGAGGCGGCGCTGCAGCGACTCGAGGGCGCGGAGTTCGCTGCCCTCGATCCGTGGACCTCGGTGGTCCGCCAGTTCAGCCGGTGTCTCGCCCACGCGGCTCGCGGCGAACGCGAACCGGCCCGCGCCGCACTGGCGGCGATGCAGGCGGCGTACGCCGCCTGCGAGTCCCCGCCGCCCCAGCACCTGCTGCGCGAGGCGGAGGATCGGGTGGCGTCGCTCCGGTGAACGCGGTCGCGCGGTGCGCCGCCGCGGCCGGGTCCGGCGGTTCGTCCATGCCGGGGTCTTGGTGTCGCCGCCTCCGTCCGGCAGATTGCACGCCATGAACCCCTGCTTCGCGCGGGCCGCCACTGCGGCCCTGCTGTGCGTCCCGTTCGCCTGCACGACCAGCACGCTGCTGCCGACTCCGGGTGCGCTCGGCTTCGACGAGCCGCTCAGCGGCTGGAACGCCGCCAGCACCGGCGGCCGCGGACCGGAATCCAGCTGGCTCGTGCACGCCGATCCGGCCGCGATCTCGCCGCCGAACGTGCTGTCGCTGTCGACCCAGAACCACGCCAGCGAGGACCGCTTCAACCTCTACTGGACGGCGGGCCCACGCTTCTCCGACGGTACGCTGAGCGTCGCGGTGCGCGCCAACGGCGGCGACATCGACCAGGGCGGCGGTCCGGTCTGGCGCGTGCAGGACGCGAACAACTACTACGTCTGCCGCGTGAACCCGCTCGAGTCGAACTACCGCGTCTACGTGGTGAAGGACGGGGTGCGGCGGCAGCTCGGCAACGCGCCGATCGAGACCCGGGTCGGCGAGTGGGTCCGGCTCGAGGTCGAGCACCGCGGCGATCGCATCGTCTGCTCGTTGGACGGGCGCCGGCTGTTGGACGTCACCGACGCGACGATCGCGGCGGAAGGCGGTGTGGGCGTGTGGACGAAGGCCGACGCGCGCACGTCGTTCGACGATCTGTCGATCGCGCCTTGACGGACGCGGCTGCTCAGGAGCGGCCAGCACACCGAACCGGCGGCAGGTGAGCTGGACCATCGCAGGCGGTGGGGGGGCCGACCGCCCCCCTTGGCTGCCGACCCGTACACCGCGAACGCTCAGCGCTGCTGCAGCTGCAGGTCGATGCGGATCACCGCCGGGCCTTGCTGCTGGCGCTGCGAGGTCGCGACCAGCACTCCGCTCTGCAGGTCGAACGTGTAGCTCTGCTGGTCGACCGGGCCCTGTTCGAGGATCGTCGCCGTGCGCGCGTCGCTGCCGACGAACACGAGGCGCCGGCCGGTCACCGGATCGCGGTCGAGTTCCTGGCCGCGCTGCAGGCGCTGCAGCGCCCGCGCGTCGAGGTAGACGTTGCCGAACGAGGCCGGTCCGTAGATCGCCTGGCTGTCGGTGGTCTGCGGGCCGGCGCCGCTGCCGTAGTCGATCTGCGTCTGCAGCTTGGCCGCCGCACACGCCCCGCGCACCTCGGTGAGCTGGATCGACATGCCGTAGCGCCAGGGCGCCATGGTGCCTTCGGTCAGGCTGTTCTGGTAGGTGCCGGCGTAGTCGAGGCGCTTGCCCGCCTGCAGCCACTGCGGTGCGTTCTGGCCCGACCACGGCAGCGACACCATGCGCAGGTTCTTCAGCACCACCGACGTGATCGTCGTGCCGCCAGCTCCCTGCTGGATCGTGCTGCCGACGCGCGTCGCGACGTTGGCGCTGGTCGAGCTGGCCGAGAACACCAGCATCAGCCCGGTCTCCATGTCGTACGTGTAGCGCTGGTAGCCGCTGTCGCTCTTCGTCTGCGTGACCAGCGCGTCGAACGTGCGGCCGTTCAGCGGGTACTTCACGCGGCGAACGGTGAGGCCACCACCCTGCTGCTCGGCCATCGCGCGCAGCTTCGCCGGCGGCACCCAGAGATCGGTGAAGCCGTTCTGGTCGCCGACCAGCGGCGAGATGCCGGTCTGCGTGGTCGTCTGCAGGCCGGCGTCGATGTACGTGTGGATCGTCATCGTCGCGGCGACGCAGTCGGGGGCGACGTTGACGAAGTCGTACTGCGTGAGCCCGCCGCCGCCGGTGCTCGGCACCTGGTCCTCGCGGTAGGTGCG
>JAEUHU010000550.1 GCA_016793305.1 Planctomycetota bacterium
ACTGGCTGGCTCGCCTCGTCGGGTGTCTCGGGACCGATCCCACCGTGGACTCCATGGCTCCGTTCTAGCAGACGCGGGCGAATGGCTGGACGGCCCAGGGACCAACCGCTGTCTGCTTGGGACGAACGGCGCTCTCGGGTCTTCGGCAGGGGTGAAGAAGCTCGCGGGCGACGCAGAATCCATCGATTCGGCAGGAGGCGGCGGCGGTCCAGGTCGGTGACGAGCGCGCGTGGCGCTCGAGCCAGACGGCGGCTCAGGCGGCATGCCGCACCTCGGCGAACGGCAGGCGCAGCACAGCCGTGGTGCCGCCCATCGTGTTCCCCCCCACGTGCAGCGAAGCCCGCGCGCCGAACAGGGCCTGCAGCCGGTCGCGCGTGACCGACAACCCGGTGCCGCAGCGCTCCAGCGCGTCGACCGCCGGCACGCCGTCGTCCTGCACTTCGATCACCAGCTCCGCCCCGACCCGGCGGGCGCTCACGGTCACCGACCCGGCCCCCGGCCGCTGCTCGATGCCATGCTGCAGCGCGTTCTCGACCAACGGCTGCAGCAACAGATCCGGCACCAAGGCACCCAGCACCTCCTCGGGCAGGTCGGAGTGCACGCGCAGCCGATCCTGGAAGCGCAGCTGCTGCAGCTGCAGGTACGGCTCGAGCAGCGCCAGTTCCTCGGCGAGCGGCACCAGCGGTGCGGTGCGTTCGCGCAAGCTGTGGCGCAGCAGGTCGCCGAGCAGCGTGGTCATCCGCGCGGCCAGCGGCCCGTCGCGGTTCGCGGTGACGCCGATCGCGTGCAGCGTGTTGAACAGGAAGTGCGGCTGCAGCTGCGCGCGCAGGGCTCGCAGCTGGGCCCGCTGCAGCAGGCGTTCCCGCTCCGCCGCCTGCCCCCACAGCTGCCACGCGATGCCTGCCGCCACGAACGAACCGGCCTGCAGCAGCCACATCAGCGCCGTGGTGACGAAGAAGCGCAGCGCCTCGCCGAACGAAGGCTGCTGCAGCAGGGCCTCGAGGCTCCACAAGCAGCCGAACACGCATGTCCAACCAACGGCCGCCCGCCAGTGGACCGTACCGCCGGTGGTCCACCGAGGCGCGAGCCACAGCGCCGCTGCGCTGCACAGCCAGAACAGGCCAAAGGTGCGCGCGGCGTGCTCGACGAAGGCCCACGACGCCAGCGGTACGATCTGGCCGTCGGCGACCAGTACGGCACCACCCCAGCCGTACGAGACCAGCACGAGCAGAACCCAGAACAGGAGCATGCCGCCCGCGATCCGGACGAGGCGCGGCAGGTTGCTCCAACGACGTTGCATCTCAGGGATCATGCCGCCTCTCTACGTCGACGCTGGGCTCTGCCCGAGGCTGCCGTGGCGAACCGCATCCCGGCGGGACGAGTCGCGATCGGCAAGGCCGGTCGCGGTCGGCGCGCGGCCATCCGCACGCTGCGCACGTCGACTCGGCACACGGTGCATGGCGACGTTCTACCGCCAGGTCGGCCCGGCGACACACCCTGGCACGACCCGCTTCGTCAACGAGGAGAGTTCCACGTTCGCCGCCACTGCGCAGACTCCACAAGTTCGAGGGGACCACTCGCCAACTTGATTCGGCACGAATCGGGGCGAGCGACGAGGCGACCCAGCCGCCGCGCGTTCCCGCGGTTTCTCGCCGCCAGCTACCCCGCCGCCTTCACGTACTCGAGCGGCAGCTTCACCTGCGTGGTCGTGCCGCCCTGACGGTTGCGACGCAGTTCCAGCCAGGCCTCGGCTGCGAACAGCAGCCGGATCCGCTGGATCGTCGCGCCGAGTCCTACGCCGACGTCCTTCGGCTCGCCTTCCTGTGCTGGGCCCGGACCGTCGTCCTCGACCTCGACCACCAACTTGCCGTCCTCGGTCCGCACGACGATGCGTACGAGGCCGGCACCTGGGCGCTGCTCGATGCCGTGCTCGATCGCGTTCTCGACCAGCGGCTGCAGCAGCAGGTCGGGAACCTGGGCGGACAGCAGGCGAGAGGGAACGTCGGTCTCGATGCGCAGGCGATCCTGGAAGCGAACCTGCTGCAACTGCACGTAGGGTTGCAGCAGGGACAGCTCTTCGCTGACCGACACGAGCTTGCCGCCGCGGTCGACCAACGCCGCGCGCAGCAGATCCCCGAGC
>JAEUHU010000001.1 GCA_016793305.1 Planctomycetota bacterium
GCCACCGGCTCCGGCGCGCAGGCCGGGGATGCCGACGCCGGCTTCGAGCGTGCCTTCGAGCTTCGCGTACGGCTCGATGCGGCTCACCATCGACAGCGGCTGCACGCTGGCGACCAGCTCGTAGCCGATCTCGCCGGCGACCCCGCCGCTCGCCGTCACGGGGATCGGGCCGAAGAAGAACGTGCGGGAGTACTTCTTCTCCTTGCTGACGGAGAACGGGGCGCTGGTGCTGAAGCCGAGCGGCCGGTGCAGGCTGTAGACGGTGAAGCCGAGGAAGCGCACGTCGATGCCGAAGCTCGAGTCCTCGCCCTCGACGGCGCTCGGGTCGACCGCCGGCACCACTTGGGCCCGGCCGTCGACGGTCAGGAAGTCGAAGCGATTGCCGAACACCTCGGCGTCGAGCACGCCGGCGACGCTGGCGATGGCGCCGCGCCCGTCGAGCGAAGCGAGCGCGTCGAAGCCGTAGCCGACCCCGAACTTGTCGCTGCCCCAGCGGTCGGTGGCGCCCTTCTCGAACGCGAGCGGTCGGTCGGGCGCGAAGCTCTCCTGGCCGGGCAGCACCACGTAGAGCGGCAGTTCGATCGAGTTGTCGTCCGGGTTCGTGTCGACGAACGCGGGGTCCTTCGAGCGCACGTCGACGACGATCGAGAAGCGCAGCCAGCTGAGCCGCGCCTCGACGAAGAACTGCTCCAGTGCGGCGATCGCCTCGTTCGTCAGGTCCGGGGGTGGCTCCACCGGGCCAGCGACCAGATGCTCGAGGATCATGATCATCACGCCGGCGAGCCGGCCCGGGAGGTACACGTCGAGGTGCGAGCTGTTGGCGCCGTGCTCGGCGATGTCGAGCGCCGTCTCCGACTCGGTCGCGGCGAGCGGCACCACGTCGCCCAGCGTCAGCCACTGGACGGCACCCTGCAGGCCGTAGACGTCGACGTAGCGCTGCAGCACCGAGTCCCACAGGTAGAGCGGCACGTCGTGCACGTCGGCTCCGGCCGGCCGGTCGATCCGCCGGATGCGCAGCTTCACGAACGCCTCGACCGGCGTCGGTGCGAGGGTGCCTTCGACGCCGATCGTCAGGTTGGCGCCGAGGTCGGCGTTCTGTTCACCGACGTCGCTCTGGGAGGCGTCGAGCAGCAGCGACTGCTGGTCCAGCGTGGCGGCGCGCAGCACGAGGTTCGGATCGGCGAGCGGCTGCAGCGTCGCTGCGACCTCGGTCGTGTTGTCGTCCTCCTTGGTCTCGGCGATCAGGCTCTGCGGGTCGACCGCCGCCAGCAGCACGTAGGTGCCCGCCGGGTCCAGGCTGGTCGGCACTTCGATCGTCGCGCGGTAATCGGCCACACCGGGCGTGACCTGCGCGAACGTCGTGCTGCCGAGATAGAACTGGCGCACCTGTTCCTTCTGCGCGGCGACGTCGTCGACGTTCTGGGCCCAGAACGACACGGTGACGTCCGGCACGGTCTCGTTCGTCTGGATCGTCGTCAGCAGTTCGAGCGGGAAGCCGACGCGTGGCGCTGCGCTCGTCACCTGCACCGCGGTCGCGGTGAGGTTGGCGGTCGCCGGCTTCACGGCGGCACCGCCGCGCGACGAGTGGTGGCACGCCGGCAGCAGCAGCGCCGCACCGGCCAGCAGGAGGCCCGTCGGCAGACGGAGCGGGGAACGCAGCCACTGCGGCCGCGGGGAGAAGGACGCCGTCATGGACACCTCCGTTCGGGTTCTCT
>JAEUHU010000037.1 GCA_016793305.1 Planctomycetota bacterium
AGCGTCTTGCGCTTCGCGGCCCCGTCGACCATCGGCCCGAACGTGTTGGTGCGCTCGCTCGGGTGGCCGAGCTTGATCGCCTCGACCTTCGGCTTGAGGCGCTTCACGAACTCGTCGTAGACCTTCTGGTGGACGATCGCGCGGCTGCACGCGGAGCACTTCTGGCCCTGGTAGCCGAACGCCGAAGCGACCACCGCGTCGACCGCCTTCTCGAGGTCGCAGTTCTCGTCGACCAGGATGCTGTCCTTGCCGCCCATCTCGGCGACGAGGCGCTTCATCCAGATCTGGCCCTTCTGCGTCTTCGAGGCCTGTTCGAAGATCCACAGGCCGACGTCGCGGCTGCCGGTGAACGAGATGAAGCGCGTCAGCTTGTGCTGCACCAGGGCACCACCGACCTCGCTGCCCGGGCCGGTGACGAAGTTCAGCACCTGCTTCGGCAGCCCGCACGAGTACATCAGCTCGACGAACATCGCGGCGATGCCGGGCGACTGGCTCGCCGGCTTCACCACGACCGTGTTGCCGGCCAGCAGGGCCGCTACCGTCATGCCGGCCATGATCGCCAGCGGGAAGTTCCACGGCGGGATGACCACGCCGACCCCGAGGGCGATGTAGCGCATCTCGTTGCGCTCGCCGGCGACCGGCGTCACCGGCTGCGGTTCGGCCATGCGCAGCATCTGGCCGCCGTAGTACTCGAGGAAATCGATCGCCTCGGCGGTGTCCGCGTCGGCCTCCGCCCACGACTTGCCGACTTCGTGGCAGAGCATCGCCGAGAAGTCGTGCTTCTGCTCGCGCATGCGCTGGGCGGCGGCGAAGACGATGCGCACGCGCTCGTGGACGTCGCTGTTGGCCCAGGCGGGGAACGCGGCGTGGGCCTTCTCGACCGCCACCTGGGCGTCGGCGGCGGTCAGCTTCTGGAACTTGCCGACCAGCCGCGTCGTCTCGCCCGGATCGTAGGTCTCGAACAGGTTCTTGCCGCGCACCTCTTCGCCACCGATCCAGCACGGCCAGGTACGGCCGAGGAACTCCTTCTGGATCTTCTGCAGCGACTGCTGGAAGGCGCGTTGCTGCTCGGGGCGGGAGAAGTCGGTGAACGGTTCGTTGCGGAACTCGGGCAACTGCACGGCAGGATCCTCGCGATGCGACGGGGGAAGTCGTCAGGATGCGGACGCCCAGCCGCAAACGCAAGCGACCCGCCGGGAGGGACCGGCGGGTCGTCGCGGGGATCAGGGTGGAGTGGGGCGGTCGGGGTTCGGGGAAGGCGGGGGTTGGGGAAAGGCGGGGTCGGAAGTTGCGGGGGCGGGGCAGGCGCGGGGCGAAGGGGGAGAGCTGGGACTCAGACGGCCTGGTAGCGGTGGCGCTGCGCGGCCTCGGCGACGCGGGAGCGTTCGTCGCCGGCGAACAGGCGGACCTTGCCGCCGCACTGCACGCAGAAGCTGTGGTTCACGCTGGCCAGGTAGCGGACCTGGGTGGCGCAGGCCTCGCACCACTTCGTCTCGCGGTAGAAGGTGTCGTGGGCGGCGGCGCTGCGGGTCGTGGTGGTGATCGCGTGCATACGAACGGGAAGAGCACGGGGCTTGCCAAGTGACGCGCGCCGGCAGGCGGCGGCCGGGTCGCGGCGATGGCAGCGGCGGTCGGCGACGCCACCAGGCCCGTCGCCGCCATGGCGCGGTCGCCCGCACGGCGACGGCGGCGTCGCGTGCGTGCGACGTCGGCCCGGCTGCCAGCTGCGGGGGTGCGCCCCTTGTCCCGATGGCGCGGAGCGAACGTCGTCGTCGTCGCGCGGCGGCGACGGTCGTGGGCACCGGACGCTGGGCTCGAGCTGCTGGCGTGCGTCCGTGCGGGCTCGTGCGGCACATGGGCCGGAAAAGGGCGACGCCCCGCCGGGAGGGACCGGCGGGGCGTCGCGGGGATCAGGGAACGGGAAGTCGGGAGAGGTCGGGACGCTTCAGGACGCTTGCCACTTGTGGCGCTGCACTTCGTCGAGGAACGCGCGGTCGTCGTCGCCGGAGAACAGGCGCACGCGGCCGCCGCACTGGACGCAGAAGCTGTGGTTCACGCTCATCAGGAACCGCACGTAGCTCTGGCACTGCGCGCACCACTTCGTCTCGCGGTAGTACTCGTCGTTGGTCATCGTCGGGCGGGCTGGTTGCGGGCTTGCTACCGTGCAGAGCAAGCGGCTTGCCAAGCAGCGCAGCAGCGCGCATCGCCGCCTTGCGACCGGCGGGTCGGAGCCACTCGGTCCGGCACGGGCTCGGGCGCACCGCGTCGCGAAACCACGACGGGTTGCGACCCTGAGCACGCGGCCTGGGTGGGTTCGCCCGGTGCCATGGCCGTGCGCCGCAGCGTCGCGGGGTCGCGACGGTCGGATCCTCGCGACGGCTCCCGACGAAGAGCGATCCGTTCAGTAGAGACGGAGGATCAGGGCGTTCGACGAGCTGGCGGCGAGGGGCCCGCCGAACGCATCGAGCTGCACCTGCACGAACTGATGGTAGAGCTCTGCACCGATCAGGCTGGGCACGTTCGGCAGGCCAACCGAGACGGTGAACACCGGGCCGGCCGTGGGCAGGATGGCATAGATGTCGAGGGCAGGGACCAACTCGCAGCCCGGGTGGCCCGCGGGCAACAGGTTGCTCAGGTTCATCTGGTAGCTGTTGTAGCTGCCGCTGTAGACCACGACAGCCATCGAGCCAGCAACGAAGCCGTTCGCCTGCGTCTGCAGCACGCCGCCGACCTGGGCATCCGTGAGGGCCGTGGCCGTCATCGGCCCATCGGGTCCGATGCACAGGGTCGGCACCCTGGCGTGGGTCGGGGCACAACCGGGTTGGAGCAGGAACAGGTCGCCCGGTGTGTCGTCGATGCGGGCGGTCCCCCAAACCAGCAGTTCGCCAGTGGCGAGTCGCGCGAAGCTCGTGGTGGGGCCGGTGCGGGCGATGGGCCACCAAGCGCCATCGCTCCATCGCGCCAAGTTCTGGACCGGCAGGCCGCCGAGTTCCAGCATCGTGCCAGCGACGATCACGTCGCCGTTCGGCTCGCACGTCGCCCACAGTGCTTCCGGCACGTCCTCGCGCGTCGGGCTGCCGACCATCGTCCAGTTGGAACCGTTCCAGAGCGCGGCGACGTGGCGGTGGCCGGCGTCGTAGAAGGCGCCGGCGACCAGCAGGTCTCCCGACGCGAGGGACTCGATCCGGCGGCCGGCCCCTCCGAGGCCGCCGCCGAGCGGTTGCCACGCGGCCCCGTCGAAGCGGGCGATCCGGTTCACGGACACCCCCACCCACGAGAAGTAGCCGGCGACCACGACGTGGCCGGTCGAGTCGCAGCCGATGGCCGTGATCTGGCCGTTGAAGACCCCGGGGAGTGTGGTCCACGTGTTCCCGTTCCAAACGTGCACCTGACTGGGCGAAGCCACCGCAACGTCGTCGTTCGGCAGCACCGCCATCGCCGATGGGTTGCCGACCGGTGACACCAGTGAGGTCCAGGTGCCTCCTGTCCAGAGAGCCAACGCGTAGGCAGGAGCAAGCGACGTGCCCGAGTTCGTGCGAGCGACGAGGTCGCCGTTGCTCCGCCTCGCGAGTTGCACCACGGTGGCCGGCAGGCCGCCGCCGAGCGGCTGCCAGGCGCTGCCGTTCCAGGCTGCGACGCGTTGGGCCGGTATTCCGTCGATCGCCTGGAAGGAGCCGCCGATGACGTAGCCGCCAGGCGTCGCTGCGGCGCAGAGCACCGAGCCGTCCTGGCCCGAACTGGAGAGGCCGCTCCAGCTGCCGTTCCAGCGCGCCACGTTCTGCGCCGTCGCCCCGCCGATGGACTGGAACCCGCCGGTCGCGAACAACTCGGAGTTGCCGTTGCTGACCAACCCCACGATCTCGTTGTCGGCGGTGCCGAGGCTGGACCAGGTGCCGTTCGCCGAGGACGTCGAGAACACCTGCGACGGTGCGTTGTAGAGGCGCGAGGCGATCACGATGCTGCCGTTCGGCTGCTGGAGCATCGAGCCGATCGTGAACGCCAGCGGCGTCGTGCCGAAAGTCGTCCAGGTGAAGCCGTCGAAGGCTCGCACGGGAAAGCCGCCGAAGCCGGTACCGGCGGCGAGCAGCGTCCCGGTGGCGGTTTCGGCCAGTGCAAGGCACTCGCGCAGGCCGGTGGACGTGGTCGAACCGAGGCTCGTCCACGAGTTCCCGGTCCACTGGTAGACACTGGACTGCCTGACGACCCCGATACCGATGGTCGACTCGTCGTTGGCCAGCACCAACGCCCCGTTCTGGCGCACCAGCAGGGCTTGGCCGCCCTGCGCGACCGGGTGGAACGGGAGCGCGGGGAGCGTCGACCAGTTGGTGCCGTTCCACAGGCTCGCCGAGACTCCCTGCCCCAGGTTGCCACACACTGCCACGTCGCCGTTCGGCAGGACGGCCACGTCGACGAGCTCGGTGCCGGCGCTCGGCACTACGCCGTTGCCGAGTGCCTGCCAAGAGGAGCCGGTCCAACGTGCGACGTTGTTGGCCAGGGTCTTGCCGGCGTGGGTGAAGTGCCCGACGACGAGCAGGCTGTTGTCCGGTGCGACCGCGATGCTGCGGACGGACGGAGTGGGGAACTCCTGGTAGACGAGGCTCGGCCAGGGGGTCGCGGTCTGCACCCCGGCGTCGAGTGCCGACCAGGTCCCAGTCGCGAGGTCCAACATGGCCACGCCGTTCGCCGCGACACCGCCGGCGACGCGGAACGTGCCACCGACGACGAGCCGTTCCCCCATCGGGCCTGGTCCGTCGGGGTCCCAGAGCACGCTGCAGTTCGCCGTGCCGTCCAACCCAGCGCGCTGCAGCAGTGGCGTGAACTGCGGGTTGCATTGCGCGGTCGCCGTGGCGCCGAGCACCGATGCGACGACCAAGCCGATCCGAGCACATGGCGTGTGGGGGCCGCTCATGCCACCGATGCTAGCAGCCAGCAACGATGGATGCTAGCAGCCAGCAACGATGGGTGTAGCCGCTCGTCGCCCGATCGGGTCGGGCCTGCTACCGTGCGGCGATGCAGGTCCACGCCCGTGTGTTCGCGCTCCTTCTCACCTTCTTCCTGTTCGCGGCGTGCGGCGGGGCCGACGCCAAGGCCGGCGAGCAGGCCGATCCGCCGGCGGGCAAGGTCGCCGACAACGTGGCGGCGGTCGGCAAGGTGAAGGCGTTGACCGACACCCTGCAGGGCATGCTGCAGTCGCTGGACGGCCTGCAGGATCCGGCGGCCGCCGAGCGGGCGAAGGCCGGGCTCGACGCGCAGCTCGGCAAGCTGAAGGACCTCGTCGGCCAGCTCGACGCGAGCCAGCTGGGCGACCTCTGGACCAAGGCCAAGGCCGGGGCCCAGAAGGTGGCCGACGAGCAGCTGCCGAAGCTGGTCGCGAAGTACCAGGCGAACCCGGAGCTGCAGAAGGCCGTGGCGCCGTACCTCGAAGAGCTGAAGAGCCTGTTCGCCGGCAAGTGACGGGGCGGAGGCCGGGCCCGCTGCGCGGCGTCAGCCGCCGAGTGCGGCGTCGATCTCCGCGCGCACGCGCTCGTCGGTCTCGCGACTTCGTGCGGCCAGCAGGTGCGGATCCGAGCGGCGGATCCGCCCGATCGCCCACGCGGCGTGGCCCCGCACGATCGGGTCGTCGTCGTGCAGGGCCGTGTGCAGTGCCGGCAGCGCCGCATCGTCGCCGCGGTTGCCGAGCACGATCGCCGCGTTGCGCTGCAGCCCGCTGCGGGTCGCGCGCCGCATCGCCGTGCCGACGAACTCGTGCTGGTAGCGCGGTTCGTCCATCGCCAACACGTCGAGCAACGTCCACTGCTGCACGATCGGATGCGGGCGCAGGTCGCGGGGCCGCGCCTCGCCGACGACGTCGCGGCGCGCACTCCGCCGCGTGAACGGACACACCTCGAGGCAGACGTCGCAGCCGAACAGCCACTCGCCCTGCTTGCTGCGCAGCTCCGGTGCGACGAAGCCGCGCTGCTCGATCGTCGTGTAGCTGAGGCAGCGCCGTGCGTCGACCTGGAACGGTGCTGTGATGGCCTGCGTCGGGCACGCGTCCAGGCACGCGGTGCAACTGCCGCACGAACCCGGCGACGGCGGGTCGGGCGGCAGTTCCTCGCCGGTCAGCAGTTCGGCGAGCTGCAGGTAGGGGCCGTGGCTCGGCGAGATCACCATCGCACTCTTGGCCAGGAAGCCGATGCCGGCCCGCACCGCGAGGGCACGCTCGAGCACCGGCACCGCGTCGGTGCCGCCGTTCATCGAGCCGTGCGGCAGCCCCGCGGCTTCGAGGCGTTCGCGCAGCGCGAACACTCGTTCGCGCAGCCAGCGGTGGTAGTCGCGGCCCACGGCGTAGCGGGCGACCCGACCCCCGCCGGGCAGCTCGCCCATGGGGCCGCCGTAGTCGACCGCGAGCGCGATCGCCGACCGGACCCCGGCGCGCCAGGTGTGCGGGGCCAGGATGCGCGCCCGGTTCTGTTCGAGGAACGTCATCTCGCCGTGGCGTCCCTGCTCCAGCCACTGCACGAAGCGGGCGCCGTGCTCGCCCGGATCGGCGGGGCCGAATCGCACCAGGTCGAAGCCGAGCTCGTGGGCGATCGCGCGGATCGTGTCGGGGGGCAGGTGCGTCGCCACGGAGCGCGATGCTAGGGCGCCGCGGCGGAGCCGCCACCGGGACCTGGGTCCCGCTCAAGGGGGGCCACCGGTCCGGCCGATGCCATGGTGCTGTCGCCCGCAGGCGCGGGCGCCGGCCGCGAGGTCCTCATGTCCCAGCAGGCTGCCAAGATCCTCTCCGTCCCGACCGCCGCCGACTACGTGCTGCCGGCGCGCCCTCGGGGCAATGGCGAGATCGTCGTCGTGCCACCGGCTGCCGACGGCTTGACCGCGCTGCGGCGCGGCGGTGACGTCGCGCGCACGATCGGTGCCCGGTTCAGGACCCTCGCCGAAGGCCAACGGCTGTTCCTCGACGAGGTGCGCGAGCGCCTGACGGCACTCGATGGCGCGATCGCCGACTCGTCCCGGGCGCAGCTGAAGGGCGCCGTCCGTGAACTGGCCGCAGTGCTCGATTGGTGCGACGCCGTGCAGGCAGACCTGCTGCAGGAGGCCGCTGCCGCCTCGCTCGGCGCCGAGCCGATCGACGTGGCCACGCTCGCCGAGGAGGTGCTCCCCGCGATCGGTCTCGACCGGCCGGTGCTGGTGCGTGGCCACGGCGAGGAGCGCTACTGGGGGGAGGCGGTGCTGGTCGCCGACCTGCTGCAGCGCGGGGTGGAACTGTTGGCGGAACGGGCCCAGGGGCCCGGCGCCATCTCCGTCGACGTGGCGCATGCCGGCGAGGCGCTGCGCCTGCGGTTCGAAGCGATCGGGGAGCCCACAGAAGGGCTCGATCCGGCCACCGTGCGCCGGTTCCGCCATGCGGTCGACGCGCTGGCCGGGGTGGTACTGCCCGGCGAACTCGGCGTCGGGGCCAACACCTGTGTGGTCGAGTTGCCGATCCCCGGTGGGGAGCCAGCTGCGGCCACGGCCGGTTCGCGCCTGAGCTCCTGAGCCGCGCGCCGCGACACGGTGGGCTGCCCGGGTGCTGCCGGGCGATCGCCACGGCAAGAGTCCTCGGGGAGGGCCTTGCCGTTGCGTTCGTGGTACACCAGACTATCTGCAGTCGTCGGGCTGCGGTCTGCGGCCCCCTCCTCTCCGATGCTTTCCCTGGCCCACAGTGCGATCGACCGGCAGGTCTTGCGCGGACGGCTCTACGAGCTGTGGGAACGCACTGGGTTCGGCGGCCTGCGGGACCTCGCGGAGCGACGCGTTCCGGGTGGAGCCGAGCCGGTCGCCGACGAGCAGAGCTACAGCGACTGGCTCAGCACCGGCCTGATGGACTGCTTCAAGTGCACCGGTGATGCCGCCGTGTTCGCACTGCTCTACGAGTTGAACCGCGCCTCGTTCGCGCACGCGATCCAGGGCCAGCTGCGCCGCTCGTTCCATCCGGTCGACGCCCAGGACGTGCTGCAGGAGGTGTTCCTCAACATCTACCGCTACCCGCACCGGTTCGCCGCCGACAAGGCCGATGCGTTCCGCGGGTGGGGGCATCGCATCGTGCGCAACACGCTGCTGAAGTTCCTGAAGGGACAGGCGCGGCTCGCACAGTTCCGCGACATCGACGACGA
>JAEUHU010000083.1 GCA_016793305.1 Planctomycetota bacterium
GGCGGTCGCCGACCTGCTGGCCGCGTTCGCGCGCTGCCCGACGGCGACGCCGGTGCTCGACGGGCTCAACCTGTCGGCCGCCGACACGGCGCGCATGCTGGTCGCGAAGACGCGCGCCGCCGGCCAGACGGAGTTGCTGCAGCAGCTCGAAGCGGCGATGGCCGCCCTCGATCCCGAGCTGCTGCGGCTGCCCGACTACGAGCGCATGGGGCCCGGCGTGCAACGGCCACCGCGGCGGCGCTGAGCGGCCGCGTCGTTCGTTCGAGAGCCACGTCGTGCCTCCACGCGCGACGGACTCCTCACGGCAGCAGGCGCTCGAGCGCCGCGACGGCAGCCTTCGCCTCGCGTCCGCAGTGCACGAGCCGGCCGTCCGGGTCGAGCACCACGAGGGCCCACCGAGAGCCGTAGAGCACCTCGGCGGCGCTCGTCGGAGCCGGCTCGACGACGGGGAACATCGCCTCCACGACGGGTTCGTCGGGCTTCGCGTAGGCTTTCTGCTCGGGGGTTCGCTGCGACGTGTCGAACAGCACGACCGCGAACTCGCGCCGTCGCGCGTGTCCAGCCAGGGCCGCCAGAGCTGGGCGAACCTCGGGCCCGGTCGAAAGCGGACCGCCCCACTCGTCGAAGGCGAGCAGCAGCGGCCGGCCGCGCAAGCGCGACAGCGTGAGGTCCTCGGCCGGCGCGTTGTGCGCCGTGGCGACCTCCCAGTCCGGCAGCACTTCGCCCAACAGGTCGAACGGCCGCGGAGGAACAGTGATCGGCCCGAGGTCGTACTCGGCTCGCCCCGCAGCGACCACCGCCGTGCGCCACGGTGCGTAGCCATGGCCGAAGCCAAGGCTCAGCCGGTAGGTGCCAGCAGGCACTGGCCAGGCGAACTCCGGCGCGTCGAACAGCACGGTCGTGGGGAGTTCCATGCCGGGCGAATGCGGGAGCGCCAAGGCCAGCGCGACCCGCATGGGTCCCTGCGGTCGCTCGATGGTCGTGCGCAACTGTCCGCGCAAGACGACCGCCGGCAGCAGGCGCACGTCGCCACGCACGAAGGCCTCGTGGGTGGTCGGGTCCGACTCGACGTGCACGAACGCCACCAACCGACGATCCGCCGAGTACCCGAGCAAGGGCGTCTGGATCGGATCCTCCACCCAGATGCCGCACAGACGGCCGTGCGCGTCACTGCAGAGGGGTTGGCGGGCATCGGGCGCGGCGCAGCCCATCGACCCGCGCCAGCTCCCGGCAACACATCCCCAGCGATCGGCGAACTCGGCGTTCGCCACGGGCCGGCCGTTCGAGTCGACCACGCGCGCGTCGACGCGCACCGTCCTGGTGGTCTGCGCCACGAGGACCGCCCCCAGCACCAACGAGAGTCCTGCCGCGAGAAGTGGCCGCATCGAGGCATCGTAGTCGGCAGCTGGCCGGCGAGTCGTCGCGGAACCGCCGCACCGCTCACTGCATGAGCCGCAGCGACAGCCCGCGCGAGGACACGAAGTCCATCTGCGCTTGGCTGCAGGTGTCGCCACTGCCCGCATCGGCGAGCCAGAACGACTGCAGGTGCACGCGCAGGCCGGCGAGGAACGGACTCGACGGCAGCGACAACGTCGCCTGCCCGACCCCGCCCGCGTCGCTGACCATGCTGCCCACCTGGAACGCGAGGCCGAGGTGGAACACCAGGTCGAGGCCGAGCGGATCCCAGCCGTTCGTGACGCGCGTGCCCATCGCGAGCAGGCCCGTGCCGTTCGCAGGTGCATTGCTGCACAGCACGCGCAGCTGGCTGCCGAGCGTCGGCGACTGCACCGTGCGCATGCCGATCAAGCCGCGGCACGACGGCGTGCCGACGCCGTAGCGGGAGACGCCCGACGGCGTCGACTGCTGGTTCCTCAGCACGTGCAGGCCATTCGAGCTGCCCACCAGCAGGTCGGGCGCCCCGTCGCCATCGAAGTCGCCGAGGGCGAGCTGGCCGGAGGCCCCGACCGGATGGGTCTCGACCGCCGCGTAGCCGGTTCCGGCTGCGCGCAGGACCTTCACCCCGGTGGCGTCGACCACGGCCAGTTCGAGCGCACCATCCCCATCGACGTCCGCTGCCGCAAGATCCGTCGCGGTCGGGAACACCACGGGCGTGAATGCGAACGCCCCACCGAGGTTGCGGTGCAAGGCGAGGCCGCCGGAGCCACCGCGCACGACCAGGTCCGGCAGGTGGTCGCCGTCGATGTCGACCAGCGAGCTCGAGTTCGGGAAGGCGACGGTGAACGCGGCGGGGATCGGCAGCACGGCGAACGACCCCGAACCGTCGTTGCGCACCCAGCGGTAGGTCGAGGAGGTGCTCGGCCCGACCACGACGTCGACATCGCCGTCGCCGTCGACGTCCGCGGCGTTGAGCACGCCGTCCCCCGCCCCCAACGCCTGTGAGAGCAGTTCCAACGCGCCGAAGCCCCCTGCACCGTCGGCGAGCATGAGGCCCAGGTCGTTGCCGACACGCAGCATCAGGTCCGCCTGCCGGTCGCCGTCGAAGTCGCCGACACAGGCCGCCACGGTCGGCAAGGGCACCGTCTGCGGTAGCGGCCAGGCAGTGAAGACGCCCGAGCCGTCGTTACGCAGCCGCAACACCCCAGCACCCGGAGCGAGCAGATCGACGGCCCCATCGCCGTCGAGATCCGCCAGCACGAGGTCCCGCGAAGCGAACAGGGACGAACCGACCATCTGCGGCGAGAGCACGAAGCCGACGCTGCCGTCGCCGCGGAACTGGCGGATCGGCGAGGAGAGCACCGTCGCAGTCTCGCGCAACACACCATCCAGGATCCCATCGCCGTCCAGGTCGGCGATGGCGAGGTCGAAGATCGGCGCGAGCGGGATGGGCAGGGGCTGGCTCTGCGGCGGCGCGAAGATCTGTGCGGGCAGGGCGGAGAAGGAGACCAAGGACGCCAGGGGCAGGAGGGCTTTCATGGCCGCGGAGAGCAAGCCACGTGCCATCGCCCACGAGCGCGCCTCGACGATCCACGCGATCGAAGCGACGAGGCCCCCGAGAAGTGCCGCCGCCCCCCAACGATCAGCGCACCGAGCACTTGCCGCCGTCGCAGCGCCGCCCGAACAACCGCCCGAGCGGCACGCGGTAGCGCGCGAACACCCGGTAGGCCGCGTCGAAGACCCAGCGCAGGACCGGCCAGCCGGTCGGCGCCATCACCCAACCGAGCCCGACCGCACGCCAGGACGCACGCACGGCGGCCATGCCTTCGACCACGGTGCCGTCGGCGGTCACCCCGTGCAGGCGCGCGTGCACCCGTTCGCGCGACAGTCCGTAGCGACCGGCGTCGAAGTCCGCGGCGCTGATGTCGATCGCGGCGAACCGCTGGTGGCGATCCCGGCGCTGCAGCCACTCGACCTCGCGCCGGCACATCGGGCACTCGCGGTCGTACAGCAGCGTGAACTCGGGAACGGGCATGGTCGGGGCTTCGCAAGGACGCGTGCGTGGATGCAGAGGCATCAGCCCGCGCGCAGTCCGTGGCAGAACAGGAACCCTACCGTGCCGAGCGGCACGCCGAGCACAGCGCCCCACAGCACCGGCCGGTCGACGCGTCGGACCGCCCGCCAGTAGCCGGGCAGCAGCGTGCGCCACTGGCCGAACAGGGCCGAAGCGAGATCCCCGAGCCCGGTCGGCCGCCGCAGGATCCACCACGGCACGGCCAGCAACGCCGCCAGGGACCAGAGACCAGCCATCGCCAGCCCGAGCGCCAGCACGAACAGCAGCGGGATGCCGACGAGGCCGGTGCCGAGCAACAGGCTCGCGTGCACGAACGGCAGCGCCGAGCTGGCCGCACACACCGCCGCGGTGGCGCAGGCGGTCAGGATCGCCGCCGGCGCCACGATCGGCGCGGTCCGCCGCAGGGCGCTCACGAACGAGGGCTGCACGGGGCTGGCGGGCACGGCGCAGCGTTCGCCCGAGGCAGAGGGGGCGGATTCGCCGCGCTGCCGGACCTCCGGTCAGGCACGGAGGTGCTGTGCACCAGCCGGCCTCACGGCTGGATCACGATCTGCAGCGCGTTCGACGCCGAGGTGCCGGACGCCGGGCACGGGGCCGGGCCGGCCGGCTCGTTCCAGGCGAACTGCGTGTTCAGCTCGAGCGACACGAGCGTCGGCGTGCTCGGGATCGGCACGTCGGCGTCCACGCGACCGCGCACGTCGGCGGTGATCATCGGCAGCGCGATCAACGTCGAGAGGTCGAGCCAGGCGTCGATCCCGGACACCGGCACCGGCACCGCCAGGCCGAGGTCGGTGAAGGCCATGATCCCGACCGCGAACGGCAGCGCGTTGCCGAGCGTGATGGTGAAACCGCTGTTGCCGACGCTCGGCATCGAGTCGACGCCGATCCACTGCGGACCGTTGCAACCTGGGCTCGACGCCCCGAACGCCGTGGCGCCGGTCGGCAGCATGTCGCACGCCGTGACGAACGCGTCGAAGTTCGCGAAGCCGGCCACGATCGCCTGCCCGGCCGTACCGATGCCGACCGCGGTCGCGATGTCGTCGAAGCCGGAGCCCGGCAGGTAGCTCGAGTAGACCAAGCCCGTGAGGTCGCCGCGCAGCCGGGCGACGAAGGCGTCGTTGAAGCCACCGTCGTAGGTCGCATCGGCGGCCCCCGGCGTCACCACGAACCCAGCGCCGGAGTTGCCGACGATGGTCACGTCACCGCGCGCATCGACCACGCACCCGCGGGCGATCTGGCCGGACGTGCCACCCAGGAACGTCGAGCCGGCCAGGCTCGACCCGTTGGCGGCAAAGCGCGTCACGAACACCTGCTCGGGAGCACCGAACACCCCGAACGTCGTGTCGTAGGCGCCGACCGTGGTCGGGAAGTTGCTCGAGCGGGTCCAGCCGGTCACCACGACCTCGCCCTGCACGTCCACGGCCACCGCGTTGCATTCGTCGTTGTCGGAACCACCGAGGTAGCTGCAGTAGTCCAGGCCGGCGAAGTTCGGCGCGAAGCGCAGCACGAAGCCGTCCCAGGGGGACGAGCCGAAGTTGTAGGTAGGATCGAACGCCGAAGGCGTGGTCGGCAGGTTGCTCGACTGCGTGGCACCGGCCACGACCACCCTGCCCTGCGGGTCGATCGCCACCGCGCGCGGCTCCTCGTAGCCGTTGCCGCTCAGGAAGGTCGAGTACGACAGCCAGGCCCCGGTCGGCCCGACGCGCGTCACGAAGCCCTCGCCGGGCGAGCTGTAGGTCGCCGAGAGCGCGCCCACCGTGGTCGGCCAGTACTGGTTGCTGGTCGTGCCGACGATCACCGCCTGGCCCTGCGCATCGACGGCGATCGCCTCCGCCCGGCCGAGCCACACGTAGGTCGAGTAGTCGAGGCTGGCACCGTTCGCGGCGAGGCGCGTCACGAACACGTTCGTACCGCCGATCGGCGCCGTGCCGAAGAACACGCCGGGCGTGGTCGGGAAGTCGGTCGCCATGGTCGTGCCGGTGACGAAGATCCGCGCCTGGCTGTCGACGGCGATGCCCTGGATCTCGTCGAACGGTGCGGCGCCGAAGGGGCCGGGAAACTGCGAGACGCTGCCGCCGAGGAAGGTCGTGAACTGGATGGCGCCGGTCGGCAGGAGCTTGGTCACGAACGCATCCTGGTTGCCGTAGGTCGTGTCGAAGGCACCTGGCGTCACCGGGAAGTCGGGCGAGAACGTCTGGCCGGCCACGCACACGGCCCCAGACGGTTCGGTCGCACACGTCTCCGCGCGCTCGAGGTCCGAGCCACCGAACGACGTCGACCAGACCACCCCGGGGTCGATCACGAGGCGGCGGCCGGGTGTACGCGCTCCGACCTCGAAGCCGAAGCGCCCCGCGTCACGCAGCACGAAGCGGCTGGCGACGGGCACACGGCGGGCGCCGTCCTCTTCCCACGCGACCGGTGGCGTCAGGTGCACGGGGCCGAGTTCGGTCTCGAGCACCAGCCGACCGTCGTGCAGGCGCATGCGTTCCATGCCTTCCACGCGCATCTGGAAGGCCGCAACCGACGCGTCGGGTGCCACCAACACGTCGAACGCGAACTGGCCGTCGGCCTGGTAGAAGCGCACGCCGATGCCGGGCTGCACGCGTTCGTAGAGCACCGAGCCGTAGCTCGGCACAGAGCTGCGCCAGTCGGCCGGATCGTTGCCGAGGAAGTAGTGCTGGCGGGTTTCGCTCACCGCCTCACCGCGTGGACCCGGGCCGACCTCGTCCCCGAACGACATGCGCAGCGCCACCGCGCGCGCCGGCGCACCAGGCGACGCGCCAGCGCCGGTCTGGCCGGCAGCACCGAAGCCGACCAGCGTCCAGCCAGCGCGCTCGAGGAACGCCACCTTGCCACCGAGCTTCGCCCGGAAGGCGGCGCGATCGAGCCACTGGCCGAGGTTGGGCACGAAGCCCTGCGCCAGCGGGGTGCTGCGGACGACGCTCGGGGCCTCGGGAAGCTGCGAGCCGTCCTGGGCCATGCCCTGCACCCCGAACCCCGCGGCCAGAAATCCCCACACGATCCAACGGGTCGTCATGAATCGCCTTCGTCTCGTTGCGGCCAACCGACCGTGATCCCGCCGCTCCGCGTCGGCGCGTCCCGGAATCCCGGCCCGCGCGACGCTCGAACGCCTTCGCGAGTGCGGGAAATGCTACTGCGGAACGGTCGAGCCGCCAGCCGGGTGCTCCGGCGCCACGCCCCTCGTGCTGTGGACCGAAGACACGACCTCAGCGCCGCCCGGTGCGCCGCTTCGCTCGCGCCAGTGCGTCCTGCAGGCCGTCGCCGACCGCTGGGTCCTGCGCCGCGGGTGCGGACGGAGTCGTCGCCGCTGGATCCGCTGGCGGCGCCGAGGTCACGACCACCACTTCGCCCGGCCCGACCGTGCGATCGCGTCGCAGCCACAGCGGCAGCCAGCGCGGCGTCGGCAGCATCACCCGCAGGCGGCGCAGCGTGATCTCCGCCAGCAGCACGACCAGCAGCAGAGCCGCGAGCCACGGGCCGAGTTCGATGCGGCCAGCCCCGAGCCGCTCTCCGCGCCAGACCTCCTGTACGCTCGGCTGCAGCTGGCCACCGGTCGCCTTCGCCAACGTGCGCAGCATGCGTTCGCCCGCGCGCTCGTCGAGCTGGGCCGCATACTCGGGCGAGTACGGCAGGCAGACCGGTGGCAGCCGCAGCGTCTCGCCGCCGACCTGCACCGAAGCCCGGAACACGCCCGGCGTGCCGAGCGGCACACGCGCTTCCAGCCGGCCCGGCTCGACCCGCGTCCACACCAGATCGCTCGGCCGCCCGTCCGGCGCCAACGACACCCCGCGCACCGTGTCGAGCAGTTCGGCGCGGTCGGCTTCGACCTCGAGCGAGTAGATCGCCTGCCCGCCGCTGCGGCGCGCCTCGACGAACAGACCCTTCGGCTGGCCGCCGGCGAGCCAGCGCAGCAGCGTCACGCTGAAGTCGCCGAAGCGCTCCCAGCCGGCGAGGCCGCCGCTGAGCGGCCCGTCGACCTCGGCGAGCAAGGCCGCGGTTCGGCCGAGCCCGCATTGCCAGTGCGACAGCAGCGGCGCCCGCTGGTCGTCGCGCGTCACCAGGTCGGTCTCGCTGCGGGGGCGCGCCCACGCCAGCGCATAACCGCCGACCATCGGGAACGTCGCCGGCAGGTCGCCGAGCAGGGCGAGGGCCGGCAGCACGTCGACCGCGGTCGGTTCCTCGACCATCGACGAGCGCGCCACCTGGATCGTCTCCTGCGCGAACACCCGCGGCAGGTCGGCCGCGTCGGCGACGAACTGGCAGCGACCGTTGCCGAGCGTGGCGATCTCCTCGAGCAGCTTGCCGTCGCTGTCGCCGGCCTGGCCGAGCCCGATCACCGACACCGTGACGCCGGCCTTCACCAGCTGCGGCACGAACGTGCGGTAGTCGTCGGGTTCTTCGGCGTCGGCGGCGTCGGCGAACAGCACGATGTGCTTGTGCGTCTGCACGGCGCGGGACAGTTCCTCGGCACACGCGTGCAGCGCCGCGCCGACGAAGATGCCGCCGCCGGCCGACTCGATGGTGCGCGCCTTCGCCGCCATGCCCTCGCGGTCGGTGACCGCCTGCAGGTCGATCACCACGTGCGCCGCCGTGTCGACCGCCAGCACCGCGACCGCGTCGATCGGCGACAGCAGCTCGATGGCACTGGCCGCCCCGCGCGCCGCGAGCTGCATCTTGGTGACGCCGCCCGCGTCGGCGCGCATCGAACCCGAACGGTCGAGGGCCACCGCCATCGCGAGGCCGAAGCGCCGTTGCTGTTCGCGGATCTCCATCGTCACCGGCAACACGTCCTCGACCGGCGTCTTGTGGTACCCGCCGAGCCCGAAGCTCGCCTTGCCGCCGGTCATCAGCAGACCGCCGCCGAGGTCGCGCACCCAGCTGCCGAGCGCTTGCAGCGAGCCCGTCGGCAGGTCGCCGGCCGGCACGTCCTCGAGCACCACCGCACGGAACGCGTCGAGCGCCTGCAGCGACAACGGCGCACTCGCGGGTGCCGCGACCACCACGTCGAGCCCGGCGAGGCGCAGCGAACGCACCAGCCGGTCGTCGCGACCGTTCGGCGTCACGCACAGGACGCGCGGTGCCGAGGTGGCGCGCAGCACGGCCTGGCCGCGGTCGTTCTGCGGCACCGGGTCGCCTTGGCGCGTCACCTCGACAGCGAGTTCGTGTTCGCCGGCCGAGGCGAAGCGATGCCGGAACTGCAGCACGTTGCGGCCGACCTCGAGGACCGCGTCGCCTTCGCGCACGATCTGGCCATCGGCCCACAGCCGCCAGCGCGCCGGCCCTTCGTTCGCCGCGACCACCGTCGCCGCCAGCGCGAACGGTTCGCCGGTGCCGACCTGGCCCGGCACGGCGAGGTCGGCGACCGCGACGTCGGCGCCGGCGGGGCGCACGACCGGCAGCGCGTCGAGCCGCAGGCCGCTGCGCACCACCTGGCGCGCCGCCGCTTCGAGGTCCGCGCCGGTGTGCAGCCCGTCGCTCCACACCAAGAGCGATCCCTGCCGGCCCGGCGGCACCAACGCGGTCGCCGCCGCCACCGCCGCCGCGAGGTCACTGCCGTCGACGTCGAGCGGACGTTCGCTCTCGGGCCAGACGAACGGGGCCTGCGGCACCGCCTCGACGAGCGGCAGAGCCCCGAACCCGACCACGCCGAGCCGATCGCCCGGTTGCATGCCGGCGGCGAGCTGCTGCGCGAACTCGCGCGCCTTCGCCAGCGACTCGGCCGGCATCGAGCGCGAACGGTCGACCACCAGCACCACGTCGCGGCCGTCGTCCTCGCCGGGCCAGCTCGGTTGCGCCAGCAACAGCGCCGCGGCCAGCAGCGCCAGGATGCGCAACGTGCCGAGCAGCGGCCGCGGCCACAGCCGCCCGCGCAGCACCAGCACCGCGAGCGGCACCAGCAGCAACGCCTCGGGGTAGGCGAGCGGGATCACGTGTCCCTCCGCGCCAGCACCCACCAGTCGAGCAGCACCACCACGAACAGCAGCAGGGCCAGCACGCGCCGTTCCCAGCCGGTGTCGCGCGCGGCACTCTGGCGGGCCGCCTGCACGTCGGCGCTGGCGGCGCGTTCCATCGTGCGCAGGAGCCGCAGGTCGCTCTCGCTGGCGTCGAGGAAGCGCGCGGCGAAGCGGCCGAGCGGGCGCTGCTGGTGGTCCTCCACCGTGTGCACGCCGACGCTGCGCACCGGGAAGCCGACCGTGCGTTCGCCGTGGCCTTCGACGCGCGTCCCGTCGGCGCTGCGCAGCCACAGCGTGCGGCGACGCCTCGATTCGGGATCGGTGCTGGCGACCGGATCGGCGGGCTCGAGGTCGAGACCACGGCGGAAGCGCGCTTCGCCGCCGACCAGCACCTCCGTCTGCAACGGCCCCGGCACCTGCTCGCGCGCCTGTTCGACGAGGTTCGCCACCAGCACCGGCCAGTCCGGCGAGCGCGCGAAGTTGCCGAGTTGCGGATCGAGGGCGAGCCAGAAGCGGCGACCTTCGTCGAGCGGCTCTTCGGTACAGAGCGGCATCGCCCCCGCCGCGACCAGCACGGCGCCGGGCAAGTCGCGCACCACGGCACCGAACACCACGCCCTGCAGCGACAGCCCGGAGCAGACGGCGTGCGCCCGGTCGATCACGAACGGACCGGCCAGCGGTCGGCGTTCGCCTTCGGCAGCGACGACCAATTCGAGCTGGCCGTCGCGCAACGGCCCGGGCTCGGCGCGCAGCAGCAACTGGGCGGCGCGCGAATCGGCCTCGGCACGGACCGCGGGCAGGGCGGCGAGCAGCCGGGCAACCGCCAGCGCTTCGGCCGCCGCGGTGGGCAACTGGTCGCACAGGCGCACGTCGCGGACCGGGGCCGGCAGCAGCCACGCCGCCGAGTCGATCGCCAACGCATCGGCCGACAGCGAGGCCTGCAGCACGTCGATCCCGGCCGGCAACGGCAGCACCGCCGCGGCTTCGCCGTCGACGAACTCGACCCGCGCGCGGCCGAGTTCGCGCTCGCCGGTGCGCAGCACCAGCTCGCCCGTGGCGAGCGCGCCGAACGCGGCCAGGTGCGCCCGCACGCGTTCTCTGCCGTCCGCGCCCGGCTCGCGCACGATGCCGAGGATCGCCGCGTTCGGGGCACTCTGGCCGAACGCGAGCCAGTGCACGTCGAGGTCGCCCTGGCCCGGCGCTTCGTCGGTCAGGAACCAAAGCTCGCCGCCACCCATCGCCAGTTCGCGGCCGAGGTCGAGCGTCGGCGCGCGATCGTGCCGCGGCAGCGTCGGCTGCCAGCCGTCCAGCGTCGCCAGCGCTTCGTGCGGCAGCGCCTTCGGCCCGGCCATCACGTCGGGGCGCGGACCGGTGCGCAACACGCTGACGAAGTCCCCGCCGCCGAGTGCAGAGAGCCGCTGCCGCAGGGCGGCGAGTGCCAGGTCGCGCCCACCGGCCGCCATCGACGCCGAGTCGTCGAGCACGACCACGACGTGGCGCGAGCGGGCACCGCCGAACGACAAGCCACCGAGCCACAGGCCGAGCAGCAGCGCCGCCAGCAGTTCGAGCCAGAAGGACGGCGTGCGCAGCAGCCGCGTGCGCGTGCGGCCGGCCCCGGCGAGCAGCGCTTCCTGCGGGAACAGGAACAGGCCGGCGACGCGCCGTTCGGGCAGCTTGTTGCGGAACAGGTGCAACGCCACCACCGCCGGCACGGCGAGCAGCGCCAACAGGCCGAGCGGCGTCGTGAAGGTCATGCCGGCTCCACCACCAGTGCTGCCGACAACGGGCCGCTCGCCATCGCCGCGAGCGGGCCGGCTTCCACCAGCACGTAGCTGCCGCCCGCCCCGACCACCAGCGTGCGCAGCCGTTCGCACAGACGCTGCAGCCGCTGCCGGTAGCCGGCGACGGTGCGCGCGTCGAGCCGCAGTTCGAGGCGGCGCTCGCCTTCGCAGTCGACCAGCTGCAGCGCGTCGCCGACCGTCGGGTCGAGTTCCCACGGGTCGAGCAGCTGCACGCACAGGAAGCGCGAGGCGCCACCCTGCAGCGTGTGCAGCAGCGGGGCCGGATCGCCGGGCCACAGCCCGTCGGTCAGCAGGATGCGTGCCCCGGCGCGGCGCAGCGGCACCAACGGGGCCGCCGGTTGGTCGACCGGCGCGGTGTCGGCGAACGTGAGCTCGGCCGGGCCCACGACGCCGCCGCCGAGCTGCAGCACCCGCGCGGCACAGCCTTCCTGCTGCGACCAGTGCGGCAACGCCACCGCGAGGGCCTTCGCGGCGCGGGCCTTGGCCGCGGTCACCGCCATCGACGCCGACGGATCGACCACCAGGTCGACGAACGGCGCCACTTCCTCTTCGTGCAGCCGCACGCGCAGCACTTCGCTGCGCGCGTAGCCGCGCCAGTCGACGTGGCGCAGGTCGTCGCCCGGCACGTAGTCGCGGAAGTCGAGGAACTCGAGCGAGCTGCCGGCCCCGTGCCCACGCCGGCCGCCGGCCCGGCCGCGGAAGCGCCGGTCGCCGAGCCGCAGCCGGAACGCGGCGAGGGCCGCCCGGTCGTCGGCGTCGAGCTGGGCCAGGTCGTTCACGCGAGCGGTCCTGC
>JAEUHU010000095.1 GCA_016793305.1 Planctomycetota bacterium
AACCGGGTGCTCGACGTCAGCGAATGCGCGGCCGGTGGCCCGGCGAAGATCTACCAGGGCAGCTACGTCGAGTGGGTCGAGAAGACCGGCATGGAAGCGCCCGGCGTGCACGCCTGACCTGATGCCGTGCGAGCTCGTCTCCGGTAGAAGACCGGCATGACGTGGTGGTTGCTGGCCCTCGCGGCGCTGTGGCTCGCCGTCGCTGCCCACGACCTCGTCGCGGTGTGGCGCTTGCCGACCTTGCCGCCGATGCCGCCCGACCCGCCGCCTGCCGACGTCACCGTGGTGATGGCGGTGCGCGACGACGTGGCCCACGTCGAGGAGTCGGTGCGTCGCCTGCTGGCGCAACAGCACGTGCAGTTGCGCCTCGTCGTGGTCGACGACCGCAGCGAGGACGGCACCGGGGAAGTGCTCGCTCGCCTCGCCGCCACGGAGCCGCGTCTCGCCGTCGTGACCGTGCGCAACCTGCCGCCCGGCTGGCTCGGCAAGAGCCATGCGCTGCACGTCGGCACCGCGGCGGTGGCGAGCCGCTGGCTGCTGTTCACCGACGGCGACGCGCAGTTGAGCCCGGACACGCTGGCGCGCGCGATCGCCGCGGCGGAACGCACCAACACCCAGCACGTGTCGCTGCTGCCGACCCACCGCGACACCACGTTGCTCGGTCGCGCCGGCCTGCTCGCGTTCCAGCTGACGGTGCAGCGCCGCGTCGCCGCGATCAACGGCGAGCAGCAGCGCAGCTTCGTCGGCACCGGCGCATTCAACCTGGTGCGCACCGACGCCTACCGGGCAGTCGGCGGCCATCTCCCGCTGCGCCTCGAAGTGGTCGACGACGTCTGGCTCGGGTTCCTGATGTTCCGCGCCGGCTTCCGAACGCGCGTGTGGTTCGCCGGCGACGACTTCGCGATCGACTGGGGCGGCACGCCGCGGGCGCTCGTGCGCGTCGTCGAGAAGAACATGTTCGCGGTGCTGCGCTACCGCACGAGTCTGGCACTGCTCGCGGTCGGCGCCGGGTTCGGCCTGCTGGCGGCGACGTTCCTGGCCCCGCTCTACGGCGGTCCCCTCGGCTGGCTGCCGTTCGGCAGCCACCTCGCCACCGGGGCGGCCGGCGCCGTGCTCGCCAGGAAGCTGCAATGGGAACCGCTCGCCGGCTGGCTCGCGCCGTTCGCGCGGGTGCTGCTGCCGCTGGCGATGCTCAACTCGACCTGGGTCACGCTGCGGCAGGGCGGCGTGCGCTGGCGCGGGACGTTCTACCCGCTGGCGATGCTGCGCGCGGGTCAGGTCCGCTGACCGCGCATCCGTTCCGGTCGACGATGGTGCACGCAGCCGATCGGCCGGGGCGACACTACCGCTGCACCCACCACCAGCCGTCGACGAGCTCTTCGTGCTGGTGTCCGTCTGCGCTCGGCTCGGCCCGCAATGCCGTCGCCCGGGCTGCCGGCAACCACTCGAGACGCTGCTCGTGCATGGCACCTGGCTCGCCGTAGCGACGGAACACCAGGCGAACAGCGCCCTCGGCCTGCGCCGGCCCGACCACTGCGAGCGCCCCGAGCTGGACCAGAAGTTCCTGCTGCCGCGCCGCTCCGGCAGCCGCGTCCTTGCCCACCAGCTCGCGCAGCTCGGCCAGCAGGGTGGCCTTCTCGACCACCAGCGTACGAGCTCGCGCCGCGTCGAGCGGCTCGCCTTCGGGCTTGCTGGTCGACAGGTAGAGCAGCGCCCAGACCGGCAGGCCACCGAACACGGCCGAGCCGAGCATCAGCAGCACGGCGAGGCGGAGCCAGGGGCGGGGTTTCTGGACAGGGGATCCGGCTGGAGTCATCGGGTCGCGGCCATCTCGGGGGACGCAGTCTGCAAACTCGGCATCGGGGGTCGGACTTTCAAGGTGCGTCGCCTCGCGGCGACGCGATCGCTCATGCGAGGCCGAAGCCGAGGCGCTTCAACTCCTCGACCAGGGCGCTGCGCGCCGCCACGTAGTCGCTGCCGCCGCCCCACATCGCCGCCATGCGTTCGGCCCAGCCCTTCTGCTCGCCGACCGGCCGGCCTTGGTAGCCGCCACGTTCGGCGTTGGTGCGCACCGCCCACGCGCGCATACCTGCGTCGGCGCCGTCGAGCACCGCGTCGGTGCGCGTCGTGTCGTAGCGATCGAAGTGCAGCACACCCGGCAGCGGCATGCGGCCGCGCGGGATCGGATCGTCGGCCGGCCGCCCGACCGTCATGCCGAACACGACGTAGACGTGCGGCGGCAGCCCGAGCAAGGCTCCGAGCTGCACCGGGTGGTTGCGCGCCGCGCCGATCATGCAGGCGCCGAGGCCTTCTGCTTCGGCGGCGAGCTGCAGGTTCTGGCCGAGCAGTGCGGCGTCGACGGTCGCCTGCAGGAACAGTTCGAAGCTCTGCGCCTGCACGCCGGTGCCGTGCCGGCCGCATGCCGCGGCGATCTTGTGCAGGTCGGCGCAGACGGCGAAGAACACCGGCGCCTGCACGATGTGCGGCTGGCCGGCGCAGAGCCGCGCGCACTGGCCCTTCACCTCGGCATCGCGCACGCAGACGACGCTGTAGGCCTGGATGAAGCTCGACGTCGACGCGTGGCGGGCCGCGTCGACCAGCCGTTCGATCTGCGCCTGCGGCAGTGGATCGGGCCGATACGCGCGGTGGCTGCGATGGCGGAACATCTGCGCGACCGTGCTCCACGGCTCGCCGTGCAGCGCGCACAGCGCGGCGCGGTGGTCCTCGGGATGGTCGAGGTCGGCGTGCACCCAAGGGTTGGCCGACGGAACCACGCGCACGCGGGCCGGATCGCGCCGCACCAGGTCGCGCAGCACGGTGCCGGGTGCCTCGATCTCGGCGAACGCTTCGACCGCGAACGCCGCCGGGTGCCCCGGCCGCCCGCGGAACAGCGGCAGCGCGATCGCACAATCGGGCTGGGCCAGCGTCGCCAGGAGCGCCAGCACGGTCTCCGCCTCGACCAGCGCGTGGTCGACCGGGAACACCACCACCGCCGCGGTGTCGTCTGGCAGCTGCTCCCCCGCCGCGCGCAGGCTGTCGGCCATCTCGCCGCCGTTCGGCACGACGATCGTCGTCGCCACGAGCTGCGACGGCAGAGCAGCCGCACCGTCCCGGCGCACGACCAACACGTCGTCGATGCCGGCCGCGTGGCAGGTGGCGACCACGCGCTCGATCGCCGTGGCACCGCCGAGCTCGAGCAGCGCCTTGTCGGCGCCCATGCGTTCGCCGCGCCCCGCCGCCGGCACGATCGCGACGGTGCGCATCAGCTGCCGCGGATCTCGCTCAGGGTCAGCAGACAGTCGACCTGGTACTTCTTGCGGAACGCGTCCGCGTCCGGGTCCTCGCGGTCGGCGATCGCCATCACCACGACCGGGACGGCACCGACCTCGAGAACCGCCTCGATCGCCTTCAGCGCCGAACCGCCGGTGGTCACCGTGTCCTCGAGGATCGCGACCTTCTCGCCCTTGTCGAGGTCCCCTTCGATCTTGCTGCCGGTGCCGTGCCCCTTCGCTTCCTTGCGCACCAGGAACGCCTTGAGGTTCTGGCCGGTCTCGAAGCTCAGCGCCGCAACGGCGCTCGCCAGCGGATCGGCACCGATCGTCAGGCCACCGACCGCGGTGATCTCCGGGTGCTTCTTCAGCTTCTCCAGCAGCAGCTTCGCGATCAGCCACAGCCCTTCGGGATGCAGGCTGACCTTCTTGCCGTTGATGTAGAACGTCGAGCGCTTGCCCGACGCGAGCACGATGTCGATGCCGTCCTTGTAGGCGCGTTCACGGACGAGCTGGAGCAGGCGGGCCTTCGCCTTCTTGGGATCGAACGGAGTGGTCACGTCGAGCAGGGATAGGGAATCGGTGCACCGGTGTCCACGACCAGCTGGGGCCATCCAGCCGCAGGGCGGGCCAGCCCCGACCCCGCCACGACCACGAGCTCAGCGCTGCCAGAGGCAGCGATAGTGGAAGCGGCGATCCGGAGCCGTGTCCCCACTGGTACAGAGCGAGATCGCGTCACGCAGCTCCGTCGGATGGTCCGCCCACTTGAAGTCGAAGGCGAACGCATCCCTGCCGAGGCCGAGCAGCGACTTCGGAACCCGGAGCTCCAACGCATTCCCGGCGTGGCGGCAAGGCAGCTCGGCCACCTCCGCCCACGCGGCGTCGCCCTCGCCGCCGACGAAGCGCATCAGCGTCGTGGTCCGGTCGTCGCGCACCCGCAGGTTGACGACGAACTCGGCACCACACCATCCCGTGGCGGCGTCCTGATCGACGTCGACGAACAGCAACATCCAATGGCGCCCGTTCGACGGCGTCAGGGTGTGTCGCGTCTCGGCCAGGAAGCACACGTCGTCGCCGGACACGGCCACCTTGCAGGTCACGATGTCGTTGCGGCCACTGGCGTCGACATGACGCACGCCGCCGTAGCCCACGCAGTCACGGTGGAACGTGTCGCCCACGACGTCGCGAAACTCGATCGCGACCGTGCGCCAGTCCTCGAACGTCCCGTCGATCGTGATCGGCGTCTCGCCGCGCAACACCGGCACGTCCCGCGCGCCCTTGTAGCGCCGGATGTTCTGCGCCATCTGCATGTAGTAGTTGTCGGTGAAACCTCCGCGCATCGGTTGGACGCTGCGGCTGAACTCGGCGTTGTACTGGTCGACGAAGTAGTAGGCGCTCTGGCGACGCAGGAACGGAAACGTGCCCTGGTCGGGCTGGTACTTGCCCGCGGTCCACTCGTTCCAGTCGTTGACGTAGAGGAACTCCGGATCCGCGGCGATCGCCTCGTCGAACCGCTGCTGGAAGTAGCTGCCGTAGGCCTCCGGTCGCTCGACGACCTTTCCGAGCCATGGCACGAGGGTCGGCTTCGGCAGGTCCCGTTCGTCGAGTTCGGGCTCGCCACGCTCGCGGGTCCACGACCGACCGATGCCGCTCGACGCATGCTGGGCTGGCGTCACGGCCGCCTGTTCCCGCCGGTTCCCGGTGACCGAGACGAGCTGTTCGGGGCGCAGCGCCGCGACCCGCGCATCCCCGAGATCCAGCCCGAAGCTCCAGTTGTGCTCGGTGCCGACGAAGCGCTTGCCCGCCCACTCGTAGTAGCCCCACCACATCGATCGCCGGGTGAAGAACTCCCGCACGGCGCGGCTGTAGTCGCGATAGTTCGGTTCACAGAAGTCGGGGTCGCCGTGGTGCGGATGCCGGACGTCCGCTGCTGCCGCGGCGTCGTAGTGAGGATTCGGGTTGACGCAGCCACTCCCGTTCGCGTCGACGGACGGAGTCAGGTTGCACAGCAGCAGGGGCTTGTCGTCCCACAGGAACCAGAGGTCGCGATGGCGTCCAGGCGCGTAGATCCGGTCGTAGAGGTCCTGCACGACCGTCATCACCGGCCCGTTGAAGGCCCAGAAGCAGAAGCGCGGCACCGGCGTGCCTTCCTGCTGCATCTTCTCCATCACCGTGAACACGGCTTCCCACTCCGCCCAGTATCGCACCGCGTTGGTCACGTCCATCACCAGCACGTCGACGCCGGCCTGGCTCAACATCGCCATGTCCTTCCGGATCACGTACTCGTCGTGGCTCAGGAAGTAGCCGCACTCCGGCTCGGCCCAGTGATAGGAAGGGTGGGTCCACAGCGGGTGCTTGGCGTCGAGCCGCGCCTTGGGGTCGGTTGCGAGGATGCGCGTCACGTCGGCTCCGTACCGCCCGTCCCCGGCGCCCAGATGCTCCTGATGCCAGGTGATGTAGAAGATGCCCACGACGCGACGCCCGGGCTTCGGCCGCCCCACTTCGGCACTCGTCGGCATGCGTCGACCGAGTGCGTCGGTGGCCACCCAGGTGTCGGCGAACAGATCGCGGGGGGCCGGCTGCTGCGCGAGGAGCGGAACGGCGAACGACAGAACGGCGATTCCGGCGAGCGGGCGGGGCATGGGACGGACGTCCTTGTACTCCCCAGCGGCCCCACACTCGCTACCTTGTGCGCCATGTCCCTGTCCGTCTTCCGGCACTGACCCCGCCGTCGGCGCGACGTGTTCGCGCCGCGACCCACCGCCCGCACGGACCGGCGCTCGTGAGCGACGGCCCGCCCGGGCCAGCCACACGAGCTCTCGCATGACCTTCGACTTCCGCACCGCCGCCGAAGCGGTCGCCGCCGTCGCGCGCGAACACGCCGTCGCCGTCGACAGCACCGCGTCCTTCCCCACCGCCACCGTCGACGCCGCCCGCAAGGCGGGCCTGCTGGCCCTGCTCAGCAAGGCCGAGGTCGGCGGCCACGGCCTGCCGTTGCGCGCTGCGGCGCACGTGATCGAACGCATCGCCCCAGAATGCGGCAGCTCGGCGATGGTGCTGACCATGCACTACTGCGGCACCGTCGTGATCGAAGCCCACGGCGAACGCAGCGTGCGCCAGGACATCGCGGCGGGTCGTCACCTGTCGACGCTCGCGTTCAGCGAGGCGGGTTCGCGGTCGCACTTCTGGGCGCCGACCAGCACCGCGCGCGTCGACGGCAAGGAGGCCGTGCTCGACGCGAAGAAGAGCTGGATCACCTCGGCGCAACAGGCCACCGCCTACGTGTGGTCGAGCAAGCCGAGCGCCGGCAGCGAAGCCAGCACCCTGTGGCTCGTGCCGGCGAAGGCGAAGGGCCTCGCGGTCGCGGGCCCGTTCGACGGCATGGGCCTGCGCGGCAACGACTCGGCGCCGGTCACCGCCAGTGCGGTGCGCGTGCCGCTCGCCAACCGACTCGGCGACGACGGGGCCGGCTTCGGCATCATGATGGGCACCGTGCTGCCGACGTTCGCGATGCTGATCGCGTCGGGTTCGCTCGGCCTCGCCGAGGCGATGGTGCAGAAGACCGCGACGCACGCCGGTGGCACCAAGTACGCGCATCTCGCGGCGCAGAACGCGCTCGCCGACCTGCCGACGATCCGCGCCTACGTCGCCCGCATGCGCATCCAGGTCGACATGGCCAAGGCCCTGTGGCAGGAGACGCTGACGGCGCTGGAGAACAGCGCCGCCGACGCCGGTCTGAAGGTGCTCGAGACCAAGGCCGCCGCGGCCGAGACCGCCAGCAGCGTCGGCGACCTCGCGATGCGCGTCTGCGGCGGCATGGCGTTCCGCAAGGAGGTCGGCGTCGAACGCATGTTCCGCGACACGCGCGCCGCGATGGTGATGGCGCCGACCAGCGACCAGCTGTTCGACTTCGTCGGCAAGGCCGTGTGCGGCATGCCCCTGTTCGGCTGAACCGGCACCCCGATGACCGACACCCTGATCCTCGGCGCCGTCGCCTACGACCCGAAGGTCGTGACCATCTGGGACGGCTTCCTGCAGTGGTTCCGCGCGAACGGCCTGCCGTTCGACTACGTGCTCTACCACAACTACGAACGCCAGGTCGAACAGCACTTCGCCGGCGCGTTCCACGTGGCGTGGAACTCGCCGCTCGCGTGGCTGCAGGCCGAACGGGTGGCCCGGGCGAAGCGACGGCAGGCGCGCGCGATCGCCATGCGCGACACCGACCAGGAGCTGACGTCGGTGATCGTGGTGCGCGCCGACGGTCCCGTGCGCAGCGTCGCCGACCTGCGGGGCAAGCGACTCGGCGTCGGGGCCGCGGATTCGCCGCAGGCGACGATGATCCCGCTCGAACATCTGGCGGTGCAGGGTCTGCGCGCCGAGAGGGACTTCGCCGTGCGCCGGTTCGACGTGCTGGTCGGCAAACACGGCGACCACGTCGGTGGCGAACGCGATGCAGCGAAGGCGCTGCTCGCCGGCGAGGTCGACGCGGCGTGCATGATCGACGGCAACAGCCTCCTGTTCGCGCAGGAGGGCACGCTGCCGCGCGGCAGTGTGCGCGTGCTGACGCAGACGAGGCCGTACGACCACTGCAACTTCACCGTGCTCGACGGCGCGCCCGACGCCCTGGTGGCGCGCTTCACCGAACTGCTGCTCGGCATGCGCTACGACGATCCGGCGGTGCGCCCGCTGCTCGACCTCGAGGGCCTGAAGGCGTGGCGCCCGGGGCGCACCAGCGGCTACGCGCTGCTGGCGTCTGCGTGCGACCGCTTCGGCTGGCTGCAGCCGTTCCTCGCCCGGATGGGAGCGTGACGCGAACGTGGTCGACGGCGCGAACCCGGTGCTGGACCTCGAGTCGCTCGGCCTCGACGAGGGTGCTGGAGTGCTGCTGCGGCTGGCACTCGGCGAACTCCAGGCCGGGCAGACGCTGGCCGTGCACGGCACGGCGCCGGAGCTGACGGTGCACCTGCGGGCGTGGGCCCGCGCCGAAGGCCACGGCTTCGCGATCGAAGCTGCCGGCCCAGGGACCGGGACGCACCGGGCGAACGGCTCCCCGCGCGTCGCCGTGCTGACGCGCGGCACCGCCAGCGCCGCTCGCTGGTCCGGCGCCGAACGCGCCGGGCGCTCGGCGCCGGACGGCACGGTCGAGCACCCGCCGCAACACTGGGGGCTGGCGGCGCGTGGGGCGGCCGTGGAGGCCGGCGGGCCGACGTTCCACTTCGCACTGCACGAGCGCGACCTGGTCTGGAGCGACGACGCGGGAACGCTGTATCGCGCGGCCGCCGCGGCGCAGTGGGATCCGGCGACCGCGATCCCGTGGCAAGCCGAGCGCTCGCACCCGCCGTTCGTCGAGGACGCGCTGGTGCAGGTGCTGACCTACCTGATCGAGAACGAGACCGCGGCGTTGCTGGTGCCGGCGAAGTTCTGTGCGCAGCTGCACCCGCACTTCCGCGAGGTGATGCAGGTGCTGGCAATCCAGGCCGCCGACGAAGCGCGCCACATCGAGGTGTTCACGCGCCGCGCCCTGCTCGCGCGCGAGCAGCTCGGCCTGTCGACCGGCGGCGGGCAGGCGTCGCTGCAGACGCTGCTCGAGGAACCGGACTTCGCGCTGGCGAGCTTCCTGCTCAGCGTTCTCGGCGAAGGCTCGTTCGTGCACCTGCTCGGCTTCCTGCACGTGCACGCGCCCGATCGCTGCACCGCCGAGATCATGCGGCTCGCCGCCCAGGACGAAGCACGGCACGTGCAGTTCGGCATGTCGCACCTGCGCCGCCATGCGCAGCACGACCCGACGCTGCTGGCGCGGCTGCGGCTGTCGATCGAACGGCGCCACGAGGCGCTGCGGCACACTGCCGGGCTCAATGCCGAGGTGTTCGACGCGCTGGTCGTGCTCGCCGCCGGAGAACGTTCACCGCGGGGCATCGCGGCTGGCGCCAAGGCGGTCGCCGACCTGCAGGGGCAGATGGACGCCGGTCGCCGCACCCGGCTCCGCCAGCTCGGCTTCGCCGGCGAGGACGCCGCGGCCCTGAGCGCCCTGCACACACGCAACTTCATGTGAGCCCGGCGCCGGCCCGGTGCCATCGGCGGCTCACGGCCGGGGCAGCAGGGTCGCATGCCGAAGCGCCGCGAGCTACGCTGCCCGCTTCGTCCGTGCCACAACCCGGACCGAGCCGCCCAACGTGACCCAACCCGCTCGCGAGCCATCGTCTCCCGCTGTGTCGTCGACGCCGGGTCCACGTGCACTCGCCGAACCGCTGGTGGTCGCTCGCGACTTCGGCAGCGCCGAGCCGCTGGTCCGTTCGGGCATCGACAGCCAGCGGCTCTGCGTGCTGCAGGGCCAGGACGAGCTCCTGGCGCGCGCCGCCGCCGAGCAGGGTCGCGCCGCCGGCGACGGCCCGACCCCGACGCGTCCGCATGCGCCGCCGTGGCGCACGTTGGTGGTGATCCCGACCTACAACGAGAGGGACAACCTCGAGCCCATCGTCCGCGCGATCCACCGCTACCTCGACACCGACGTGCTGGTCGTCGACGACGGGTCGCCGGACGGCACCGGCGCGATCGCCGACCGCCTCGCCGCGGCCGATCCGCGCATCCACGTGCTGCACCGCACCGGCAAGCAGGGCCTCGGCACCGCGTACATCGCCGGCTTCCGCTTCGCGATCGAACGGGGCTACCAGCGCGTCTGCGAGATGGACGCCGACTTCAGCCACGCACCGTGGGACCTGCCGCGCCTCGTGTTCGCCTCGGGCGATGCGCACCTCGTGATCGGCAGCCGCTACGTGCAGGGTGGCTGCACGGTCGGCTGGGAGCTGAAGCGCCGCCTGCTGTCGCGCGGCGCCAACCTCTACACGCGGACGGTGCTCGGCAGCGGCATCCGCGACAACACGGCGGGCTTCCGCTGCTTCCACACAGCCGCCCTGGCCAAGCTGGACCTGTCGGCCGTGCACGCGCAGGGCTACGCGTTTCAGATCGAGATGGCGTTCCGCATGGTGCGCGCCGGCTTCCGCGTCACCGAGATCCCGATCCACTTCGTCGACCGCCGCGTCGGCAAGTCGAAGATGGACGGCAAGATCGCCCGCGAGGCGCTGCTGCTGGTGCCGAAGCTGCGCTCGCGCGTGAAGAAGGAACGGCTCGCCGACTGAGGACCGCCGCCGGCCCTCAGACCTTGCTGGCTTCCATGCGATCGCGCTCGATGTCGGCGATCATGCCCTCGGTGATGTCGCCGGTCGGATAGGTGCCGGCGAAGCAGGCGTTGCAGAACTGCAGGTCCTTGTTGCCGGCCGTGCGCACCGCGTCCTCCATCTGCTCGATCGTCTGGTAGACGACGTGGTCGGCGCCGAGTTCGCGGGCGATCTCCTCGTGACTGCGGCCGCGCGCGACGAACTCGCGCTTGGTCGACATGTCGATGCCGTAGAGACACGGGAACAGCAGCGGCGGCGAGTAGGACGCGAGGTAGACCTTCGCAGCACCCATCTGCCGCGCGATCTTCACCATCTGCCGGCTCGTGTTGCCGCGCACGATCGAGTCGTCGAGGATGACGACGCGCTTGCCCTCGAACTCGGCCCTGATCGGGTTCAGCTTGGTGCGGATCGTCGCCTGGCGCGCCTTGTCGTTCGGCATGATGAACGTGCGGCCGACGTAGCGGTTCTTCACGAAGCCCTCGCGGCACGGCACGCCGATCACCTCCGCCATCGTCTGTCCCGCGGTGCGCGCCGACTCCGGCACGGGGATCACCACGTCGGCGACCAGCTTGGTGTCGAGGAACGCGCGACCGAGCCGCCGACCGAGCTCCATGCGCGCCTCGTAGACCGAGGTGCCGTCGAGGAACGTGTCGGGCCGCGCGAAGTAGACGTACTCGAAGATGCACGGGCGGTGCGGCTTGCCGCCCACCTGCCGCAGGTGCGGCACCCGATCCGCGCCGATCCACAGCATCTCGCCGGCCTTCAGGTCGCGCACGATCTCGTAGCCGGCGACGTCGAGCACGACCGATTCACTGGCGACTGCGTACCAAGTGCCCTCCGGCGTGACCTTCTTGCCGAAGATGCACGGCTTGATGCCGAACGGATCGCGGAACGCATACATGCCCTCGCTGGTGATGCCGGCGACGGAGTAGGCGCCCTTGACGCGGTCGTAGACCTCCTTCACCGCGACCTGCACGTCGTCGACCGTCACCGGATCCGAGCGACGCCGCATCAGCGCGTCGGCGAACACGTAGAGCACGGCCTCGAGATCGCAGTTGCTGGCGAGGTGGATGTTGCGCTGCGCGAAGTAGGTGCGCTTGAGCTCGTGGAAGTTGGTGACGTTGCCGTTGTGCGCCATCGCCGTGCCGACCGGGTAGTCGAGCCAGAACGGCTGCACGTCGGTGTCTTCGCCGAGACCGACCGTCGGATAGCGGACGTGGGCGACGGCGAGATGGCCGCGCAGGCGCTGCAGGTGCTTCTCACCGAAGACCTCGCGCACGAGGCCGAGGCCCTTCTTGGCCTGGAAGCGGTCCTTGAAGGTGACCGCGCCGGCGGCGTCCTGGCCGCGGTGCTGGATGGCGAGCAGCCCGTTGAGGGCGTCCTGGATGGCGTCGGATTCGGGAGGGCCGAAGATGGAGATGAAGCCGCACATGAGGGGCGACGAGCTTACCATCCGCGCCGCGATGACGAACCTCTGCAACCTGGACGGCCAGATCGTGGCCGAACGCGACGCGCGCATCCCCGTGCTCGATCGCGGGTTCCTGTTCGGCGACTCGATCTACGAAGTGGTCAGGACCTACGGCCAGGAGCCGTTCGGCTGGGCGGAGCACTGGCAGCGGCTGTGCCTGTCGGCGGCGGCGATCCGCATGCAGCTCGACCTCGACGAAGCGACCATCGCCCGCCGCATCGCGGCAACCCTGGCGGCGGCCGGCAGCGGCGACTTCTACGTGCGCCTCGTGGTCAGCCGCGGCACCGGCGACGCGCCGAACATCGACCTCGCCTGTGCCAACAGCCCGCCGTGCTGGGTCGTCATGGTGCGGCCGCTGACGCCGATGTCGGGCAAGACCGCGCGGCTCGCGATCGTCGACCGCTTGCGCAACGATCGGCGCGCGCTCGACCCGGCGACGAAGAGCGGCAACTACCTGAACAACGTGCTCGGCCTGGCCGAGGCCAAGGACGCCGGCGCCACCGACTGCGTGATGACGAACGCGGCCGGCCTCGTCACCGAAGCTTCGACGTCGAACCTGTTCGCGTTGGTCGACGGCGTGTGGGCCACGCCGCGACTCGACGACGGCATCCTGGCCGGGATCACGCGCGCGCTGCTGCTCCAGTTCCTGCCCATGGCCGGCGAACGCGTCGTCGAACGCAACCTGACGCCGGGCGACCTGCGGCGCGCCGACGAACTGTTCCTGTCGAGCACGCTGCGTGACATCGGGCCGGTGACGCACGTCGACGGCAAGGCGGTCGGCAACGGCGAGGCGGGGCCGCGCACGGCGCGGCTGATGGGTGCGTTCCAGGAATTCGTGCAGGCGAGGCTGCGCACGAACGACGCGCCCCGCTGGCGCCAGCTGGTCGGCGATCGCTGACTGGGCCCGCGTCAAACCGACCCGGCGGTCACTTCATGCCGGCGCGCACGTCGGCCAGCGTCTTGTCGAAGGCATCGAGGCGGATCAATCCCTGGCGCGGATACTCGATGTCCAGCGTGACGCCGACCGTGCCGCATATGACCAGGCTGAAGCCGATGGTGTGCAGCCAACGACGGCGTTTGCACAGGCCCATGCCGTAGCCGGCGAACAGCGCTCCCGACAGCGCCAACAGGAACAGCAGGGTGTGGACGATGCGCGGCGGATGCCGCCTCGTGGCCATCGTACGCGCCGCGGCGATGTCGAACGCCTCGTTCAAGGCCGGCAACAAGAGGGTCGCAGCTGCGGGCATCGATGGCGGTTGCACCGCCGCCACCGCCGCCCTCCACAGATCGGCACCGGCTCGTTCGGCAGCGGCGAA
>JAEUHU010000134.1 GCA_016793305.1 Planctomycetota bacterium
CATCAGCTGCAGCAGTTCCTCCAGGATGATCGCAGGGGCCCGATTGGCATCGAGCTCCCGCAGAAGTTTGCGGCTCCGGTAGTAGTCGAGCAGCGGAGCCGTCTGGGTCCGGTACTCGACCAATCGCTTGTTGATCTTGTCAGGGTGGTCGTCGGAGCGCTGCACGGTCTTGCCCCCGCACAGGTCACAGACCCCTTCGGCCTTGGTGGGCTTCGTCTGGACGTGCCAGATGGCCCCGCACTTCTCGCAGGTTCGCCTACCGGTGAGCCGGGACATCAACACCTCCTCGGGCACGGCGAAGTAGACGACGTGCGTCAGCTTCCGCCCGACGGGAAGCTCGCGATCGAGCGCCTCGGCCTGGGCGAGCGTGCGCGGGAAGCCGTCGAGGATCCAAGCGTTCGCGGCATCCGGCTGGGCGATGCGCTTCTGGACCATGCCGATGATCACGGCATCGGGGACCAGCTTGCCGCCATCCATGAAGGACTTGGCCTGCAGACCCAACTCCGTGCCCTGGGCAACCTCGGCCCGGAGCATGTCGCCCGTCGAGATGTGGGCGAGGGAGCCGCGACCCGCGACTTCCTTCGCCTGCGTGCCCTTGCCGGCGCCTGGCGCGCCGAGGAACACGACCCGAGCTTGCAACGCGACGCCCATGGTCAGTTCGAGGCGCGACGGCCCCACCCACTCCCACTGGCAGCGGCTTCGCTGGTCGCCTTGTTGATGGTCTCGTAGTTCCGCATGACCATCATGGCGTTGATCTTCTCGACCATGTCGAGCGCCACACCGACGACGATCAGGATCGAGGTACCCGACATGAAGTAGATCAGCACCTGGTCCATGCCACCGCCCCCGACGCCGATCAGCGACGGCAGCACGGCGACGATGGCGAGGAAGGTCGCACCGGCGAGGGTGATGCGGACCATCGTCTTCTCGAGGAACTCGGCGGTCGGCTTGCCCGGCTTGATGGTCGGGATGAACGAGCCGTTCTCCTGCAGGTTCTTCGCGATCTCGTTCGGCTGGAACATCATCGACGTCCAGAAGAAGGCGAAGAAGTAGATCAGCGCGGTGAAGCTGGTGATGAACCAGAAGCCGCGTTGGCCACCGAAGGCGAGGTCCAGCCAGTTGCCGAAGCCCGTGAAGCCGAGACCGATCAACGCCTTGCCGAGCATCGCCGGGATCATCAGCAACGCCGAGCCGAAGATGATCGGCATCACGTTGGCCTGGTTCAGCTTGAACGGCAGGAAGGTTTTCTCACCGCCGATCGTGCGGCTGCCACGGGTGTGGCGCGGCTGCTGGATCGGGATGCGACGCTGGGCCTTCGTCATGTAGACGACCGCCACGACCGCGACCGCCCAGGCGCCCAAGAACAACAGCAGGTGGTGCCAGTCGTCGACGCCGAAGCCCTTCTGGAAGTAGAGGGACACCGACGGATACAGCTGGGCGACGATGCCCGCCATGATGATCAGGGAGACCCCGTTGCCGATGCCGTGCTCGGTGATCTGCTCACCCAGCCACATGATGAACATCGTGCCCGCGGTCAGGGCGACCATCACGACGATGTAGTAGGGGCCGAGCCACTGGTTCACGCCTGCGTGCAAGAGCTGGGAGTTCTCGGTACGGAGCGAACCGAAGATCACGAACCACGATTGGATCAGGCAGATGCCGACCGTGGCCAAGCGCGTGTACTGGTTGATCTTCCGCTGCCCGCTCTGCCCTTCCTTGGCAATCTTCTCGAGCGCCGGCACAGCCTTGCTGAGCAAGCTGAAGATGATGCTGGCCGAGATGTAGGGCATCACGCCGAGCGAGAAGATGGTGGCACTCTGCAGGGAACCACCGGTCAGGATGTTCATGACACTGAACACCTGACCGACACCAGAAAGGTCCCTCGAGTTGTCGAGGGACACCTGGAAGTTCACGCCGGGCAGCGGAATGAAGAACCCGATCCGATAGACCAGCAAGAGCCCGAGGGTGATCAGGATCTTGTTCCTGATCTCGGGCACCTTGAACAGGTTGGAAATCGTCAGGTTCATGGAGTTGGTTCTGGCTCGCGGTCTCTCGAAGGCTGGCCGTTCTCCGCTTGGGGCGGAGCTACCGATCTCTCAGCGGCGCACCCGGGGCGAACCGGGCTGACGCTTCTTGCCGTCCTTGGCGACGAACTTGGCCCGGTGCGGACGCTGCTCGATCAGGACCACCTTGCCGCCGGCCGCTTCGATCTTCGTGCGGGCCGGACCGGTGATCGCGTCGACGTGCACCGTCAGGGCCTTCTTGATCTCGCCGTTGCCCAGCAGCTTGAACAGGTCGCTGTGCTTCTCCTTCGACGTGAGGCCACGGGCCAGCACGGCCTTGAGGTCGACCTGCGAGCCGGCGTCGAACACGTCGAGATCGGCGACGTTCACCACCGTGAACACCTTCTCGAAGTTCTTGTTGTTGAAGCCGCGCTTGGGCAAGCGCCGGTAGAGCGGCATCTGACCGCCTTCCCAGCCGATGCGACGCGACCAGCCAGAGCGGGCCTTGGCACCCTTGTGACCGCGGCCCGACGTCTTGCCGAGACCGGAGCCGACGCCACGACCGATGCGCTTGCGTTCGGGAAACTTGAGGCCGAGGGCCTTTGCTTCGGCGAGGTTCATTCGAGGTTCACTCCGCGCACGGCGACCGTCTGTTCACGGTTCCGCAGCTTGCTCAAAGCCATCATCGTCGCCTTCACGACGTTGAGGGGGTTGGTCGAGCCGTAGTTCTTGGTCAGGATGTCGGTGATGCCAGCGTGCTCGAGCACCTTGCGCACCGCCTTGCCGGCGATGATGCCGGTGCCGGGGGCAGCGGGCAGCAGGCGCACCTTGGTGGCGCAGTACTCGCCTTCGGTGGCGTGCGGGATCGTCGTGCCGTCGCGGAGCACACGCATGATCTGCTTGCGTGCATCCTTGACCGACTTCTCGATCGCGTTCGGGACTTCGCGGCCCTTGCCATAGCCGATCCCGACCAGGCCATTGCGGTTGCCGACGACCGACAGCGCACTGAAGCTGAACCGGCGGCCGCCCTTGACGACGGCAGCGGATCGATTGATCGCCACCACGTCGTCCTCGACGTCCGCGGACAACGCTTCGTCGATCGGAATCAGAGGAATCTTACCCTTCGCCATGATCGGAACTCACCAGCCTGGCTGGTCGGTGCGGTGGAGAATCAGAACTGCAGACCGGCTTCGCGAGCAGCGTCGGCGAGAGCCTTGATGCGACCGTGATACTTGTAGGCGCCACGATCGAAGGCGACCGCGGTGACACCGGCGCGCTTCGCACGCTCGGCGACCAGGGCGCCGACCTTCTTGGCGATGTCCGTCTTGCGCATGCCCTTGATGGCGGTGCGCACGTCCTTCTCCTGCGAGGAGGCCGACGCCACCGTGTGGCCACGGACGTCGTCGATCACCTGGGCGGAGATGTTGGCGAGGCTGCGGAACACCGACAGTCGCGGGCGCGACGAAACACTGCGCAGCTTCTCGCGCAGAGAGCTGGCCTTGCCGCGGCGCTGTTGGTGCTTCTGGGAAGTGGAAGTCATGATGCTCAGCTCCTGATCGATCAGCCGCCACCACCCGAAGCGAAGGCCTTGCCGGCCTTGCGACGAATGACCTCTTCGGCGTACTTGATGCCCTTGCCCTTGTACGGCTCGGGCTTGCGCAGCTTGCGAATCGCCGAGGCGACTGCGCCAACCTGCTGGTTGTCGATGCCCTTGATCACCAGGGACGTCGGGGTCGGCGCCTCGATGGTGACGGTCTTCGGCAGCGGGAAGAAGACCGGGCGGTTGAAGCCGAGCTTCAGCACCAGGTTCTTGCCCTCGATCGAGGCTTCGTAGCCGACGCCGTTGATCTCGAGCTTCTTCTCGTAGCCCTTGGACACGCCTTCGATCATGTTGGCGAGCAGCGCGCGGGTGGTGCCCTGCAGGGCCCGACTCTGCCGTTCCTCGTCCTTCGGAGCGACCGTCAGCGTGGTGCCCGTGAGGGTCACGGAGACCTCGGAGCGCAGCGGCAACTTGGATTCGCCCTTCGTCCCCTTCACGGTGACGACTCCAGGAGCGACCGTGACGGTCACACCCTTGGGCACTTCGATTGGCTTCTTGCCGATTCTGGACATGGATCTTCCTCAGTCCACCGTGCAGAGGACTTCGCCACCCACCTGGCGCTGGCGGCACTCACGGTCGGAGAGCACGCCCTGGTTGGTCGAAACGACGGCGATACCAAGGCCGCCGCGGACCTTCGGCAGGTCCTTGCAGGCTCGGTAGCGGCGGCAGCCCGGCTTGCTGAAGCGAGCCAGCGACGAGATGACCTTCTCGCCATCGGGGCCGTAACGGAACTCGATGCGAATGGCCGAGCGCGGACCGTCGGCTGCGACCTCGTATCCGCCGATGAAGCCTTCGCGCTTCAGGGCATCGAGGATCGCGACCTTCAGGCGGCTGCCCGGGACCACGCAGTTGGTGGCACCGCTCATGAGAGCGTTGCGCATCCGGGTCAGCATGTCAGCAATGGGATCGGTGAGCATGGTCTCGATCTCCTACCAAGAAGCCTTGCGAACACCGGGGATCTCTCCCTGGAGTGCGAGATGACGGAAACAGCAGCGGCAGATACCGAACTTGCGGTAATAGGCACGCGCCCGGCCACACAGCTGGCAGCGGTTGTATCGCCGAGTCGAAAACTTCGGCTTCTGCTGCTGCTTCACCCTCAAGCACTTCTTGGCCATGGTTGTCTGCTAGTCGGTAGTCCTGACGATTGGTATGCGGATGGAATGCCCGGCTCACTTCCGGAACGGAAGCCCGAGCTGCGCTAGGAGGGCCATGCCTTCCTTGTCGGTCGACGCCGTGGTCACGAACGTGATGTCCATGCCCTGGACGAACTCGACCTTGTCGAGCTGGATCTCCGGAAACACACTCTGTTCCGACAGACCCATCGTGTAGTTGCCTCGGCCATCCAACTTCGTGGGCAGGCCACGGAAGTCGCGGATGCGCGGGATCGCCAGCGTGATCAAGCGGTCGAAGAACTCCCACATCCGGGCACCGCGCAGCGTGACCGCGATGCCGATCGGGTATCCCTCGCGCAGCTTGAAGCCCGACACGGCGCCACGCGCCTTCCGGATCATGGGCTTCTGGCCGGTGATCGCGGTGAGGTCCTTGTTCGCAGCTTCGATGCGGTTCTTGTTCTCGACCGCCTTGCCGACGCCCATGTTGACGACGATCTTGGTCAGTCGCGGCACCATCATCGGGTTCGGATAGCCGAACTCCTTGGTCAGACCGGCAACGGCCTTGGTCCGGTAGTGCTGCTGCAGACGCGGAGCCTGCTTCGTGCTCCCGGCCTTGCTGGTAGTGGTAGTCATCGGATTCTCAGCCTGCGTATTCGTTCGGGTCCGGCCGACTCACGTCGGTTCGGACATTCGGATCGGTCAGTCGAACTTGGTGCCGCAGCGGATGCCGACGCGCACCTTCTTGCCCTCGACCATTTGCACCTTCGTCCGCGTGCCCTTGCCCAGCTTCTCGCTGAACAGCAGCACGTTGCTGATGTCGATCGGCTGCTCCATCTGCACGCGACCGCCCTTCGGATTCTGCTGCGACCGGCGGTGGTGCTTCCAGCGCAGGTTCACACCCTGCACGATGACCCGGCCGGTCTCTCCGTCGACCTTGAGCACTTCGCGCGGCTCGTTCGACTTGTACTGACCGCTGGTGACGACGACCTTGTCGCCCTTCTTCACGTGCAGCGCGGTGCGGCGCGTCTTCGGCTTGTTGAAGAACATCAGACCACTTCCTCCGCCAGGGACACGATCTTCATGAAGTTGCGGTCACGGAGCTCGCGGGCAACGGCTCCGAAGATGCGAGTGCCGCGCGGGTTGCCTTCCTTGTCGATCACGACCAGCGCGTTGCGATCGAACCGGATGTAGGAGCCGTCGGAACGGCGCACGGGCTTGGCGGTGCGGACCACCACGGCCTTCACCACCTCGTGCTCCTTCACTTCACCGGTCGGCAGCGCCTTCTTGACGACGGCGATCACGACATCCCCGACGGAGGCGTAGCGGCGACCGCTACCACCCAGCACCTTCACACACATGGCACGCTTGGCGCCAGTGTTGTCGGCGACGTCGAGCATCGACATTTCTTGGATCATCGGAGTCTCCTGCAGTGTCTGGCGCCCCCCATCGACTGGGTTGCACCAACTCTGGCGATTGGATTGCAGTTCTTTCGGACGCGGGTCTTGTCTTGGATCGGGCTCGCGGTGAGCCCCTCTTGCTGCCTGTCACCAGCGGCCGGTGTCACCAGCGGCCAGCAGTCGGCTGCGATCAGCTCGAGGCCTTCTGGACCACTCGCACCAGGCGCCAGCGCTTGAGCTTGCTCAGTGGCCGGGTCTGGCAGACCTCGACGATGTCTCCGACCTTGGCCTCGTTCTGCTCGTCGTGGGCGTACAGCTTGGTGCGCCGGGAGATGAACTTCTCGTAGAGCGGGTGGCGAACCTTGCGGTCCACCTGCACGACGAGCGTCTTGTTCATCTTGTTCGAGGTCACCATGCCGCGCATCACCTTGCGGAGGTTGCGCTCCGCAGAGCCGGCGCCGCCAGCAGCCGCATTGGTCGTCGTGTTGCTCATTGCTTCTTGCCCTCGTTGCGCGCCCGATCGCCGAGGACCGTCATGATCCTGGCGATGGTCTTGCGAATCTCGTTCGCACGGGACGGCTTGGCTACCGCCTCGGTCGAACCACGGAAGCGCAACTGGAACTGCTCCTTGCGCAGGTCGTTCAGCTTCGCCTTGAGCTCGGCATTGTCATCGCCGCGGATTTCTTGGATCGCCTTCTTCATGACAGCCTCGAGATCAAGCGTGACGACGACGGACCAGGCGGACCTTGACCGGGAGCTTGTGGGCGACCCGATTGAAGGCGCGCTTGGCAGCGTCCTCGGTGACTCCGTCCAATTCGAACAGGACCGTGCCCGGCTTCACCACCGCGGCCCAGAACTCGACATCGCCCTTGCCGGTACCCATTCGGGTCTCGGCGGGCTTCTTGCTGACCGACTTGTGTGGGAACACGCGGATCCAGATCTTGGCTTCCGGCACGGCGCGGGACGCCGCCACACGACCAGCCTCGATCACACGGGCGGAGATCCAACCCGGCTCGAGCGCCTGCAGGCCGAATTCGCCGAACGAAACTTCGTTGCCGCGCGTGGCCTCACCGCGGATGCGACCTCGCATCTGCTTGCGCCACTTCGTTCTCTTTGGCATCAACATGGCAGATATCCTTCGCTATCAGCTGACCGGGCGTTCGACGGCGGGGCGGACCGGCAGCAGGCCGTTCGTGGTCTCGCCAGGGCCATACTCGCCCTTGAAGATCCAGACCTTGCAGCCGAGCGTGCCGTACTTGGTGGCACAGGTCGCGAATCCGTACTCCAACTGCGCACGCAGCGTGGTGCACGGCACACGGCCCTTGCGGTAGTTGCCGATGCGCGACATCTCGGCGCCTTGCAGGCGGCCGGCCACGCGGATCTTGATGCCCTTGGCCCCGGCGGCCATGGAGGCGTCCGCGACCTTCTTCAAGGCGCGGCGGTAGTTGATGCGCTTGCCGAGTTGCTCGGCAACCGCCTCGGCCACCAGGTTCGCCTCCATCTCGGGGCGGTGGATCTCGATGATCTTCATGCGGACCGGCTTGCCGGTCAGCTTCTCGAGCTCCTGGCGGAACTCGTCGACCTTCGCCCCCTTCTTCCCGATCAGTACACCGGGACGGGCCGTGTGGATGAACACGGTCACCAACTCACCGGTGCGCTCGATCTCCACCTTCGGAATGGCAGCGAACTGCCATTCCTTGCGGATGAACTTCCGGATCTTCTGATCCTCGATGAGGTTCTTGGAGAAGTCCTTCTTGTTCGCGTACCAGCGGGAGCGCCACTGCTCCGTGATCGCAACTCGGAAGCCGGTCGGGTGGACTTTCTGGCCCATGATTATTCGTCTCCGCCTTCGGTGCCTGCGCCACTCGCTTGGGCGCCATTCGCTTGGGCATCGGCAACGTGGATGTGGATATGGCAGGTGCGCCGCTTGATCGGCATCGCGCGGCCTTGCGGCCCCGGACGGACGCGCATACCACCCGGCAACGGGGGGCCGTCCTGAGCGAACGTGCGCGAGACGACCAGTCGATTGGCGCGCACCGAGGGGTTCTGCAGGGCGTTGGCCACTGCCGACGCCAGGACCTTGTAGATGGCCCGGGAAGCGCGGTGACGATCGTGGCGCAGCTCGTCGAGAGCGGCGTTGGCCGACCGACCACGGATCAGCTCCAGGATCAGGCGCGCCTTGTAAGTGCCCATCCGGGCACCGCGATGCACAGCACGAACTTCGAAGCTCATTTCTCTTCGCCCTTCTTCGTCGAGTGGCCGCGGAAGGTGCGCGTCGGGGCGAACTCGCCCAGGCGGTGGCCGACCATGTCTTCCGTCACGTAGACCTTCAGGAAGGTCCTGCCGTTGTGCACATTGAAGGTGTGCCCCACGAACTCAGGCAGGATCACGCTCGGGCGCGACCAGGTCTGGATCGGGTCCTTGACACCCTTCTGATTCATCGCCGCCACCTTCTTCAGGAGCTTCGGGTGGACGAACGGACCTTTGCTGATACTACGGCTCATCGTGATTCTCCTGCTCGCCGAGTCATGACTTCAGCAGCTGGATGATGCGGTTGGTTGGATGCTGGTTGTGACTGCATCAGCTGCCGCTACCGACGGCAACGTGCTTGCCCGGCGGACGACGACGCAGGATGAACTGGTTGCTACGCGCCTTGCCACGACGGGTCTTGCCGCCCTTGGCCAACTTGCCGGTCGGCGAGCACGGGTGACGACCACCGCCAGTGCGGCCTTCACCACCACCCATCGGGTGGTCGACCGGGTTCTGCGACGTGCCGCGATTGTGCGGACGGCGACCGAGGTAGCGGACGCGACCGGCCTTGCCCCAGCGCACGTTCTGCCAGTCGGCATTGCCGATCTCGCCGATCGTGGCGCGGCAGCTGCTGTGGACCTTGCGCATCTCGCCCGACGGCAGCACGACGACCGCGTACTCCCCGTCGCGCGCCATCAACTGGCACGAGTTGCCGGCCGAACGGGCCAGCTGCCCACCTCGACCGGGCTGCAGCTCGACGTTGTGCACCTGCAGGCCGAGCGGAATCGCATCCAGGCGCATGCAGTTGCCGAGATCCGGCTCGCAGCGCTCGCCGGACATCACCTTCATGCCGACCGTGAGCCCCTTCGGAGCAAGGATGTAGCTCTTGGCGCCGTCGGCGTAGTACACCAACGCGATGTCCGCCGTGCGGTTCGGGTCGTACTCGATCGACTTCACCGTGGCCGGAACCCCGTCCTTGGCGCGCAGGAAGTCGACCTTGCGGTACATCTTGCGTGCGCCACCGCCACGGAAGCGGCTGGTGATGTGGCCCAGGGCGTCGTGGCCGGCGCGATCGGACAACCGCTCGGTCAGCTGCTTCTCACGACGCTTGCCCTTCGTCAGGTGGCTGAAGTCCAGCACCGACGAGTTGCGGCGACCGGCAGAGGTTGGCTTGTAGACTTTGACGGGCATGTCACTGGCTCCGTGGGATCACCGCTCAGGAGACGTCGATGGAGTCGCCCTTGCGCAGGGTGACGACCGCCTTCTTCCAAGGCTTGGTATGGCCGGGACGACCGAACATGCGCCGGGCCTTCGAGGGCACGCTGACGATGTTCACCTTCAGGACCTTGACCGAGAACAGGGTCTCGATGGCCTTGCGCACCTCGACCTTGTTGGCGCCGCTGGCGACCTCGAAGGTGAACTTGTTGCGCAGACCCTGCAGCGTCGTCGTCTTCTCGGTGACGAGCGGCCGACGGATCAGGTCGAAATACTGGTGCGGGTTGGCCATCTCACGACTCCTTCTTGGCGAAGCGCTGCTGCAACTCCGCGAGCGCGGACGAGGTCAGCACCAAGTAGCGACGCAGCAGGACTTGGCGGGCGTTCAGGTCGGCGACCGTGCAGACGTCGACCAGGGGCACGTTGCGCAGCGACAAGCACAGGTTGCGATCGACGGCCGTCGTGACCACCGTGGCGCTCTTCTGCATGCCCAGCGTGGTCAACACGCCGAAGGCAGCCTTCGCGCTCGGCTTGCCCGTCGGCCAGGCATCGGCCACACCGACCTCGCCATCGCGAAACTTGCTGAACAGGGCGCTGCGCAGTGCCGCACGGCGCGCCTGCTTCGGCATCGCGTACGAGTGGTCGCGTGGGGCCGGCGGGTGGATGCGGCCACCGCCGCGCCACAACGGCGACTTGGTGGTGCCCATGCGAGCCCGACCCGTGTGCTTCTGCGGGTAGAGCTTGTTGTTGGGGCCATGCACCATCGAGCGGGTGCGCGCCTGCACCGTGCCTGCACGGGCATTGGCCTCGTACATCACGACCGCATCCTTCAGAGTGCGAGCCAGGACACGGGTGCCGAACGCTGCGTCGTCGACCTTCTTGGTCGACACAGCGCCACCTTGGAATACCTTGACCTCGGCCATGTTCTAACTGTCGTTGGGCGTTGCGGATGGGGCGCGCTCGCGGCCGCGGCGCGCCAGTGGACTGAGCTGCCTCAGGCCTTGATGCGGATGTCCACGCCGGCGGGCATGTTGAGCTTGCTCAGGGCGTCGACCGTCTTGGTGGTCGGCTCCGAGATGTAGATGAGGCGCTTGTGCGTGCGAACCTCGAACTGCTCGCGACTCTTCTTGTCGATGTGCGGCGAACGCAGCACCGTGTAGCGCTCGATGCGGGTCGGCAGCGGCACAGGCCCTGCAACGCGGGCGCCGGTGCGCTTGCTGGTCTCGACGATGTCGAGAGCCGCCTGGTCGAGGGCCTCGTGGTCGTAGGCCTCCATCCGGATCTGGATTCGCTCTTGCATGGCTGTTCTACCGGCAGGGGCCGGTCAGGGTGGGCTGAGGAACCTGCTGCTCGAGCAGCAAATCCGCTCTAACCATCTGCGCGGCGAGGGGTTACATCGTTCGATGTGCTCCCTGGAGCGCAAGTGGGGTGACAGAGTAGCGATCGCGTCCTCGCCCGTCAAGCGAGCTCTCGCACAAAACTGGACGCCCCCCGAGCCCTTCTCCGCTCAAGCTACGGCGCGCATTCCAGAAGGCCGCATCGAGATTCGGCCCCTCCCCTTGGTCATCGAGCGCAGCTTGGTGACGAAGCCGAGCATGCGCGACAACGGGGCCTTGCCGACGATCCGGGCCCCCAACCGCCCAGCCGAGACGAGTTCCACCTCTCCGCCTCGCGCCGCCAACTCCGCCAGCACTGGAGTCGCACCACTCTCTGGACACCAGAGCTCGAAGCGAACCCAGGGCTCCAGGATCGTCGCCCCGCCAGCGTCGACAGCCTCTTCCAGAGCTCTTCGGGCCGCAAGCTCGAGGAGCGGCACGGAAGGTTCGGCCGCTGCGCAGCGGACTCCGACGAGGCGAACCTCCACGTCCTGCATCGACCCCACCCGCAACCCGGCTGCGGCGAGCAGGCGCAGTTCGGCGAGTGGGGCCTGTGCGAGCGCCCCCCCCACCTGGTCGACCACGACTGGCCCCCCCGCTCCCGGCTGGGGCACCACTTCGACTTCGCATCCCGCCACCACCTCCTGGCCTGCAACCAGGGCGCGCACCTCTGCCCGACCCCGACCTGGACAGGCGACGCTCTCACGCAGATCGACCCGGGGCTTCGACACCTGGAACCCGAGCCGAGTCCGGTCGCGCACCAACTCGGCGACGATCTCCAGATGGAGCTCGCCCATGCCCCGAACGGTCAACCGGTCCCGCTCGACGTCGATCCGCAAGGTGGGGTCGTCGATCGCCAGGTCGCGCAGAGCCGCCCCGAGCGCGACCCGATCCTCGGCCCGCTCCGGCTCGAACACGACCGCCAGGACCGGCGCCGGAAACCGGGGAGTCGGCAAGGGTGCCGTTCCAGGTGGAGCCGCGATGGTGTCGCCGGTGCGCAGCCCGTGTTCGCCAGGCAATACGACGATCTCGCCGGGCCGCGCGAAGGCCACGTTCTCGTGGCGGTCCGCCTGCACCACCCAGAGCTGCTCCACATGGACGACGTCCCCTCCTCGGGACCGGACCCATGGATCGCCCGGGCGAAGCTGCCCACGGACGACCCGCAGGTAGTTCCAGGCCTGGTCGAGATGCTGCACCTTGAAGACGAGTCCGCAGAACGGCGCCGTCGGATCCCCGGCTCCCGGACTGGACCACAGACCCTGTCGCGCCACCTGCTGGGGATTGGGGAACAGCGCCACCACGGCATCCAGCAACCAGTCGACCCCACGATTCCACAGGGCCGACCCGCCCAGCACCGGCACCAGCCGCCCGGCCAGGAACTCGCGGCGCAGCACGGCCAGCAGGCGATCCGGGGCGATGCGGCGCTCGGCGAGCGCGTCGGCAAGCACTTCGTCGTCGCAGGCGGCGACCCGATCCAGGATTCGCTCGTGTGCCTGACGCAGCTCGACGGCGATCCGCTCCGACTCGCTCGCCGTCGGGCGGCCATCGAACCACTGAACGCGCCCGCCGACGGCATCCCCAAGCCCGGCGAACCGTCCTGCCTCGTCGCGCAACGGTACGACCAAGGGCAACGGCAGGCAGCCGAGCCGTTCCCCGAACTCGTCGACGACCGCCGCGAAGTCCGCTCCTTCCCGATCGAGCTTGTTGACGAACACCAGGCGAGGCATGCCGCGCAGCCCCGCCTGCTCCCATACCGACTCGGTCTGGGACTCCACCCCACGCACGCCGTCCAACAGCACCACCACGGCATCGAGGACGTGCAGGCATCGCTCGACCTCGGCGACGAAGTCGATGTGCCCCGGAGTGTCCACCACCTGCAGCACGTGGTTGCTCCACACCACTCGGGAGGCTGCCGCGGTGATCGAGATGCCGCGGCTGCGTTCGGCTGGCATCCAGTCCATCGCGGCCGTGCCGTCGTCGACGTTGCCGAGCCACGTCTGGACCCCGGCGTCGAACAGGATGCGCTCGGTCAGCGTGGTCTTGCCGGCATCGATGTGGGCGACGATGCCGAACGTGCGCAACCGGTCCATGCCATTCGCACAGTAGCGCAGGGACCGCTGCGGCCAAACGGCCTTCGAGCCGACCCGACGAGGCCGGCGCCGAAGCTCACTGCGTGCCGGGGCGCGAGCCGGCGCCCTGCGTGATGCCACGCATCTGCATCTTCAGGTCGTCCGGGTTGTCCGACGCCGCGAGCGCGTCCTCGAGGCTGATGTTGCCGGCCTGGAACAGCCGGATCAGCGACTGGTTGAAGGTCATCGTCCCGTAGTAGCTGCCTTCGGTCAGGGCCTTCGGCAGCGAACGGGTGGCGCCCTGTTCGAGCAGTTCGCGCACGGTCGGCGTGTTGATCAGCAACTCGACCGCCGGGACCATCGCCGCACCATCCTTGTTCTTGACGAGGCGCAGCGAACAGACCCCAGCCAGGTTGAGGGCCAGCTGCAGGCGTACGAGGTCGTGCTGGTGCGGCGGGAAGAACGTGATGATGCGCTCGACGGTCTGCACGGCGTTCACCGTGTGCAGGGTCGAGAACACCAGATGCCCCGTCTCGGCCGCGGAGATCGCCGCCGAGACCGTCTCGGCGTCGCGCATCTCGCCGATCAGGATCACGTCGGGCGACTGGCGCACCGCTTGCCGCAAGGCCGAAGCGAAGTCGCTGACGTCGACGCCGACCTCGCGTTGATTGACGATCGAGCGCTTGTCCTCGAACCGGAACTCGATCGGGTCCTCGATCGTGATGATGTGCTTGTTCATCGTCCGGTTGACGTACTCCAGCATCGACGCGAGCGTCGTCGACTTGCCGGAGCCGGCGATGCCGGTCGCGAGCACCAGGCCGCGGCGCAACGACGCGAGGCGCTTCAGTGGCTCGACCGGCAGGTTGAGGTCCTTGAACGACGGGATCTCGTTCTTGATCGCGCGGAAGACGAGGCCGACCTCGCCGCATTGGTGGAACGCGTTGCACCGGAACCGGCCGACGCCGGGCAGCGCCACGGCCGTGTCGGCGGCACCACTCTTCTCGAACTCACGGCGACCGCGTTCGCTGAGCACTTCGTCGACGAACGAACGCATCAGCTCGGCCGGCAGGGGCTGGTCGCCCAGGAACCGGATCACGCCGGCGACGCGGACCGCCGGACAACCGTTGGCCTTCAACACCAGGTCGGAGGCGTTCTCCTTCACCATGATGCGGAGGAAGTCCCGCAGCTTGGGCAGGCGCCCGAGGTTCGCAGGAGATGGGGTTTCTTTCGGCGGCAGGTTCGGGCTCGTCACGGACAGCGTCCTCCACGTCCCGTATCGGCACACGGAGGGCCGGGCCATAGGTCGAGTCGGCGGCGCCCCACATCGGTCCGTCGCACGGGCAGGTCGGAGATCACGCGCCCACGACCGCCCGGCCGCCGCCCGAACGCGGCCGCATCGCTCAGCCAGTCGACAGGCGCGGCAACTGCGAGAGGGTCGACCAGACGGCTGCGACCAGGTCGCGCAGCCCTGCGCCGGTGGCACTCGAGATGGCCAGCACGGGAAGCCCCGTTGCCGTGGCGAGTTCCTGCGCCCGCGCCCGGCCGGCGTCATCCTCGACCTTGGTCGCCACCAGCAAGGTGGGACGCTCGGCAAGCTCCGCCGAGTGACCGGCCAGCTCCTGCCGGATCACCCGCCACGCCTCGACAGGCGGGGCCATCGGCACATCCCCGCAGTCGACCAGATGCAGCAACAGACGGGTACGCTCGACGTGCTTCAGGAAGCGATCGCCGAGCCCCTTGCCGACACTGGCACCCTCGATCAGACCAGGAATGTCGGCGAGCACGAAGGTCGCTTCCCCAGGCCCCTGGGCGATGCCCAACATCGGCTCGAGCGTGGTGAACGGATAGCCGGCGATCTTCGGCCGCGCCCGGGTGAGCGTCGACAGCAGCGTCGACTTGCCGGCGTTCGGCAGGCCCAGCAACCCGACGTCGGCGATCAGCTTCAGGCTCAGCAACACGCGGCGATCCTCGCCAGGCTTGCCGAGTTCCGCCTCGCGTGGCGTGCGATGCGTGGCGGTGGCGAAGTGGGTGTTGCCACGCCCACCGTAGCCGCCGCGTGCCAGCACCCACGGGCGATCCGGCGTGTCGAAGTCGTGCAGGATGTTGCCGCGCTCGGCATCCATCACGACCGTGCCGACGGGCACTTCGATCAACAGGTCCTCGGCGTCCTTGCCGCCGCAGTTGACCGGCAGGCCCTGCCCGCCGTTGTCGGCGGCGAACGTGCCCCGACCGGTCAGGTGGTAGAGCGTGTTGCAGTGGGTCGTCGCCACCAGCACGACGTCGCCGCCGTCACCGCCGTCGCCGCCGTTCGGCCCGCCGCGGAGCGTCTTCGCGTCGCGGTGGAAGCTGATGCAGCCGTTGCCGCCCTTGCCGGCGCGCACATGGATCTCGAGTTCGTCGACGAACATGGGGAACTCGTGGGATCAGGGCCGAATGGCATCCGGGTCGTGTCCCGGGCCGCAACCGGATCGACGGCAGACCGAGGTGGAGTCAGGTCTGCGGACCACGGTCGGGACGCTCGGACCGGCCCTCCGCGGCCACCACCAAGGGGAGGCAACCGAGAACCGGCCAACGAACGAGCTCAGACCGCCTGCTCGACCGGATCGACGTGCACCTTGCCGTTGGACTGGAAGCGAACGACGCCCTCCGCGACCGCGAACAAGGAGTCGTCGCCGGCGCGGCGCACGTTCCGACCAGCGCGGAACTTGGTGCCGACCTGTCGGACGATGATCGAGCCGGCGGTGACCTTCTGGCCGCCGTAGGCCTTGACCCCGCGATACTGCGGGTTGCTGTCGCGGCCGTTCTGCGTCGAACCTTGACCTTTCTTGTGTGCCATGTGCTAACCCTCGAATGCTTGCTTTCCAGCCAGAGACGGTCGTGAACCCGATCAGCCGTTGCCCGATCAGCCGTTGCCAGATCAGCCGTTGCCAGATCAGCCGTTGATCGACTCGATCTGCACGACCGTGAACTGGGCGCGGAAGCCAGTGCGACGGCGCGAGTTCTTGCGACGCTTGTACTTGCCGATCACGACCTTCGGGCCCTTGATCTGGCGGACGACCTTGGCCGTCACCGAGGCACCCGAGACGAATGGAGTGCCGATCTTGCCCGCGCCTTCCCCACCGACCAGGCAGACCTTGTCGAAGGTGAGGACGTCGCCTTCGGCGGCACCCTTGCGGAGGTGGATCTGGATGCGGTCCCCGGTCTGGACCCGGTACTGCTGGTTGCGATCGTCGACGACGGCGTACATGACTTGGGCTCTGGCCTTTTGAAGGGGCGGACAGGCTAGCGAGCGATCGCGGCGATGCAAGCCCGACTTTTTCCGCCAGCCACCGCAGAGGCGTGGCGGGCCGGCGGGCGCCCGGGCCGCCGGCCCGACCGACCGCCCCCGCCGGCAGGCCTCAGGCCTTGACGCCGAGACCCGCCGGGATCGCGATGCGCGCTTCCTGCCCGTCCCCCATCAGGAACCGGTAGTGCACGACGTCGATCGGGTAGCTCACTTCCGGACGGAACACGATCGACTTGCCCACCGCATCCTCGAGTTCGAGCACCGCGCGACGCTTGTAGTTGACCAGGTAGTCGGTCACCGCCGGGGCTGCGAACACCTGCAGCACCGAGAACCCCTTCAGGTTGACCAGCGCCCGAGACTCGCGCAGCACCGACAGCGCCTTGCTCTGCACGGTGCGCGACCAGCCGGCTCCCTTGCAGTGCGGGCACTGCATGAAGACCGTGCGCTTCAAGCCGGGGCCGACCCGCTGGCGCGTGATCTCGAGCATCCCGAACGGGGAGATCCGGCCGACCTTGATGCGCGCCCGGTCGCCGCGCAGCGACTCGACGAGCCGCTTCTCGACGAGGCGCCGGTGCTTCTCGTGCGCCATGTCGATGAAGTCGATGATGATCAGGCCACCGAGGTCGCGCAGCCGGAGCTGGCGGACGATCTCGGGGATCGCGTCGAGGTTCGTCCGGTAGGCGGTCTCGTCCGAGTCGCCGCCCGCCTTGTACTTGCCGGAGTTGACGTCGATCGCGACCAGCGCCTCGGCCTGGTCGATGACGATCGACGCCCCGTTCGGCAGGTCGACCTTCGGCTGGTAGAGGGCCTCGACCTCCTTCTCGATGCCGAAGTGGTGGAACAGCGGCGTCGTCATCGCATGTTGCTTGATGCGCTCCGCCATGTGGGGCATCAGCTTCTCGGCGAAGTCGCGGATGCGGAGGAACACGTCCTCGCTGTCGACCACGACGTCGGCGATGTCCGGCGTGAACTGGTCGCGCATCGCCTTCAGCACCAGGTCCGACTCCTGGTAAAGCAAGGCCGGCGCGCGCGTCACCTTCAGACGCTGAGCGACCATCTCCCAGATCTTCTTCAGGTAGTCGCGGTCGCGCTGCAGGTCCTGCAGGCTCTTGTTGATGCCGGCGGTGCGCACGATGAAGCCGATCCCGCCAGCACCGGTCTCGTCGAGCTCACGCACGATGCGCTTCAGGCGCTTCCGCTCGCGCGAGTCGTCGATCTTACGCGACACGCCGCACTTCGGCAGGCTCGGCATCAGCACGAGGCAACGCCCCGGCAACGACACGTAGGTCGTCAGCGTCGGCCCCTTCTGGCCGATGCCCTCCTTGGTGATCTGCACCACCACTTCCTGGCCCTTGCGCAGCAACTGGTCGATCGTCGGCCGCGGCCCACGTGGACGGCGATCGACCCGGTCGCCGCGTTCCCCGCGTTCGGCCCGGTCGCGGCCACGCCGACCACGCCTACGCTCCCGACGCTCGCCGCCACCGTTCGACGACCCCGCATCCCCTGACCCATGCTCGCCTGACTCCTGCTCACCACGTGGCTCGCCGTCGCTGCCGATGTCTTGACCCGATGCGGCGGGCTCCCTGGCCGGTGACGGCGGGCCGTCCCGGTCGTCGCCCCCATGCTGGTCGTCGCCGCCGTGGTCGGCGTCTTCGTCCCCCGGCCCCGACGCAGCCATGTTCAGGGGCTCTTCGTCGACCCCGCGGCGGAAACCACGGCGCGATCCACCGTCGTCGTGGCCTCCATCGAGCCCCTGCTCGACCTCGGGCACCGCCGGATCGGCGCCTTCCGGAACCGACTCCAGGTCGTCATGGCCACCGTGCAGCTCGTCCTCGGACTCCGGAGCATCGCCTTCTCCATCGGACTCGGCGCGCGACACGTTGCCATCGTCGGCCAGGGGTTCGACCCCGACGTCGGCACCGCCGGCATCGTCCTCCTCGTCGTCGGCCAGCGCCTGCTGCATCGATTCGGGACCGTCGTCCACATCCACCCTGGCCCGCCCCTCGATGACGTCGTCGAGCACGAAGTCGGGGCGCCCGTAGGCAGGCAACACGTCGCTGACGTGCAGGAAGCCGTTGACCCGCCCACCGAACGCCACGAACGCGGCGCCGATGCTCGGCTCGATGTTGACGACCTTGCCTTTGTAGATGTTACCGAGATAGGCCTCGCGACTGGCCAACTCGACGTGCAGCTCCTGCAGCACGCCGTCCTCCACCACCGCGATCCGGCTCTCTTCCGGGTCGACGGCGTTGATCAGCATCCTCTTCAAGGGAAACCTTCTTCTTGCGGTCGGCGCCGGCATGGCCGGCGCTGCCCCCCGTCGGTTCGATGCGCATGCCGGCCCGCCACACGGCGGGCAGGGATCGTTCGCCCCACCCGAGGTGGAAGCGGCAGCGAGCACCGATGGACATGGGGAGCGGACTGGAAACGGATCCACGCCGAGCCGCGGCCATCCGAAGGCACTGGTCGACCGGGCCGATCGAGTCGATCGACTGCGGCGGACACGGGTGGCACGACGAACGGGCTGCGACGGGCATGGCTAGACCTGGAGCGGCCGCGGCACCGATCGTGGGCCACGGCCGCGCCTCCCGACATCGGGGGGCGCCGTGAGCGTATTGCGGAGCTCGGTGTGGCTCAACGCTGCAACCTGCGGCACCTCGCCCCGGACCATGCCCGAGGGGCGAGGGCCGTGCCCGGCTCACTCGCCGCGGCCGAAGACCCGGTCCTTCTCCTGCGACAACGGCGACCGGTGGTCCTGGATCTTCTCCTCCACGACCCGCTTCAGCGAGGCTTCCATGTCCTCGGCGCTGCGGATGATCTGCGGAGTGATGAACACCAGCAGGGTGGAGACGGTGTTCTGGCGGGACGTGTTCTTGAACAGGTGGCCGAGCACCGGGATGTCGCCCAGCAGGGGCAGCTTGGTGATCGTCTCGGTCTCCGACTTCGACTTCAGCCCACCGAGCACAGCCGTCTGGCCGCTGCGCAGCAGGACCGTGGTCGCGAGCGTGCTCGACGCCACACGCGGCAGGGCGATGCTGCCTGCCCCAGCGTCCGTGCCACCACCGACCTGGAACACGTCGAAGCCAGCCGGAGCCGTGGCAGTGCTACCGGTGCCGGTCAGCGCGGTGCGCTGCGGCACGACCTGCATGATCACCTTGTCGGTGCCAGGCACGATGTGCGGAGTCGTCAGCAGCTGGAAGCCGACGTTGACCGGCGACTCGTCCCCTTCTTCGAGGGCCAGCAACAGACCACCGGCCTGGCCCTGCTCGACGCGCGCCTGGGCGTAGCGAACGGCCTCGCCGACGAAGATCGTCGCGGTCTGGTGGTCGAGGGCCACGATCTGCGGCGCCTGGACGATCTCGGAACGGGCGTCCTTCTTCAGCAGGCGCAGCGTCGCCGAGACCTGCTGGAAGTTGAGGGCGCCGAACACCACCGAGGGAATCGTGGTGCCCCCGAAGTTCTGGGTCTCGTCCGAGTACGGGCCGGTGCGCGTGTCGTTGGCGATGATGCTGTCGTCCCAGCCGCCAGCACCGAGGTCGAACGGCAGGCGGGTCGGGATCTGGCCGAGACCGAGCGACGCCGTCCAACCGGAACCACCGGGCGAGATGCCGAAGTCGAGCACGTCGTCGTTCGTGGTCGTCACGAAGCGAACGTCGAGCTGGATCTGCGATGGCTCGACGTCGACCAGGTCGATCGCCTTCTGCACGGCCTCGACGACCGGCTTGGTGTCCTTCACCATGATCGTGTTGCTCTCCTCGATGTACTCGAGGGTGCCGACCTCCGGCGTCAGCATGCCGCGCAGGGTGTCGAGCAGGGTGAAGCGAACCTCACCACGCTGCAGCGGCTGCACGTTGCGCAGGTCCCGGATGTACTCCGAGGAGATCAGCGGCATCAACGTGGCACTCGGGCGCACGTACCGCAGCGGGATCGTCTTGGTCTCGAGATCCTGCTGGATGTTGGCCGCCGGCACCACGCGCAGGATGCCGCGCTCCTCCTCGACGACCACGAACCCGAGGGTCTTCACGACCGCGTCGAGAGCGTCGCGCCAAGGGATGTTCTTCAGGCGGACGGTGATCGTGCCCTTGACCTCCGGAGCGACCACGATGTTGGCGCCGGCGATCTTGCCGATGGTGTCGATCACCTTCTGGATGTCCGCGTTCTCGAACGCGAAGTAGACACGCGGCGGCTTCTCGACCTTCAACACACCGGCGGTGCGCTCGGTGACGATGCAACCGGCCTGCTCGGCGACCAGGTTGAGGGCCTCGCGCCACGGCACGTCCTGCAACTCGATGGTCACCGCGGCTTCGATGCCGGCGTCCATGATGATGTTGACGTTCGCCTTGCGCTGCATGATCTGCACGACGTCGCGCAGATCACGGTCCTTCAGCTTGAGCGTCAGGCGGCTGGCGCGATCGCCGTCCGCCCCGGTCCGGATCTCGTCCTTGTTCTGCGGATCCTTGACTGCCGTCGCGTCCTGCGCCGGCGCCCACGCCATGGCCAGCAGAGCCGCCAGAGCGCACACGATTCCCTTCTTCGATGCCTGCATCGTCGATCCTCTCTCCCACACGGGGAGTTCCAGTGATTCGCCTGGCGATCGAGCCCCGAGGAGCACGACCGCGATGTCCTTCTCATCGAACGGGCAGTGGCAGCGGCTTGAGAGAACCCGCCGCCGAGGCCCGCATCACATCGTGCGCACGAGCGTGAGCCCGCGGAACACGAACCAGACCTGCTCCTCCTCGACCGTCTTCACCATCAGGTCGTCGGAGACGTACTCGCCCTCTTCGTAGTTCTCGCCGTTCAGCAGCACGCCCGATCGGCCTCCGTGGTTCACCACCACGCCCTGCACCTTGATGTTCAGGGCCTTGAAGTCCAGGGCCGTGGTCGCCTTGACGTGCCAGGACTTGGCCGCCACCGCCAACGCGTGGCGAGGGTCGTGGGTCGGCACGCCGGTGAGTCGCGCCGAGGCCGCGTCGTAGCGAGCCTTCGCCTGCTCGAGCTGTCCGGACTTGCAGTCGGCGTCCATGTCGGCGACCAACTGCTGCAGCTCCTTCATGGGCAGGTAGGGATCCTGCACCTTCGGTGCCGGGGCCACATCGGCCAGCTCGGCCTTCAGGTCCTCGACCGGCTTCACGACCTCCTTCGCCCAGCGCAGCCGGAACATCGTGGAGGTAAGGCGGTCGGCGTCGGTGTCGATCTCGCCGAGGACCTTCGCGAGGCCTTCCTTCACCCCCTTGTCGAGCGAGTAGGCCTCGAACATGGTCGCGTCCGGACGACGACTGCGCTGCAACATCTCGCGCAGACGCGTGACCTCGGCGACGTAGCGCTCCAGCAGCGCGCGCTGTTCGCTCTGCGACGGCCCCGTCACGTCGGCGTCGGCGCGATCCCGAGGATCGACCAGGATGTCGCGCCGGCTCTGCTGGCCACGGTGCTCGTAGCCCTCGATGCCGATGTTCACCCGGTACTTCCAGATCTCCTCGGCCAGCCCTTCCTTGAGGCTGGCGTAGTCCGGGATCTCGACTTCCTTGCCCTCTGCCTTGCGGTTGTAGGTGAAGGTCTGCAGCGTCAGGCGGACCTGGTGCACCGAAGAACCGTCCCGCTGTTCCCCGCCGCGCCCGCCACCACCACCGGAGCTGATCGAGAAGTCGGTGATGCTGACGAAGCGCTTGTAGTTCTCGATCAGGTTCATGAACCGCAGAGCCTGCCAGAGCGTCGCGGTTCCTTCGTAGGTGTACTCGATGGGCACGAAGCGCTCGACGACCTTCGAGTCACGTCGAGCCTTGAGCTGCAGTCCCATGCCGAGCATGCCGGACTGCCGCTCGAACTGGTTCAGGCTGCGCACGAACGCGGTCAGTTCGCGCGTGTCGGGCAGGATGCGCACGTACTCGTCGAGGTTCTCGCGCAGCACGACCACGTCCTTCTGCAGGGCGGGGATCCGGGCGATCTTCGCCTCGGCGGCGGCGACCGACTCCTTCTTCTGCGTCACCTGCGCCTCGATCTCGTCGATCATCCCCTGCGCGTAGTAGACCCCGCCCGCTGCCAGGAGGCAGACGAACAGGGCGCCACCGCCGATCGTGAAGAGCAACTTCTTCTGGGTCCAGTTGGCCATGGTGCATCACCTCACTTCGCGGGAGCGGGAGCCGGCTTCTTCACGGGCTTGACGGGTTCCAGGACGGTCGGTTTGAACTGCAGCTCGAGCCTGAAGTTCATCGCCGCCGGCGGGGTTCGTGCCTCGTCCATGTCGACCTTGTAGTTCGGGTCGGATTTCGACAGCAGGTCCTTGGCGAACGGGGCCACGGCGAGGTCGTCGTGGAAGTTCGCGAGCCGCGACTTGTCGCTGTCCTGGACCGAGGCCGGCATCGACACGAGCGCGCCCTTCTTCGGGTCGTTCTTCATGGTGATGCCGGTGAACCAGGCGACGTGTCGCTCGGCGTCGCCGTTGTTGTTGACGGTGTCGATCAACTCGTCGAGGAAGCGGGACCAGACGCGCCGGGACTTCGAGATGTCCTGGATGGTCTGCACGCGCAGCGCGTAGTCCTTCTTGTTGGCGTCGAGCTGGTCGTGGTAGGTGACCTTCTTGCCCAGCTCGGTGAGCCTGGCCTCGACCACGCGCAGGTTCTCCTCGGCGGCCCCGAGGTCCCCGAAGTAGACGAGCCCGAACCAGCCGACCGCGCCGCTGACGGCGAGTGCGGCGCCGAAGCAGGCGGCGAGGACCTTCGGGGAGACCCGATTGCCACGGCGCAGATCGGCAGGAAGCAGATTGATGCGAATCACGATGACCTCCTCAGGATGCGGCCGCGAGACCGATGGCGACCGCGAGCTGCGGTGCGAGTTGGTTGAGAGCCTCGACGTCGACGTTGTCCGCCTTGACCTTCAGCCCTTCGATCGGGTTCCAGGTCTTGGTGCGCTTCTCGAAGATGCGTTCGAAGCTCTCCTCGAGGAACGGCAGCAACGCGGTGCCGCCGGTCAGCCAGACTTCCTGCACCTCGCCGTCGAACTGGTTCTCGAAGAAGTCGAACGACAGGTTGACCTCGTTGCCGAGGTCCTCGAGGACCTGGCCGCAGGCCTCCTGGACGACGGCGAGCTGGTCGCCAGGGTCCCTCTTCATCGCTTCGGCCTGCCCTGGCTCGACGCCGAGCCGCCTCGCGATCGCGTTGGTCAGGTCCTGGCCGCCCATCGGCACTTCGCGTGCGAAGCAGCTGACGTTGTCGCGCAGGATGTTGATGCTGGCCTTGGTCGCGCCGATGTCGATCAGCGCCACCGTGCGCCCAGGCTCCTGGATCCCAGGGTTGACCATGTCGCCGAGCTCCCAGGCGTTGCCGAGCGCGAACCCGTCGACGCCGACCGCCACGGGCTGCAGGCCGAGCTCGCTCAGCATGCGGCTGTGGTCGGCGACGATCGTGCGCTTGGCCGCGACCAGCAGGACCTTCATCTCGTTGCGCCCGTTCGCGTCGGGAGCGACGCCGAGCTTCTGCGCATCGAGCTCGACGTCCCCGACGTCGAACGGGATGTACTTCTCGGCGTCCAGCCGAACCGCCTGGAGGAGCTTGTCCTCGCCCATCTCGGGCAGGCTGATGTAGCGGAACACGACGTTCTTGCCGCTGACCGCGGTGGCGATGCGCTTCGTGCGGAAGCGGGCGACGCGCATCAGCTCGGCGATGGCATCCTGACGCGCGGCCTCGCTCTGCACGTCGACCTGCGCGTAGCCGGTGATGACATGGTCGTATTTGTCCCGAGTCAGCTCGACGGCCTTGATGCAACTACTGCCGATGTCGAGACCGACGATGCTCTTGCGCTGCTTCAGCATGACCAGTGGCGCTCCCTGCGGGGGTTGCCCGCTTCCTGGTCCCTATCGGTCGCGGGCCCGGCGCGAATTGAGCCTGGACCGGAAGCCCGGTCGTCCAGGGTGGATCGGGGCGTCCGGAGCCCTGGCGGTGCCAGGGAGGATCCTGCCCCGGGCAGCACGCCAGACCGGGACGAAGACCACACCTGATCGCCCGTCGGGAGGACCCGGTCTTCGCCGGGGAGGCCCGGTCCCCGCTGGGTAGGCGCAGTCGGTCAGTCTTCGCCGAACCTGGCGGCGACGAGTTCGGCCAGCGCGCGCAGCATCGCATCCGCGTCCGGCCCGTCCGCCTCGAGCACGAGTTCGACGCCGTGCTCGGCGGCCAGCATCATCATCCCCATGATCGACTTGCCGTCGACCCTTTCGTCCGAGTCGGCCCGACCGACGCGCAACCGGCTGACGTAGGCATTCGCGGTCTGGACGAACAGATGCGACGGCCTGGCATGGAGCCCCTGCCGGTTGACCAACGTGACCCGCGTCGTGGTCGCTCGCGAATCGCTCATGACGCTTGGCCGGCGTGCTCGCGCAGCAGCTCCCGCATCGCCTCGGCGTCGGCGGCGTTCAGCAGGAACCGACGGAAGTCGGCGCTGCGGGCCAGTCCAGCGATCCAGCGCAGCGCCTGGAGGTGCACTTCGGGATCCGCGGCCGGAGAAACCAGCAGGAACAGCACCTGCACCGGCCGACCGTCGATCGCCTGCCACTCGAGACCACGGCGCGACCGGGCCACGACGAGCACCGGCTTCTGCACCGAGTCTCCTTTCACGTGGGGAACGGCCACCCCGTTGCCGAGCCCCGTGCTGCCGATCGCCTCGCGGTCGACGAGGCGCTTGCCGAGGGTCTTGCCGACCGCGGCGTCGAAGGAACGGTTCGACTGGGCGGCAGCCAGCAGCTCCTTCAGGGCCGCTTCCTTGTTGGTGGCCGCGAGCTCGCCGATCACGGCGGCGGCATCGACTAACTGGGCGATCATGCGCGGCAGTCTGCGCGAAGAGCGCCCTGGGTGCAACGCCGCCAGGCCGCCGGCCCGCGTGGGCGCAGGTGGGCAGGCGCCTCCAGGCGATCCCGGTCAGCCGCGCAGGCTCTTGCGCACGACCTCTTCGTAGGTCTCTTCGTCGCGCGGACCGTCCTTGCCACGGCGGGCACCGCCAGCGGCTCGGGCCGACTTCGCGCCCGGGATCTTGTGCCCTTTGCGCTTCTCCTTCTCCTTGCGCAACTGCGCTTCCATCTTGTCGACCAGCAGGTCGATCGTCGACGAGAACGACGTGCCGCGGTCCTTGGCGACCAACGGCGCACCGCGACGCTGGTGGGCGATCAGCTCGACCTCCGGGTTCTTGTGTGCGTGGTCGGCGACCACTTCGACCCGCACCAACCGGTCGCCGTAGCGCGCCAGACGCGCCAGCTTCTTGGCGGCGTGGGCCTGCATGCGCTCGGTGATGTGGTCGTGCCGCCCCTTGAACTCGATCGTGATGTCGGTTTCTTCGCGTTCGTCGCTCATCAAAGCTCCTGTCGGTCCAGTATCGACCCCAGCAGAGCCCGTCCAGCGCAGCCGTGCAAGCAACGTCTTCCGGTGAGGCAGCGGAGAGGAACGATCGCTCGTCGACGCTGGCAGCGGAGGTTCGCCGCGCGATCGCCGGCTAGAAGCCCCAGAACTTCACTTCCGGGTGCAAGTCCACACCGAACCGGTCGCGGACGCGCTTGCGCACTTCATCCATCAAGGCCACGAAGTCCGCCGCCGAACCCGAACCCTCGTTGAGGAAGTAGTTGGCGTGCAGGCCGCTGACCTCGATGCCGCCGGCGCGCAGCGTCTTGCACCCGGCCGCTTCGATCAGCCGACCGGCCGCGTCCCCGTCCGGATTGCGGAACACGCAGCCGACGCTGCGCTGCGAGACGGGCTGGGTGGCGTTCCGGCGCTTCAGCGAGGCGGAGAACCGCTCGAAGATCGCCTTCGGATCGTCCGGGGTCAGCTCGAAGCTCGCCTGCAGCACGATCGCCCCGCCGAGCCCGCCATCCCGATAGACCGCACGGAACGAGTCCGGCCCGCGCACCACGATCCGGCCGTCGGGCTCGACCACGGTCAAGGAGACCAGATGGTCGAAGGTCTCGCCGTCGCGTGTGCCCGCGTTCATCGCCACGGCGCCCCCGACCTGGGCCGGGATGCCGGTCAGGATCTCGAGACCGGCGAGGCCGATGTCCTTCGTCGCCCGAAGCAGGCTCGGCAGCGTCACGCCTGCCCCGGCGGTGACCCGCTGGCCGTCGCGCACGATGCGGTTCAGGTTCGCGAGATGCAGCACGGCACCCGGCACGCCTTCGTCGGCGACCAGCACGTTGCTGCCGCCACCGAGCACACGCAGCGGCACGTCGAGGTCGCGGCAGACGCGCACCGCGAGGGCCACGTCCTCCTCGGCGTAGGGTTCGAGGAACCAGTCCGCCGGCCCGCCGATCCGCAGGTGCATCATCGGGCCGAGCGGCACCCGCTCGCGAACGGCACCACGCATCGAGCACAGCGCACTGCGCAGGTCAGATGCCGGCAACGATCCCTCCCAGGGCACGGTCGATGTCGCCGGCGCCGAGCAGCAGCACGATGTCCGAGCCGCGCACCCGTTCGAGCACCTGGCCCGGCAGGTCGGCGACGGCGCCACCGGTGCGGCAGGCCCCACCCTGTGCCAGCACCGCAGCGACCAGGTCGCCGGCACTCACCGAGGCCCGCATCTCGGCGCTCTCGCGAGCCCCGTAGATGTCGGCCACGATCGCTTCGTCGGCGGCGACCAACGACTCGGCGAACTCCTGCAGCAGGCACAGGGTGCGCTGATGCTGGTGGGGCTGGAAGACCACCACCAGACGGCGGCCAGGGAACCGCTGCCGCGCCGCCCGGATCACCGCCCGGATCTCGGCCGGGTGGTGCGCATAGTCGTTGACCAGCAGCCCCCCTCGCGGCCCGTTGTGCATCTCGAAGCGACGCCGCACGCCCACGAACGCCGCGACGCCGCGGCACGCGCCCTCGAGATCACACTCGGCGATGTGGGCGAGGCCGAGCGCGAACAGCGCGTTCTGCAGGTTGTGCCGCCCCGACAACGCCAGCTTGACGCGAGGCAGGCGGCGGCCGAGCACGACCGGCACGAAGCTGAAACGGCCGAGTTCCTCGCGGACCTCGACGGCCCGCACGTCGCTCCACAGGCCGGAGCCGACGGTGAGGATCTGCACGTCGCCGCGCAGGCTGCTGAGCACGGCGCGCGGCACGCCTTCTTCGAGCAGCGCGGTCCCACCAGGGCGCACGCGGGCGAGATAGCCGGCGAACGCTTCGATCAACTCGTCGGTCGACGGGAAGCAGTCGAAGTGGTCGTGGTCGACGTTGAGGATGGCCGCGCCGAACGGGCGCAGGTTGTGGAAGCTGCGGTTGAACTCACAGGCCTCGACGACGAACTCCTGGCTCTTGCCCCATCGCCCGTTGCCGCCGAGTTCGGGCACCTCGCCACCGATCAGGTGGGCCGGATCGAGCCCGCCGCCGCGCAGCGCCGAGACGGTCAGGCCGGTCGTGGTGGTCTTGCCGTGGGTGCCGGCGATGGCGAGCGTGCGCCGCCCCTCGCTGAGCCGGCCCACGGCCTCGGCGTAGAGCAGCGACGTGAAGCCGCGGCGCACGCATTCCTGTACTTCGCCGTCGGTCGCCGGCACGGCGGCACTGCGGATCACGTAGCCGTCCTCGCCGGACAGTCGCTCGGGCTGGCAGCCGGTCCACACCTCGACGCCGTCGCGGGCGAGCTGTTCGACCACGGCGCCGCCCCCCTGGTCGCTGCCGGTGACGTTCATGCCGCTGCCGGCCAGCAATCGGGCCAGCCCGCTCATGCCAGCCCCGCCGACGCCGACGAAGTGAAAGCGGTCTCCGACGAAGCTCGAGACGAAGCGCTGCTGGCGCGCCTCGGCGATGTCCGGACGATCGATCATCGTGCTGCCCTCCGCGCCGCGTTCGCGGCGGCGCCCGCCACCTCTGCCGATGCACCCGAGCCCGCTCCGTCCCTGCCGGGGCCGACGCCACTGCCTTGACCTGATCCTTGACCGACGCCTGGTGCGACGCTGGGTTCGACGGGAGCACCCTCCGGGATCAACCCCATGTCGTGGAGGATCGCCTCGACGGCATCGCCGACCTGGATCGCGCGCGCAGCATCGCCCATCGCCGACAGCCGCACCGGATCCACCAGCATCGCCTGCAGCACGTCGGCGAGCGCCTCGACCGAGAGTTGCGGTTCCTCGACGATGCACGCCGCCCCGGACCGCGCCAGCACCTCGGCATTGCGCAGTTGCTGGCGATCCTTGTGGTGCGGATACGGCACGATCACCGCCGGTCGACCGACCGCACACAACTCGGCGACGGTCGTGCCGCCACCGCGGCACACGACCAGATCGGCCGCAGCGAACAGCCGCGCCATGTCCAGCGCGACCGGCCGCACCTGGGCCTGCAACAGGGGCTCCGCGGTGGCATAGGCGCGTCGGACCTCGTCGTCCCTGCCGATGCCGGCGAGATGCACGACGTGCAGGGCTTGCAGTCGCCCGCGCGTCACGAGGCGGGCCAGGGCCTTGGGCACCGTTTCGTTGAGCGAACGAGCTCCCTGGCTGCCGCCGGTGACCAGCACCAGCTGCGCCTCGCGAGGCAAGCCGAGCTCGTCGCGGGCCGCTCCCTTGTCCAGCCGGCCGATCTCGGGGCGCAGCGGCGTGCCGGTGAACAGCGATCGCCGACCGTTCGGGTGGATCGACGGCAGACCGTGGTAGATGCGCCGTGCGAACGGCGACAGCCAGCGATTCGCGCGACCGGTCACGGCGTTCTGCTCGAGCAGGAACAGTGGCAGCCCAAGGCTGCGGGCCGCGATGCCGACGGGGACCGATGGCCGGCCGCCCGTGCTGACCACGCAGTCGACACGCTGTTCGCGCAGCAGCCGGCGCGCCACCGCGGTCGCGCGCAACAGCCACCACGGCAGCGCCAGCTTCGGACCGCGGGCCGGCGGCAGCTCCACGTCCGGCACGTCCGGCAGCTCGCGCCGCAGGATCTCCCGTTCCACGTCGCGGCCTTCGGTCACCAGCACCGGCTCGTGACCTCGACCTTGCAGAGCGCGCGCGAGCACCAGGGCGGGCATCAGGTGCCCACCGGTGCCACCACTCACCAGACAGACGCGGCGGACCATGGCCCGACCGTCACTTCCGCGGCAGGCGGATGCGTTGGCCGATGCGCAGGCGCGTCGGATCGACGTCGGGGTTGAGTTCGCGCAACTCGTCGATGCGCTTGCTCGAGCCGAGCTGCAGCTGGGCGATGCGACCGAACGTGTCGCCCTTGGCGATCACGTAGGTGCGCTCGCCGCTCGGGGCGACCTTGACGGCGGCTTCCGTGCCGGCCTTCGGCTCGCCCTTGCTGGCAGCACCTTCCTTCGGCTGCACGGCGACCGCTGGCTCGCTCGCCTTGGCGGGCAGCACGATCTCCTGGCCGACCTGCATGCGAGTCGGCTTGACGGTCGGGTTCAGCCGCTCGAGCTCGGCGCGTCGTCCGACGTCGCCGAGCACGGTGCGGGCGATGCTCTCGAACGAGTCCCCGGACTGGACCCGATAGGTGCGTGGCGTCACCGGCTCGGGCTTCTCACCACCGGGCTGCGACACCGGCGTCTTGGGGTCCGTGCCGGGCTTGTCCGGGCTCGGCTTGTCGCCACCGCCCACCACCGGAGCCTCCTTCGCCTTCGCCGGATCACGCTTCGTCTCCGGCTCGATCAGTTCGTCGAGCTTGAACGGAACGCTGCCCGCCGGGGCGACACCCGCCCCGGGAGCCGTCAGGTTGGTGGCAGCCTCGCGCGTGGTGCGTGGCGCAGGATTCTTGCGCGGGTCGGCGACGTTGTCGTCACCCCAGATCGCCACGCCGATGATCAAGAAGATCACCAAGCACAGAACATAGACGCCGTACTTCTCGAGTTGGCCCATCACACCCTCCCAGACACCATCCGGAACTTGGACAAGGAAAACGAACGACGGCAGGTGCGCACCTGCCTCAACCGGTCTCGGACTCGGCCGCCGTCGAGAACGTGCCCGCGCGATCCGCGCGCGCCGCGTTGCCGATCAAGCCGACCGCCGCGAGACAGAACACCAGGCTCGTACCACCCGTACTGACGAACGGCAGGTCGATGCCCTTGGCGGGAGCCCACCCGCTGACCACGAGCAGGTTCAACGCCGCTTGCATGCAGATCATGACCGAGTAGCCGCACACCACGTTGCGCAGGAACGGGTCGCGTACCTGCAGCACGAGGCGATAGCAGACGTAGCCGAACAGGCTGAACGACGCGAGCACGAACAAGGAGCCGAGGTAACCGAACTCCTCGGCGACGATCGCGAACACGAAGTCGTTGTGCGCTTCCGGCACGAAGCCCATCTTCATCCAGCCCTGCCCTAGTCCGCGCCCGAACAGGCCGCCGGAGCCGACCGCGATCAAGCCGAGGCCGACCTGCCCGCGCGGGTCAGGGGACAGGAAGTCCGTCACGCGGTCGCGCACGTAGCCGTGCTGCATCGCGATCGCCACGAAGCCGATCACGGCCGCCGCCACCACCGGCAGGAAGTTGACCACGCGCACCCCGGCGACCAGCGCCAGCGCCCCGGCGAGCCCGAGCACGATCATCGCGTTGCCGTTGTCGGGTTGCAGGGCCAGGGCCCCGGCCAACAGCACGGCACAGCCCATCGCCGGGGCGAAGCCGTGCCAGAACGTGGTCACCTTCCGCCCCGCCCGCGCCAGCAGCCACGACATCGCCAGGATCAGTGCGAAGCGCGCCGGCTCGACCGGCTGGAACTGGTAGCCACCGTAGCGGATCCACCGCTGGGCCCCGTTGACGCCGGACGACAGCAGCGGCAGCAGGCACCCCACCACACCGATCGCGAACGCCGGCATCGCCAGCTTGCGCAGCCACCGCATCGGCATCACCGCGCAGAAGAAGAACGCCACCAGGCCGAACAGCAGCTTCGCCCCCTGCTGCCGCATCACCTGCATGGGCCCGACGTCCACCTGCGAACCGCGCACCGACACCGCCATCACGAGGCCGAGGCAGCACAACGCGACCGTGACCAGCATCAGCAGGTCGAGCTCGCGCAGGTTCGGCGCGCGCCGTTGCGTGAGTTCTCGCGGAGTGATGGCGACGGTCATCTCAGCGCACCTTGAAGAGGGCCAGGCTGCACAGGGCGAGCAGCGCCGAGACGACCCAGGTGCGCACCACGACCCGAGTCTCCGGCATGCCGCCGAACTGGAAGTGATGGTGCAGCGGGGCGCAGCGGAAGATGCGCTTGCCGCGCAGCTTGAACGAGGCCACCTGCAGGATCACCGACAGCGCCTCGACGACGAACACGCCGCCGACCACCAGCAGCACCAGTTCGGTCCGGCTGACCAACGCGGCGTAGCCGAGCGCGCCGCCGAGCCCGAGGCTGCCGACGTCACCCATGAACACCATCGCCGGTGCGGCGTTGAACCACAGGAACCCGAGCGCCCCGCCCAGCAGGGCCGCCATCATCACGGTCATCTCGGCGGCGCCGGCGACGTGCGGCACCAGCAGGTACTGCGCCCAGTCGACGCGGCCGACCGCGTAGGTGATCGCCGCGTAGGCGAGCGCTGCCGTGGCGACGCAGCCGGTCGCGAGCCCGTCGAGTCCGTCGGTGAGGTTGACCGCGTTCGCCGAGCCGGTGAGGACCACGATCGCCACCAGCAGGAACGGCACGCCGAACGCGACGCCGAGCTCGAGCGACACGTCCTTCGCGAACGGCACGTAGAGGTGCGGGCCACCCAGTTCGCTCTGCAGCCCCGCCGGCACCAGGAGCCAGAGCCCGACCAGCAGCGCCAGCACCGTGAGCGCCCCTTGCTTCTCGCGCTTGGTGATGCCGCGCTTGCGCGTCTTGTCGGTCAGCTTCACCCAGTCGTCCCAGAGCCCGACCAGTGCGAACCCGCCCACGAGCACGAGCCCCGGCAGCGAGAACCGGTTCGGGCCGTCGAAGCGCATCCACAGCCCGCAGGCGACCAGGATCGCCGCGACGATGAACACGCCGCCCATGGTCGGCGTGCCGGCCTTGTGCGCGTGCAGTTCCTCGAGCCGCTTGCTGCCGGTCTCGTCGGTGCGTTCGCGGATGCCGAGCTGGCGCAGCCACGCGATGACGCGCGGCCCGAACAGGATCGCCAGCAGGAACGCCGTGACGGCCGCTCCCGCCGCCCGCACGGAGATGTAGCCGAGCAGACGGCAGACGTCCTCGGAGAACAGCCAGGGAGCGAGCCAGTGGATCATCGTCTCAGCCCATCGCCGCGGCACTGCCGCGCTCCGTGCCCAGGTCGGCGACGAGGCGATCGACGAGCTGGTCGAGTGCCACCGCACGAGACGCCTTGCAGAGCACCCGGTCGCCAGGGCGCAGGGAGGCCCGCAGCAGCTGCAGCGCCTGGTCCTGGTCGGCGACCAGGTGCACGGCGGTCGCCGCCATGCCGGCCCCGAGCGCGCCGTCGGCGATCGGCCGGGCGCCCGGGCCGACGCACACCAGCAGGTCCTGCCGCGTCGCCGCCACTTCGGCGCCGAGCCCGCGATGCAGTGGCTCGCTCTGCTCGCCGAGTTCGCGCATCTCGCCGAACACCGCGATGCGGCGCCCGCTGCCGCTGAGGCCGGCCAGCGCGTGCAGCGCCGCCGCGGCCGACTGCGGGTTCATGTTGTAGGTGTCGTCGAACACGGTGACGCCGCCCGCGAGCTTCGGCTCGAGCCGGCGCTGGGCCGAGGGCACCGTCGCCAGGGCCTGCAGCACGTCCTCCTCGGCGACGCCGAGATGACTCGCCGCGGCGATCACCGCCAGGGCGTTGTAGACGTTGTGCGTGCCGAGCCGCGGCAGGGTGACCTGGCGACGCCCCTGCAGCAGGAACGTCGTGCCGAGCGCGTGGAAGCGCACGTCGGTGGCGAACCAGTCGGCCGCGTGCTCGACGCGGAACAGTTCGACCTTGGCTCGCGTCACCGCGGCCATCGCGCGGCACGCCGCGTCGTCGCCGTTCAGGATGCAGAGCCCGTCCTCCGGCAAACCCGCCGGCAGCGCCGACTTCTCGCGGGCCACGCCGGCGACCGAACCGAGGCCCTCGAGATGGGCCGGCGCCACGCACGTGACGATGCCGATGTCGGGCCGCGCGACCTCGGTTAGGCGCGCGATCTCGCCGGGTGCGTTGGTGCCGATCTCGACCACCGCGGCGCGCGTGTCGGGCGCGATCTTGAACAGGGTCAGCGGCACGCCGATCTGGTTGTTGAACGAGCCGGGCGAGCGCACCGTGGGCATCGCCTGCGCCAGCACGGCGCCGAGCCACTCCTTGGTCGACGTCTTGCCGCACGAGCCGGTCACCCCGAGCACCTTCGCCCGGTGACGCCGGCGATGTTCGGCGGCGAGATCGAGCAGGGCTGTGCCGGTGTCGGCGACCCGCACGACGAACGGCGCGGCACGGTCGCTGCGCCGCTCGCTCGCCGGCAGCGTGGCAGCCCCGTCGACGAGCAGCCCCGCGGCTCCCGCCGCGGTCGCCGCGGCGAGGAACGCGTGCCCGTCGTGGTTGGCGCCGCGCAGGGCGACGAACAACCGACCGGCACAGTCGCCACGGCTGTCGGTGGTGACGCCCGTTGCCGCGACACCTCGGACCAGCACTTCCCCGCCGGTGACGCGTGCCACCGCTGCTGCGGTGAGCCACGAGCCACGCAGGGCGCGGCCGGTGCGACCTTCGGACGCCGCGGTCTGACGCGGCCGGTTCATCGGTGCAACCATCCTGCCTCCCTCGCCGCGAGTGCGCGCGCGGCCTCCAAGCGGTCGTCGAACGGCACCACGCTGTCCTTGAAGACCTGGAACGCCTCGTGACCCTTGCCGGCGATCAGGACCGTGTCGCCAGGCTCCGCGGTGGCGATGGCGGTACGGATCGCCTCGGCGCGGTCGACCACCCGCTGGTAGCGCCCAGCTCCACCGACGAGCCCCTTCTCGATGTCGTCGAGGATCGCCTCGGGATCCTCGCTGCGTGGGTTGTCGCTGGTCAGGTAGGCGAACTGCGCGTGCCGCGCCACCGCGGCCGCCATCGGCGCCCGCTTGGTGCGATCACGATCGCCGCCACAGCCGAACACGACGTGCAACCGTCCTTCGGCGAGTTCGGCGAGCGTGCCGCACACCTTGTCGAGCGCGTCCGGCGTGTGCGCATAGTCGACGAAGGTGCGGATGCGCCCGCCCGAGCCGACCGACGTGTCGACCTGCTCGAGCCGTCCGGGCACCGCGCGCGCGTCCTCGAGCGCCGAAGCGACGGTCAGCTCGCTGGCGCCGAGCGACAGCGCCGCGGCGGCTGCGCCGAGCGCGTTGTGCACGTTGTGCAGTCCGACGAGCCGCAGGAACATCTCCACCCGCCCGTTCGGCATCACCATCGTGAAGCGCGTGCCGTCGGGTCCCAGGCGCAGGTTCTCGGCCCGCACGTCGGCGTCGGGCGACAGCCCGTACCACGACACGCGCACGCCACGCTGCAGCTCCTCGGCCATCGCCACCGCGGCCGGATCGTCGCGGTTCAGCACCGCCGCGGCCCCCGGCGCGAGCCCGGTGAACAACCGCGCCTTGGCGCGCTGGTAGTTCGCCATCGTGCCGTGGTAGTCGAGGTGGTCCTGGGTCAGGTTGGTGAACACCGCCGACGCGAAGCGCACGCCGCGCACGCGATCCTGGTCGAGGCTGTGGCTCGAGACCTCCATCACGCAGGCGCTGGCGAAGCGATCCGCCATCTCGCGCAGGTAGCCCTGGATGCGCACCGGGTCGGGCGTCGTGTTGGTCGCCGGGATACGGCGACCGCCGAACTCGTAGGCGATCGTGCCGAGCAGGCCCACCTGGCGACGATCGGCCTGCAGGCAGGCGCGGATCAGGTGCGCCGTCGTGGTCTTGCCGTTGGTGCCGGTGATCCCGACGACCGACACGGCCCGCGACGGATCGCGGTAGTAGTAGCGCGCCGCGTCGGCGAGCGCCTCGCGCGCCGAATCGACCACCAGCACCGGCACGGACAGCGACAACGGCGTCTCCGCGACCACGGCCGCAGCGCCGCGCGCCACCGCCTGCTGGGCATAGAGCGAGCCGTCGTTCTTGGCCCCGCGGATGGCGAAGAACAGGCTGCCGGCGCGCACTTCCCCGCTGTGGAAGCAGATGCCGTCGATCGACAGATCGCGCCAATTGAGGATCTCGCGCGGCTGCAAGCAGTCGCGGATCTCACGCAAACGGACGAGTCCCTGGCCGGACGGGAGTCCGGAGGGATAAGCAACCTCAGTCATCTGCCGCCCTAACGAGTTGTCCCTGGAGCCCCCCGGCTCCAGCCTGAATCACCAGGAGTCTACCGACCGGCGTCGACCTGACCGTCGCCGCCGCTGCCGACCACCTGCTGCCATCGCCGTCGCTGCTCGAGCTGTTGACACTGGAGCAGCAACCGAACGACAGGTGGCGCAGCATAGCTACCGCCATAGAACGTTTCACGGCCGTCCTTCTGCATCACGCAGACGGCGAGCCAGCGTGGCCGCTCCGCCGGCAGGAAGCCGACGAAGCTCGCATTGCGCACTTCCTGCACGCGTCCACCACCCAGCCCGACGGTGCTCACCGCCGTGCCCGTCTTGCCGCCGACGACGCCGTGCAGATCGATCCCCAGCTCTTTCAACATCTGCCGGTGCACGTGCGTGCCGGTGGCCTTCGGATCGTCGCTGACCACGTCGATCATCGCCGCCTGGACCGCCGCGACCACTTCGTCGCGAAGCGCCGGACCGAGCTCGACGGATGGTTGGTTCGCCGCCCAACGGCCGTCGACCTCGACCCCTCGGCACAGCCGCAGCTCCGCCTTGGCGCCTCGGAACAACCGCAGGTAGGCCCGCGCGACGTGCATCACGGTCGTGTTCATCTCGTAGCCGAAGCTGAACGAGATGGCGCTGTTGGCCCGGAACGACCGCAGCGGGACGTCGGTCGCGAACGACCGCGCGTTGGTGTTCGACCGGCCTTCGCCCGGCAACCGCAGCCCGAGCGACTGCCGGAAGCCGTAGAAGTCCATGTAGTCGGCCCACTGCTCACGGGCGAGCAGCAGCCCGCAGTAGGCAGCACCGATGTTCGAGCTGTTGGTGATGATCCCGTGCGGCGACAGGCGCGCGCAGTCGTGATCGTCGCGCACCGGCTTGCGGCGACCGAGGCCGGCGATGCGTTCGCGATACTCGCTGCAACCAGGCGCGCAGTCGAACTCGGTGTTCCAGTCGAGCACGCCCGCCTCGTGGGCGTAGGCCAGCACGAGCGGCTTCACGATCGAACCCGGCTCGAACACGCTCTGGTACGGCGCGAACGACGCCGCCGCCGGATTCACGCCCTCTTCGTGCCACGACGCCGCGGCCAGCAGGTCGCCGCTCTCGATCTCGACCAGCACCATCGCCCCCCACTTCGGCGTCGTGCTCTTGCCGTTCGCCACGGCCTTGTTCGCGTGGGCCGCGAGTTCGTCGGCGGCGATGCGCTGCAGCTCGATGTCGAGCGTGGTGTGCAGGGCACTCGGCTGGGGCACGTCGTCGGCCGGGGCCAGGAAGTAGTTCCTGCCGCGCCCGTCGCGGAGGTAGCCGCGCGAAGCCGCCCGGTCCGGGGTCAGCACGCGGAACGTCTCGAGGCCGCAGGCCCCCTCGACGACCAGCTCCTTGCCAGCGCCGTCCGGCTGGATCCACTGCGAACGGGTGTGGCCGACCAGCCCGTAGGTGTAGGTGCGATCCGGATAGTGGCGCCGGAACGACCGCAGGAAGTCGAGCCGCACGTGGCGATACCGGGTCTCCTCGACCAGGCGGTGCAGGGCGTCGATCACCTCGAGCGAATCGACCCCGCCCGCGACCAGCACGTCGGCGGACATCGGGTGGTTCTTCGCGGGGGCGCCTTCCGCCGGCAGCTTGTCGAAGGCGAACGCCCGGCCGAACGCCTGCATCAGGCGTTCCCGGTGCTGCCGCGCCGACTCGGCCCGGTTGGCCAGTTCGGAGTCGGCGACCAGGGCTGTGGCGAGGCGATCCGCGAGCCCGGCCAGCCAGGTGCGCATCGCCGCACCGTCCTGCTGCGCAGCACGCGGCAGACCGAAGCCCGCCCGCACCTCGTAGGTCTCGCAGTCCAGCGCCAGCGGCCGACCGAGACGATCGAAGATCGTGCCCCGCGGAGCCGGCAGGACTTCGCGCTTCTGCCCTTGGGCATCGGCGGTGGACGGCAGGAGGCGCAGGGGCGAACGCGGTCCACGCTGCAGCTCCCCGGCCTGAGCCACCTGCACCCAGGCGAGCCAGCCGGCGAGGAACACCGGCACCGCTCCGAGTCCGGCGAACACGACGCGCAGTCGCCAGCGTTCGGCGAGACTCATTGCAGCTGCTCCGCGGCCCGGTCGGCGTTCGCATGCAGCGCCTGCCAGTGGCGCCGCGCCAGGTGTTCCGCGGTCGCCTCCTCGAGTTGTGCCACGGACAGACGGCGATACTCGACCACCCGATCCCAGGTGGCACGCATGCGCAACTCGACGTCGTGGCGCCGACGGGTGTTCTCCGCCCGCAGCGCCGCGGTACCGATCGCCATGACCACGGCGAGCGCGAAGGCGATGCCGGCCAGGATCCACCTCATGCGACGTCCTCTCGGCGCAGGCCGCAGCGCAGCTTGGCGCTGCGCGCGCGAGGATTGTCGTGCACCTCGCCGGGCATCGCCTCGACGGGCTTCTTGGTGAGCACCTCGAAGTGGGCGCGCAGGTAGTGCTTCACCACGCGGTCCTCGTGCGAATGGAACGAGATCACGACGAGGCGGCCGCCGGGGCGCAAGCAGCGGCGCGCGGCCTCGAGGCCGCGCTCCAGCTCACCCAGTTCGTCGTTGACCTGCATGCGGATCGCCTGGAACGTGCGGGTCGCCGGATGGATCCGCCCACCGCGCGCCGCACCGGGAAGGGCACGGACCACGAGGTCGGCGAGCTGACCGGTGCGCACGATCGGGGTGCGCCGACGCACTTCGACGACGGACCGCGCGATGCGACGGCTATAGCGCTCGTCGCCCAGCCGATACAGAGTGTCGGCGAGCGTGCGTTCGTCGACGGACGCGAGCCAGTCCGCGGCGCTGACCGGCGCCGACGCGTCCATCCGCATGTCGAGAGGCCCATCGGCCATGAACGAAAAACCCCGCTCGGGACGGTCCAACTGCAGTGAGCTCACGCCGAGGTCGAGCAGCACGCGATCGCAGCGGGACTGACCGATCACCGCCAACGCTTCGTGCATCCTCGCGTGAGGAAGATGGTGCAGCGAGACCCCGGCCGCGGCGCCGGCGGCCTTGGCTTCCGCCAGAGCCGACTGCGCCGCAACCAGGATCTCGCTGTCCCGATCGAGCCCCACCAACACACCGGCAGCGCCGATGGATTGCACGATTGCCCTCGCGTGCCCACCAGCGCCCACCGTACCATCGACGACCACCAAGCCCTCACGCAGGTCGAGATGTGCCATCACCTCGGCCAGCAGCACCGGGCGGTGGACGGGTTGCCTAGACCCGTCCACACCCTCGCTGCCACGATCCGTGTCGCCACCGTTCATGCGCCGCATCCCAGAGACCGCCCCGCAGCAGTCGCAGAACGCACCCCCTGACCGAGGGGGCGTCGACACGTCCTCACCACGCTCACGGAGTGCCCGCGGGCGTCGACGATTGGGTAGGACCCACCAAGCTTGCAAAGAGCTGCTCTTCGTCGGGCCCCGCTTCGGCCAACGCCGTGTCCAGGTTGGCCGCCGCCCAGATCTCGAGGACCCGGCCGGTGCCTACCAAGACGACGGGCTGGCCTGGAGCGAGCCCCGCGTACTTGAGCAACGGCTCCGGCACCCTGATGCGCCGGTTTCCGTCAGGCTCGACGGCCTCCGAGTGACCGAGAAATCGTCGGCACAGAGCGCGGTGAGCGCGGCTGCCAGGCACTGCCCGCCCGATCCGTTCGACGAGTTCACGAAACCCTTCGGCGTCGTGCAGGAGCAGGCAGCGATCCAGCCCGGCAGTCAGGTGGAACTTCCACTGGGCTTTCGGAATCTCGTCCAGGATGCGACCGGGCAGAACGAGTCTGCCCTTGTCGTCCAGGCCGTGCTCCGAGCTCCCAGAGTAGGTGACCATCGTGCCGTGTCCGGAGGCGCCGCTGCGCCATGTCCCCCCCAATGCTAGCGCGCGCGAAACCACTGTCAACCACTGACACCCACTCGCCAACCACTTCTACCCACGATAAACCACCAGTAACCAGCATCTCCCCCACCCCATGGGGAGGGACCTGACCCACCGCCCCCAGCCGGAGGGTCGGCAAGAGACCGTGGCCGCAGCGAGATTTTTCGATCCACCCCCAGAAACCAACGACCGCTCCCATGCCCCAGTTGCTCCGTCGTGTCCTGGCCTCGGCCTGCCTCGTGCTGGCCGGCTGCTCCGGCAACGAGCTGATCGGCTTCCACTTGGACCTGACCCAGAAGGGCGGCGCCAGGCTCACCACCAGGGCCCTCGTCGACAGCCCGAAGCCCGGCCCAGCCGAGGTCGCCGCCCACGGCGTGAAGTGGGACAGGACCGCAGCCCTGGTGCACAGCCAGGGCACGGTCGCCAACCTCGCCAACCTCGATTTCGGCGACCAGAGCCTGCGCATCGTGCCGCGCCTGGAAGGCGAAGGGCCGACCCTGCGCATCCACCTGCAGCGTGGCCCGGCAGCCGGATGGGTGCAGAGCCTGGCCCTGCCGCTCGACAAGCGCACACCGCTGACGAAGGTCTACGACCCGACCGGCAAGACCACCGTGTTCGCCGACGTGTTGCGGCTCGAGATCGAGAACGCGACCGACGTGGTCGGCAGCAGCGTGCTGCCGACGGCGCGCGGCGTCGAAGCAGGCCGCGACGGCAAGCGCGCCTGGCTGCTGATCCCGGTGGCGACCGCCCTCGAACCAGGGCCCGAGGTGGTCTGGGACGTCAGCTGGCGCTGAACGACGACACCGACAGGGTCAGGACGCGTCCCCGGCGTTCGCCCCGGAGTCGGCCACACCCTCGCCGATCGCCGCCATCAATTCGTCGCGCAGGCCACCAAGATCCGACAAGTCGATCGCCGGCGCGATCAACGGGATGGGCTCCATCTCCTTGATCTTCGGGTCGACCACCACGAGATCCGCCCGCTCCTGCTCGGCGGTGCGCGGCGCCACCATGCGCAGCACCCGCTTGCGCAACAGCAACAGCGCACAGAAGTAGCGCAGCGCCCGCGCCCGGTCGTCGTCGACCGAAGCGAGGCGGTCGAACAGGGCCCGCAGGCTGTTGAGGTCGAGCACCGGCTCCTTGCTGCCGGTCGCCTTGCGGACCGTGCGCCAGAAGATCGGCGGCTCCGCCTTGGTGCAGTGCCGCTCGTGCTCCTGGAAGCAGGCGTCGCACAGATCGTGGCGCACACAGTCTGGCCACGTCAGCACGGCGAACCAGCTGCGGCTGGTCGGCAACGGGCAGCCGGGGCGCTCGCACGCCTTGCGGTCACGGTGGATCTTCCAGTCGTCAGCCATCGCGGTCCTTCGTCAAAGCCGGACGCTGCTTCGACGTCGGCTCCGACGCGCTCGCCTCCGGCATGGTCTTGACCAGTTCTCGCCAAGCGGCCACGGAACGCACTCCGCGCGTGGTCGTCAGGCGCTGCAGCGCCGCCTGCGCCGCCCGCTCCCCTTCGTCGTCGCGGCTGGCGATGCAACGCTCGAGGCGAGCCACCAGGGCATCCCCGCTGGCGCGGACCCGCAGCTCGCCCATCGCCTGCACGATCGTGCGTACGACGAACGGATCCCGCTCGGCGTCCAGGTGCGCCAGCAGCACCGGCAACCCCGCCACCCCGCCGCTGGCGAGGCCTCGCGCCGCGTCGGCCCGCACCGTGTAGTCGCCGTCGACGAGCATCGCCGTCAGCTGCTGCAGCGACGGGGCGTCGAGCCCGACCAACCCGAGGGCACGGGCGGCCGCCCGCCGCGCCTTGACGGAGCCGGTTCGGGCCACCTCGAACAGGGCCTGGCGCGCCGGGGCGCCGACCTCGGCCAGCAGCTCGATGCCCAGCTCGCGGTGCAGTGGCTGGTCGTCGAGCAACAGGTCGCCGACCAGCACCGGCACGGCGCGTTCGCCGGCGGCGCGGATCTCCTCGATGGCGCGCGCTTCGACCGGATCCTGTCCGGCGGCGCGCCGCGCGAGTTCCTCGGGACGCGACGCCAACGGCCGCTGCTCACGCACGGCGAACACGTCGTGCACGAACATGCGGACCAGCCAGCCGGTGGCGTCCGGATCGCGCCAGACTTCGGCCCGCCGGACCGCGTAGTCCGGCTGCTCGGCGCGGTAAGCCGCCTCGGCCGCACGCAACACGGCGATCTGGCCTTCGCCGAGGCGACCGGGCTGGTAGCGCGCTGGCGCCGCAGCGCAGGCAGCGAACAGCACGAAGCCGACGAGGGCCAGCCCGGCGCGGGCGGTGTGGCGAGCATGCGTGGCGAGCCCCGGGTGCATCCCCTAACGTCTATCCGGATGAGTGCCCCCGCAAAAGACCTGCGTGCGAGCTCGACGATCCGGACCGAGGCGAATCCCGGCCGCTTCCTCGACCTGCAGCGCGGCTTCTATCGCGGCGATCCCCACTTCGTGCCGCCGCTCGCCGCCGGGGAGAAGTGGCAGATCGACCCGCGCAAGAACCCGTTCTTCCGCCACGCCGAGGCCGGGTTCTTCAGCGCCTGGCGCGACGGCCGCTGCACGGGCCGAGTCAGCGCCTGCCGGGACCGGCTGCACGACGAGTTCCACGGCGACCGGGTCGGCTTCTTCGGCCACTTCGAAGCGAGCGACGCCGACACGGCGGCCCAGCTCCTGGGCCACGCGGCCGACTGGTGCCGGCAACGCGGCGCCACCGAGCTGCGCGGCCCGGTCGACCTGTCGACCAACTACCGCTGCGGGCTGCTGGTCGAAGGCCAGCCCGGCAAGCCGGTGATGATGATGCCGCACAACCCGCCGCACTACGCGGGCTGGCTCGAAGCGTTCGGGCTCGAGAAGGCCAAGGACCTGGTGGCGCTGCGCGGCACCAGCGTCGGCATCGATCGCAAGCGCATGGCGCGCATCGCCGAACACCTGCAGAAGCGCAACGCGGCGACGATCCGGCGCGTCGACATGCGCCACTTCGAGCGCGACGTGCGCATCATGTGGCGTCTCTACGAGAAGATCTGGGAACGCAACTGGGGGTTCGTGCCGATGCCCGAGGACGAGTTCCTCGCCCAGGCGCGCGACCTGAAGAAGATCGCGCACCCGGCCCTGCTGCAGATCGCCGAGATCGACGGCGAACCGGTCGGCTTCCTGGTGGCGCTGCCGGACGTCAACGAGGCGGTGCACGCCTGCCGCGGCCGGCTGCTCCCGTTCGGCTGGTGGAAGTTCCTCCGCCAGCTGCGCGCCACCACCACGATCCGCGTGCTGACCCTCGGCGTGGCCCAGGAGTTCCGCCGCGCCGGTGTCGACGTGATGATGATGCAGCGGGTCATGGAGGACGGCATCGCCGCTGGTTTCGACGCCTGCGAAGCCAGCTGGATCCTCGAGGACAACCACGACATGCTGAACCCGCTGGCGACGATGGGCCTCTGCCTCTACCGCCGCTACCGCCTCTACCGGAAGAGCCTCCCCTGATGGACTTCAAGCTGAAAGCCGGCATGCCCGGCATGCCGTCGATCCCACCGCAACTGCCCGGGGTGCTGTTCGTGCTCGGCGCCGCCGTCGCCGGCTTCGGCATGCTGGTGCTGATCTACGAGTGGCTGGTCCGCTGGCTCGTCGCCGGCGTGTTCATGGTGCTCGGCCTCGTGCTGCTGATGACCGCAGCCCGCGCCCGCCGCATGCTCGGCTGACCGCGGGCGACACCCGCTCAACGCAGCATCAGCTCGTCCAGCTTGTGCAGCCGCGCGTCGACGCAGGCGAACACGTCCTCGTGGCGTTCGAGCACCGCCCCGGTGCGCCGATCGCAACGCACCACCTCGTCCGGCGTGCGCCCCATGCCGGCGAGGTGCACGCTGAGGTCCAGGCTGTTCACGGCGAACGCCACGGCACCGGCTGGTTTCCAGCCGAGCACGTCGAGTTCGTAGTTCAGCGCCACCAGGTCCTCGGGCTGCAGTGCCAACGCACCGAGCCCGATTCCCGGTCGGCGCAGTCCGAACACCTGGAAGGCACCGAGGAACAACCGCATGCCACCGCAGCAGCGGTAGAAGGCGCGCAGTCGGTTCGGCAGCGCCTGCCCGAGATCCTGTTCGAGCCTGACCACCTGGTCGACCTTCAGTCCAGGGAACACCGCATGCATCCACAGCTCGCTGTCTGCGTCGGGCACTCGCGCGATCAACTCGACACCGAACCGGGAGCGACGCGATCCGAGCGAACGCCAGCGATCCAACAGATGCTGGATGCCGGCGATGTGGGCGAGGGTGCTCATGCTCCAGGGCTTTCGAGCCGGGAGGCCCGGACGCTGCATGAGGAAACTCCCGCAGCTCCGGCTTCTGGAACCCGAGTGCGCTGGCTCGCCAGCCGATGCCGCATCCCGCGACAGGAGCCGGCGAGCCGTCAGTCGATCACACCGACGTTCGCGCTCGGCACGTAGCCGATGCGATCGCCGGCTTGCACGCGCACGAACGACCCGACCGCGCTGCCGAGCACCGTCACCGTCACCCCGGGACGCACGGTCGCGAGTGCCGGCAGGTCGGCGCGCGGTTCGGCGGCGAGTTCGAGCCGCTGCAACGCGATCGCGCGCATGGGCCGCGCCGGCGCCAGCCACAGCAGCTCGGCGGCGATGGCGACGGCGTGCACCAGCAGCAGGCCGCCGAGCCAGCGCAACCACGGTCGCCGCCAGCCGAACAGCAAGGCGGCCGCCGCGAGTGTCATCAGGCCGGCACATGCGAGCTGCAGCTCCGTCGTGGTGAAGCGGCGCAGCAGCCGCGCGACCTGTGCGAACAGGCCGTCGTCCTCGGCCGGCAGCTCGAGCCGTTCCTGCACGAGGCGCAGGTTGGCGAGCAGTTCCTCGTCGCGCGGCAGGCCGAGCCGCGCCGACTCGTAGGCCCACAACGCACGCGGCAGATCGGGCGGTTCCATGCGCACGAAGCAGTTGCCGCGCGCGCGCAGGAGTCGGCGATCCCCGGTCGCCGCGAACGCCTGCGCGAACCCGGCCTCCGCCGCGGCCCAGTCCTTCGCCCGATAGGCCGCCACCGCCGCATCGGCCGGCGCTTGCGCCGTGAGGCCTTCGCCCGAGGCCAGCGCACCCAACAAGGGCAGCAGCAACCACGGCAGTCCACGCACGACGCCGAAGCGCGCCCCTTCGAGATCGCGCAGCAGGCCTCGCACGGTGTCCGCCGACAGCGAGGCGCCACCGCCGTATCGGGCCGCCGTGCCGCTTTCGATCGCCACTGCGGCGCGCTGCGCCAGTTCGGGCGCGACGCCGGCCGCCTGGAGGCGCGCCGCCGCGTCGGCGGCGATCAGCGCCGCGCCCGGCACGCCGAGCCGCGCGCCCAGGTAGTCGGCCAGCACCAGCGCCGGATCGGCGCCAGCATCGAGCTGGGTCAGCGCCGCCCGCATCGCCCGCCGCGCCCGCCCACCGACCACGTCGGCCCGCCGCGCCGACCAGAACCGGCCGCACAGCAGGCCCGTCAGCAGCAGCAGCCACGGGCCCAGCACGGCAGCCCAGTTGCCGAGCACCGAGCCGAGCTCCCGCTGCACCGCCGGGCCACGCAGGTCCGGCAGGTCGAACACGTCGTCGACGCCGGGAGTCACCGCAGCCGCCACGTTCTCGGGCATCGCCGCCAGCGTCTCACCCGGCGGCAGCGGCGTCACCTGCAGCGACAGCGGCGGCGTGCGCACCGCGACGAACCGTTCGACGCCCGGCGTGGTGTCGAAGAAGTTCCACTCGATCGCCGGCACCTGCGTCACGGTGTCGCGCAGCGGCGTCAGGTCGTAGGTGACGGCGACCCGTTCGGCGCTGCGCTGCACCTCGGTCTGGCCGAGCTTGTGCAGGCCCGGCAGGTCGTCGAGGGTCGGCAGGCGCAGGAACTCGAGGTTGCCCTGGCCGCGCACCGTCAGCGTCAGCTTCACCGAGTTGCCGACCTTGACCTGGTCGCGATCGAGCGTCGCCTCGAGCGTGAAGCGGCCGACCGCGCCGTAGTACGGATTCGGGCGCCCGGCGTCGGGGATCGGCAGCACCTCGATCGACAGCGGCTTGCCGTAGACGAAGAAGTTCTCGCTCATGCCGCCGCGCGCCAACCCGAACACGTCGCGGCTCTCGTTGCGCACCACCTGGAAGCGCAGCGTCGGCTCGACCAACTCGATGCGCCCGGGCTGCGTCGGCACGTAGGCTCGCTCGAGCCGGAAGCGCTGCCAGCTGGCGCCATCGCGCTCGAACACCGGGTCGTGCCCCACCGCGACCAGCCGGTTGCCACCGTGGACGATCAGGGTGGTCGTGCCGATCGGCTCGGGCAACTCGATCTTTTCGGCGTACGGCATCTGGTCGAGCCACGGCGCCTGCACTTCGACATCCTGGTAGACCTGGCCGGTCTGCGCGCGGCCACGGGCCAGGCGCACGCCGTTCTGCACGCCGAACTCGACGTGCAGCCGCACCGGTTCGTGCACGTAGACGCGGGTCTTCTCCGGCACCACGTCGAGCCACGCGAACTGCTCGCCGCGCAGGTCCTTGGTCGCTTCGAGCCGGATCACCGAGGTGGCCTGCTCGCGCGAGCCGGTCCACACCGGGAACGACGGCACCTCGAACCGACCTTCGCGCTGCGGCTGCAGTTCGAGCTGATAGACGACCTGCACGCTGTGCACGCGGCGGCCGTTGGCGATCTGCACCTGCTCCTGCCGAGACGGGCCGAACACACGCACCAAGAGGCCATCGACCTTCGGCACGGCGAGGTCGCGCAGCGAGCCCTGCGGATCGTGGATGCGCACGTCGACGCGAGCCGAATCGCCGAGCCGCAGCACCGACGGTTCGGGGCCGGCGACCTCGAGGCGTTCCTGGGCGGTGAGCATCGCCGTCACAGCGACGACGCCCCAGCAGGCCGGCAGCATCTTCGCGAGCGCTTTCACCAATCGCGCTCCACCGGGCGCCGTCCGGACTTGCCGCGAGCCTGGACCGCCCGGGCCTGCTCCTCGAGCTTGCGCAACGTCTCCTGCAGTCGCAACAGCTGCTCCGGACTCAGCTGGCGTGGCTTCGCCTCGTCGCCAGCCTCCTGCCCCCCGGAGCCGCTGCGGGCCACACCGGATTTCGGGGCGTCCTGGCCGGGCTTCTGCTCTTTGCCGGCTTCGGGGAGTTCGGCCCCGGGTTCTCGTGGCTTCGACTCGCCGGCCTCGGGCTTGGCCTCCCCCGGCTGCGGTTGGGCTCCGTTGCCCTCGGGCTCGGCAGACCGCTCGGCTTCCCCTTCGGGCGGACGGTTCTCGCCCGACGGCTTCTGTTCGCCTTCACCCGGCTCGCCTTCCCCCGCCTCGCCAGGCTTGCGCTCGGCGTTCGGATCGTCGCCAGCCTGGTCGGGCTTCGACGACTCGCCCTCGCCCTCCTGGTCGTCCGGCTTCTTCTCGTCCTTCTCGGACTCGCCTTCCCCCGACTTCTTCTCGTCCGGCTTCTTCTCGTCCTCCGGCTTCTTCTCGTCGGGCTGCTTGCCGTCCTCGTCGGGCTTCTTCTCCTCGGACGGCTTCTGCTGCTTCTTCAGCTCCTCGATGCGTTCGGCCAGCGCCTGCGCGAGCCGCTGGGCCCGCTCGAGTCCCTGGCGCAGCTCCGCGGCGGGCTTGTCGAGCAGCGCGCGTTCGTAGTAGTCGACGGCTTCCCGGCAGGTCGTGAGGGCCTTCTCGAGTTCGGGCAGCGGATCGGCGATCGCACCGTCGGGCCCGGGCACGAGCGCTTGCTGCGCGCCGGTGCGGGCCTGCTGCAGCCGAACGGCCCCGAGCATGCCGAGGTGCAGGTCGGAACGTGCCCCCGGCAGGAGCGCCGCGTACTTCTCGACGGCCGTCTCGGCCTCGCCCAGCTGGCCCGCCGCGAAGTGGGCCAGCGCCAGGTTCCACTGCAGTTCGGGCGAGTCGCCGTCGGCCTCGATCGCCGCCCGGAACGCCTGCACGGCCTCGGCGAACTTGCCGTCGCGGTAGAGCTGCAGCCCCCGCTCGTGGTCGCCTCCGACCAGCAACAGCCACAGCGGCACGGTAGAGAGCCAGCTCATCGTCGTCCTCCAGCCATCGCCATCTCCCACAACAACAGCACCAGCAGCGGCAACAGCAGCCACTGGTAGCGCGCCTGCTTCTGCTGCTCCTCGCCCGCCTCGTAGCTGCGCTTCTGCATCGGCACGAGACGCTTGTCGTGCAGTTCGTTGAGCGGCAACGCCATCGCCTCGGCCCGCACGAACTCGCCACCGGTCGCTTCGGCGAGCTTGCGCAGGCTGTCCGGGTCCATGCGCGAGACCACTTCCTGGCCGGCCTTGTCGCGCAGGAACTGCTGCTGGTCGCGGCCCGCCACGGCGATCTTGCTGCCGAGAGCACTGCCGTAGCCGACCGCGTGCACGACCAGCCCTTCCTTGCCCAGCTCGGCCGCGGCCTGGCGCCCGGCCCCGGCGAGGTCCTCGCCGTCGGTCAGCAGCAGCACGACCGTGGTCTTGCGGTTGTCGGGGTCGGAGACGGCGAGCGCCTTGCGCAGCGCCTGCGCCAGGTCGGTGCCGCCGAGCTTCACGGCGTCGGTGTCGACCTCGGCGAGCAGGCCGCGGAACGAGTCGAGGTCGTGCGTCAGCGGGATCCAGACGCGCGCGTCGCCCGCGAACACCACGAGGCCTATGCGATCGCCGCCGGCCAACGCCGGCAGCAGCGCCCGCACGTCCTGCATCGCACGTTGCAGCCGGTTCGGCTCCATGTCGCCGGCGAGCATCGAGCGCGACGTGTCGAGGCAGACGATCACGTCGAGGCCGCGTCGCTCCACCGCCACCGTCTCCTCGCCGCTGCGAGGATCCATCCAACACAACAGCCCGAGCAGCAGCAGCAGGGTGAGCCGCAGCGACCGCGCGAACGGTCCGCCGCTGCCCCGACGAGGCGCAGCCCCGTAGCGCCGCAGCGCCTGCCGCGACCGGTCGAACAGCGCGTAGACCAGCGCCCACACGAACGGCAGGGCGACCAGCGCCGGCCACAACCAACCGCGGCCCCATTCGAGGTCGTTCACGGCACCCTCCGGAACACCAGCACCTCGGCGAGCAGCGACACCAGCAGCAGGGCGAGCCCGAGCCCGAGCGGCCACTCGAAGCGGTCGACGATGCGGTAGCGCGGGTCCTCGATCTCGGTGCGTTCGAGTTCGTCGATGCGCGCGTAGACCTCGGCCAGCTCCTCGTCGCCCTTCGGCTGGAAGAACACGCCTCCGGTCTGCTCGGCGATCTTGCGCAGGTCCTGGAACTCGAGCGGCCGCATGCGCCCGAACGGCGTCGGGCTGCCCTTGCCGAGCCCGATCGTGTGCACGCGCACCCCGGCGTCCATCGCCATCTTCAGGCCTTCCTCCGGCGTGATGTCGTCGACCGTGGTCTCGCCGTCGGTCAACAGCACGGCGAGCTTGGACTTCGCACGGCTCGCCTGCAGCACCTGCACGGCCTTCGCGAGCGCGGTCCCGACCGCGGTGCCGTCGAGCGGGCTCTGCGAGGGCACCGTGTCGACGGTGGCGAGGAACGCGCCGAGCGCCCGCTCGTCGAGGGTCGGCGGGCAGCGCAGCTCCGGATAGCGCGCGAACGTGACCAAGGCCACGCGATCGTGCGTGCGGGCCTTCGCGAACGCCGTCGCCCGGTCGCGCGCGGCGTCCATGCGCCGGTAGCGCCCGTCGTCGCGCATGTCAGGGATCTCCATCGACGAGCTGGTGTCGAGCACCAGCACGATGTCGATGCCCTGTTCGCGCAGCGGCAGCACCTGCCGTTCGACCGGCCGCGCCAGCGCGATCGCCAGCGCACACGCGGCGAGCAGCTTGCCGGCCGTCGGCAGGACGACGAAGCGCTGCCGCCAGGTGCGGCCGACGCCGTCGAACAGGTGCACCGAGGCGGTCGGCAGGGCCGCGCGAGGTCGCAGCGCCCGCCACACCACCGCCAGCACCGCCCCGAGGGCCACCAGCAGGAACCACGGGTCGAGCAGCGTCACGTCGCCGAGTTCGAGCACCCCGATCATCGCGCCACCTCCGCGACTGCCTGGTGCTGCGGCACCGCCGGCTCGGCCGCCACCCGATCGACGCGCGTCGCCTCGACGAACGCCGCCGCCAGCTGCCAGGTCGCGAGGTGTTCGGCCTCGCCCGGACGCACGCCGGCGAACTTCACCAGGTCGCACTGCCGCAGGAAGCGCTCGAGCTCGGTGCGGTGCGCGGCGGCCAGCGCGTCGCCGCCCTCGAGCTCGCGCAGGAACTCCTCGGTGGTGCGCTCGGGGGCGTGCAGCCCGAAGCGCTCTTCGAGGTAGTCGCGCAGCACCTGCGACGTGCCGACGTAGAACGCGTCGATCTGGGCCTCGGTCGTACGGGCCGCGTCGCGCAGCCGCTGCAGCTCGCGCAGGGCCCGCACGTGCGGCGGCAGCGCCACCTCGGCCGCCATCGTCCGCCGCCGCGGCCGGAGCCACAGGCCGAGCAGCACCAGCAGCAGCAGCGCTCCGCCGCCCGCCAGCGCCGCCGGCCGCCAGTCCCAGGCCGGCTCGATCGGTTCGCCGAAGGCCTGCACGGAGGCCGCCAACTCGCCTTCGAGGGTCGGCGGTGACGAGGCGGCGGCACCGAGCGCCGAGCGCACCAGCACGGTCCGTTCGGGCGTGGTCGCCGCCAGCGCCTCGTCCTTGGTGGCGGCGCGGAACGGCGGCACCACCAGCGGACCTGGGCCGCGCCGCGGCCGCAGTTCGAGCACCGTGCGCCGCCACTCGCCGCCCAGCAGCTCCTGCGCGCTGGTCGCCACGACCGCGGTGCGCCACGCCGCGGCGTCGAGCGCCGTCTCCGGCGCGAACGCGACGTCGAGGCCCTGGGCCACGAACAGGTCCAGCGTGAGCTGCAGCGGTTCGAACAGGGCCACTTCGTCGGCCGAGCTCGCGAGCTTCAGGTCGAGACCGGTCGCCGGTGCCGTGGTCCACGGCGCCGCTGGACCGCCGCACGACGCGAGCGCCAGCACCAACGACAGCAGCGCGGCCGTCCAGCGCCTCATCGCTTCGCCCCGCGCCGTTCGCGCATGCGGAAGAAGCGCACCAGAGGATCGACCACGGAGCCATCGGTCGGCACGTCGAGCAGGTCGACGCCGGCCCGACGGCAGGTCGCCAGCAGTGCCTGGCGCTCGGCCTGCCAGTTGGCGCGGATGCGCTCGCGTACGGCCCGACTCGCGAGGTCGACGGTGACCGTGCGACCGGTCTCCGGATCGACGAAGTCGCACAGACCCAGCGCCGGCAACACAGCCGCGTCGCCCGCAGCCCGGTCGAGGCCGGCGGCGAACGGATCGCGGATGCGCACCGCGATGACGTCGTGGCGCTGGGCCAGCCGCCGCAGTGCCGGGCCCACGCCCGCATCGAGCCCGACCCCGGTCAGGAAGTCACTGACCACGAACACGATCGCGTGGCGGCGCTGCACGCGACCGGCGTAGTCGAGTGCTGCCGCCAGGTCGCCTCCGGCACCTTCGGCCGGCGGCTCGCAGGCTTCGCGGATCAGCCGCAGCACGTGCTTCTTGCCCTTCTTCGCCGGCACGTAGCGGTCGACCGAGGCCGCCGCCCGGATCAGCCCGGCCTTGTCGTTGTTGCGCGCCGCGGCGAACGCGACGCAGCCGACGAACAGCGCCGCGGTCGCCGCGACGCTGCGCCGCGCCGGCATTCCGCGCGGCGTCGTGCCGAACGCCATCGACGCGGACACGTCGAGCACGAACAACACGGTCAGCTCGCGCTCCTCGACGAACTTCTTGACGAACGGCCGGCCGGTGCGCGCGGTGACGTTCCAGTCGACCGAGCGCAGGTCGTCGCCCTCGGCGAACTCGCGCACCTCGTCGAACTCGATGCCCGAACCGCGGAACACGGAGCTGTAGCCACCCGACATCACGTCGGTGACCATGCGGTCGGCGCGGATCTGGATCCGACGCGCTTCCGCCAGCAGTTCGGGGTCGAGGGCCCGCGCCATGTCGATTCGCTCGCGGCCTCAGGGAACGCGCACGGTGTCGAACACCTGCTGCAGCACCTGCTCGCTGGTGACCCCTTCGGCCTCGGCCTCGTAGGTGGTCAGCACGCGATGGCGCAGCACCATCGCCCCGACCGCCTTGACGTCCTGCGGGGTCACGAAGCCGCGCCCTTCGAGGAACGCGCGCGCGCGCGACGTGCGGGCCAGCGCCAGCGAGGCGCGCGGCGACGCGCCGTAGAGGATCAGCGGCTTCAGCTTCTCGAGGCCGACCTTCTCCGGCTCGCGCGTGGCGAACACCAGGTCGACGATGTAGCCCTTGACCTTGTCGTCGAGGTAGATCGTGTCGAGCAGCTTGCGCATGCGCAGCAGCTCCTCGGGCGAGGTCGCCTGCTGCACCTCCGCGTGCGCCGACAGGCCGGCCATGCGGTCGATGATGCGCATCTCCTCCTGCTTGCTCGGGTAGCCGACCACGAGCTTGACCAGGAAGCGGTCGATCTGCGCCTCGGGCAGCGCGTAGGTGCCCTCCTGTTCGACCGGGTTCTGCGTCGCCAGCACCAGGAACGGGTCCGGCAACCGCCGCGTGTCGCCGGCCAGCGTCACCTGCCGTTCCTGCATCGCCTCGAGCAGCGCCGACTGCACCTTCGCGGGCGCCCGGTTGATCTCGTCGGCGAGCACGAAGTTGGCGAACACCGGCCCTTCCTTGACCTGCCACTCGCCGGTCTTCGGGTTGTAGACGTGCGTGCCGACCAGGTCGGCCGGCAGCAGGTCGGGCGTGAACTGGATGCGCCGGAAGTGGCCGCCGACGGCGCGCGCCAGCGACGACACGGTCAGCGACTTGGCGAGCCCGGGCAGGCCTTCGAGCAGCACGTGGCCGTCGGCGAGCAGGGCGATCAGCAGGCCGTCGAGCAGCGCGTCCTGGCCGACGAT